>NZ_CP019646.1:1289452-1611815 GCF_001999965.1 Limihaloglobus sulfuriphilus | reverse complement strand
GATGGCATCAAAATCCTCGTCTGATTCAATCTTTAGAAAAGCCAGATCACTTTCAATATCTGCGCTTATAATTTCCGCGGTGTATTCTTTGCCGTTGTAGAATGTTACATGAAGCTCTTCCTGGCCCTGCACAACGTGAGAGTTTGTTATTATATACCCGTCACTGTGAACGACAACGCCGGAGCCAAGCTCAACTTTTCGTGTATGCCGCTGCTGCCTGCGGGGACTGAAGAAGAAGTCATATAAGCCGCCTCCGGATGTGTAACTTTGAGTGCCGGAGATATTTACAACAGAGTCCTGGACTTTCTGGTAGGCCTTTACGATAGGTGTGTGCCGGTCAAAAATCTCGCCAAGCTGCTCTGCTGAAGCGGCTGCCGGTAACAGAGCAGAAAACATCAGGATAAATGCGATACGCTTCATGGTTGTTTAATCCTTTGTATAAATTACAGTTACGTCAGTTGATATGCCGCCGCGGGGTGTAAATTCTGATGTGATTTTCATCCATCTCGGCTTGCATGCGTCAACAAGGTCATCAAGCATCTCGTTGGTGAGGGCTTCGTAGAAAATGCCCTTATTGCGGAAGCTCTGCATATAGTATTTCAGGCTTTTGAGCTCGATACAAAGTTTGTCCGGGCAGTATTCTATGATTATGGTTCCAAAATCCGGCTGGCCGGTCTTCGGGCAGACACTGGTAAATTCCGGAACCTTTGTTGTTATTGTGTAATCTCTTTGAGGAGCAGGGTTTTCAAACAGTTCGAGTTTTACTTTTTCACTCATATTTTTCTCTCAATTTTCAGTACGGATCATTTATTAAAATCTTAAAGTTTCACAAACTAAATTGTTTTTGTAGAATTTCAAAATTACAGTAAAATTTATTATATCATTAAACAAGAGATTAGTTAAGTATTTTCTGGATTCGTGATGCAGTCAAAGACCAAAAGAGCGGTTGTTCTCCTGAGCGGAGGACTTGATTCCGGTACAGTTTTAACAATTGCTAAAAGCCGGGGTTACGAGTGCCATGCTCTTACTTTCAGGTATGGCCAGCGGCACAGCGTCGAGCTTGAAGCCGCCGGCAGGGTTGCCTCTTTTCATAATGTGACGCGGCATCGGTTTGTAGATATAGATATCGCACAGCTCGGAGGCTCTGCCTTAACAGATATGAAAATAGATGTTCCGCTCGACCGAATAGATATCGCCGGTGGAGCCGTTCCAATAACTTATGTTCCCGTGCGTAATCTGGTTTTCCTCAGCTTCGCCGCGGCATGGGCAGAGGTGTTAGGCACGGGGGATATCTTTATAGGCGTAAACAGCACTGATTACAGCGGTTACCCTGACTGCCGACCTGAGTTTATCGACTCGTTCGAGAAAACCGCAAATCTCGCCGCCGCCGCCGCGGTTGAGGGCAGGCTGAAATTTTCTATCCATACACCGATAATAAACATGACTAAGGCGCAGATAATAGCTGAGGGCGTGCGGCTGGGATTTGATTACTCCCTTACCCACAGCTGTTACAATCCAAGTCCCGAGGGCTGGGCGTGCGGCCGCTGCGACAGCTGTAAACTCCGCCTTAAAGGCTTTGCCGAAGCCGGTTTAAAAGATCCCGTGAAATATGCCGGTCAGTGACCCTGCGTTACAAGTTGAACCTGTACAGACGAAATTACCCTAAAAACAGGCTGCCCGTCTGATAAACGATCAGGGTTACGGTGTATCCTATCGCCGTTAGGCCCAGGTACTGGAACAGAGCCCATCCCCAGGAGTTCGTTTCTTTTCGGCAGATTGCCAGTGTTGCCGCGCAGGGAGCGCTTATCAGGCAGAACAGCATCACGCAAAAGCCCTGAAGAGGCGTGTAATTCGCCCTTAATTTCTCTCTCAATGTCAGCGATTCTTCGCCGGAAGAATCACTTATCGAGAAAACTATACCCGTCTGGGCGACGAAGACCTCTTTTGCCGCAAGTGCTCCAATAAGTGCTGTGCCGATACGGTAATCAAAACCAAGCGGTTTTATTGCCGGTTCCATCGCAAGGCCGACTCGTCCGGCGATAGAGTTTTGCAGCTGGGCTTTCTGGATATCCTGCTCGCTCAGCCCTGAGAGTTTTTCTTCTGATGCCTTTGGATATGTGGTCATAAACCAGAGGACAATCGATATTGCCAGTATCACCGTTCCTGCTTTTTTAAGGTAGAGCCAGCTCCTTTCCCAGGCATGGGTGAGCATTCCCCTGATGGTCGGCATACGGTAGGGCGGCAGTTCCATAAGGAAAATTCCGCTCTCGCCCTTAAGAAGTGTCTTCCTGAGCAAAAGTGATAGAATGATGGCAATCAGTATGCCGATCATGTAAACAATGAGCATCACCATGGCGTGCCATCTGACTGCAAAAAACGCGGAGATGAACAGGGTGTATATTGGCAGCCTGGCGCCGCAGCTCATCAGCGGAAGCACCATTATTGTCGTCAGCCGGCTTTTACGGTCATCAAGTATCCTTGTTGCCATTATGGCGGGAACCGTGCAGCCGAAACCGATTACCATTGGTATAAAACTGCGGCCGTGAAGCCCGATTTTTTTCATTATCCGGTCCATCAGAAACGCCGCTCTTGCCATATAACCGGAATCCTCAAGGATCGCGATGGCCAAAAACAGCAGCACAATGTTCGGCAGAAAGACGACAACCCCGCCGACACCGCCTATGATACCGTCAACGATTAGTGATTTGACGGCATTTTCTGAGCCCTGGGGCCACAGGCCGCTGATGAAATTGCTTAGATAAGCAAACCCTGTCTCGATCCAGACCATTGGGTGGGCGCCAATCCAGAAGGTGAGTTTAAACACTAAGTACATCATTATTATAAAAATCGGCAGGCCGAGAACACGGTTGAGCAGGACTTTATCTACCAAATCGCTGATCTGGTGGCGGTGTTGCACTGTGTGCACGACTGCCCCCTCATATACACCTGACACAAAGCCGTAGCGTTTTTCGGCTATCAGGATTTCAGGGCTGTCGCCGTAGAGTTTCTCCAGATGAGAAATGCTCTGCTCTGCCGCATTAAGGATTTCTCTGTTCTGACTGAGCCCGATTATCTGCTCATCTTTTTCGAGCAGCTTCAGGCATAACCATCTGGCTCCGTATTTCTTTGCGAATGGGTGTTTTTTATCAACGAGTTTTTCAAGTTTATCTATTTCCCGTTCGATGTCTTCGCCGTAATGAATTTGCAAAGGGCTGGGAGTTTGTTCTGTCTGGATTTGGCTCTTTTCGATTATTGAATCGAGCAGTTCATTTATTCCCTCGCTTTTTGAAGCGACAGTCAAAATGGCCCTGGCGTTGAAAAAACTGCCCAGCTTTTCAGTATCAAACGAGTAGCCTTGTTTTTTCGCAACGTCGGCCATGTTCAAAACAAGTATCAGCGGTACATTAAGCTCAAGAAGCTGTGTTGCCAGGTATAGATTTCTCTCAAAGTTTGAAGCATCTATGATATTCACAACGACATCGGGGTTTTCGTTTATAATATAGTCACGTGCAACGACTTCTTCGATCGAGTGTGCTGTGAGGCTGTAAGTCCCGGGCAAATCTATGAAATTTATCTGGCAGTCTTTGTAAATCCGTGAGCCTTCTTTTTTCTCTACCGTTACCCCAGGGTAATTCCCCACATGCTGCCTTGCACCGGTAAGGGCGTTGAAAAGAGTTGTTTTGCCGCTGTTGGGATTGCCGGCTATTGCTGCTGTTATTTTTTTCATGATTCTGGATATCCTAATGTTGTTCTCGGGTTTACTTCTGTTTTGCCTCTACAATATCTGAACATGAATATTCTCGGCTTCCTGTTTGCGGATTGAAAGCCGGTAGCCTTTGACCTTTATTTCTATCGGGTCGCCAAAGGGGGCAGTCCGCACAACTTCGATGATAGTTCCGCGGCCGATTCCCATTTCAATAAGTCTGTGGGTAATTGATTTCTTGAACTTTACCCTCTGGACAACACACCGCATCCCCGGCAGAATCTCTTTTAATGTCGTCAGTTGGGCATCTCTGCCGTGGCCGTGCCCGTGTCGGCGGCCGGCCGGCAGGCACTCTTCTATGCAGGCCACACAGTCTTTATCTTCTTTGGTGGTACATCTTTGACGGAATTTCTCGATCCAGTCCTCACCGCCGCGGGGACATGCGGCAGTGAACTCGACAAACTCTACGAGGTCTTCAAGCAGCTCTCGCGAGATATGATGCTCAAGTTTACATGCGTTTTCCTCGGCTAATTCCTTGTCTGCTCCGAGGATAAGCGTGAAAAAGTCCGAAAGAATCCTGTGTCGGCGTATTATTTTCTCCGCAATTGTCTTGCCGGTCTCGGTCAGAGTCGCCGCATCATACGGAGCGTAGTTGACAAGTTCCTTCTCCGCAAGTGATTGCAGCGCACCGGTAACGGAGGCGGCCTTAACATCGAGCCTTTCGGCGATATCGCGGGGTTTAGCCGCGCCCTTGTCTTTCTGAATGAAGAATATTGCCTCGAGGTAATCTTCGAGGCTTGCACTGAGCTTAATTTTTTCTTGTTCTATCATTTGTTAGTCTGCCTTATGTTTTTAGGTTTGCCTAAAGTTATACGATTTGCCTTATTTGTCAAGCCAAAAATGGATTGTATAGAAAAAACATATACTTACAGGGGAATAATGATCAATATAAAACAAAGATACTTCGACCTCTATTTTCGCACCCCGGTAGAGACGCATTGCATGCGTCTCTCAAACCTTTGCAGTGAGCGACAACGACAACATTGTAGAGCAAATTCACGAATTTGCTCCGAACAACAGCACCCGCCTGCAAAACCAACAAACCGCCTTTTGGAGTGCGCGCGACAACGAGCGCAGCGAGGCGGCGCCGCTCTTACCTGTTGCCTAATGCCTGTTTTCTGCGGCTCAAATGCTTTAATCCACCACGGAAGACACGGAGGCCACGGAGAATATAATCGATTATTATTTACCATGAAGGTATTGAAGGTAATGGAGAAGATTCACAAGTTAAGAATAATCAAATACTTAAATAAAATCCTGTTATTCCTGTAATCCTGTCCAATTATTCCATAATTCGCAGCGTAGGTCGCACCTTTCAGCCCGACGCTTAATAATAAAATTCACGCCTCGATTTATCACGATTCTCTACCTCGCAAGAGGCGAATTCCAGTATAATTCTATTGACAATGAGGGGATTTCATATGATAATGCAGGCAGCCTTACCGGCGATAAGGCAGGTTATACCTATACTTATGACTACGAAAACCGTCTGATCTATATCAGCAAGGGGCTCGGCGGCACCACAGGTGTTGTTGAATACTCTTACGATGCCCTTGGCAGGCGGATCAAAAAGGACGATCTGATAACAACAGCGAATACACGTATGTACTACTATAACGACAAAGCCCAGGTAACGCAGGAAGTTGATTCATCTTACGCCTTTACGCGTTGGCACATGTACGGCAGCTATATCGATGAGATATTCGTTTCAGGCGACGGTACAAACTATGAGTTCTTCTTCCGTGACCACCTGTATTCAGTTGCGGCAGTTGCAAGCAGCACTGCGGCATTCGCCGTTACTGAACGGGTTGAATACAGCTCCTACGGCGATCCGAAGATTTTTGCGGCAGGTGCAGATGGGAATTTCTACACGGCAGACGATGTGACAAGCTCCGCTTCCGGCTTCGGCAATGAATACACCTTCACCGGCAGGCGGCTCGACACGCTCGATTCCGGCAATCTCCAGATCATGTACTACCGCAACCGCTATTACTCCCCCGAAATAGGAAGATTCCTGCAAAAAGACCCACACGGCATCAACCCCGACGGCAACTGGAATAACCCCTATTCGCCGCGAAAGCAGTATCGGGATGGGTTGGGGTCATACGCCTATTGTAAGAATCAACCAGGAAGGAATTAAAGGGGTTGAGACTCTTTTCTTTTGCAAGTGTTTTTATTTAAAGACTTTACATTTGAAAAATAAAAGTGTTACAGGCTTTCAATCGGAGAAATCTATGATATGATTCAATAAACGATGGATAATGAACAATTGACAATAAGCAGCTCAGCCGTTCCGGTTTATATATATCCGGCAGGCGGATTATGAAGGACGAAAATACGATGAATTATCCCTGGATGTGTTATTATGACAACGGGCTGAATTAAAGGGGTTGAGACTCTTTTCATTTGCAAGTGTTTTTATTTAAGGACTTTACATTTGAAAAATAAAAGTGTTACAGGCTTTCAATCGGAGAAATCTATGATATGATTCAATAAACGATGGATAATGAACAGTTGACAATAAGCAGGCTTTTGAGCCTGTTTTGTGATTTTCGTGGCGGTTTTTGCTTAAAGAGCTTACAATCAGTTTTTTACTTATTGGCGAATTCAATAGAGAGATTATGAAAGACAGCAAAACAGACATTGAGGCGGTTATTTTTGACCTTGGCAGGGTGCTGGTAGATATCGATACCAGCCGTGGGATATTTCGTTTTTTCAGTGAACTGCTCGCCGGCGATGACGGGCTCTTGATGCATAAACTTATGCACCATAAAGTTATAAGGGAATATAATACAGGCCGGCTTACTCCGAATGAGTTCTATAAGAAAGTACGCGGCGAGTTTTCGCTTGATCTGGATTTTGATACTTTCAGCGGTTTGTGGTGCGATATTTTTCTGCCTATGCAGGGGATGGAGGGGCTTGTTTATGACTTAAAAAACAAAACCGCTCTCGGGCTCCTCTCTGACACAGACCCTTTGCACTGGAACCACCTACGGAGCACATACCCGCATGTGGCGGCGATAGATAAGCCCACTCTCAGCTATGAAATCGGTTTCGGCAAACCGGAGAAACAGTGCTATCTCGCCGCGGCCGCCAATGTCGGCAAACCGCCTGAAAAGTGTTTGTTTATCGACGACCTGCCGGCAAACGTTGAGGGTGCAATAGCAACCGGCATGAAATCTGTTCAGTTTCAGTCAGCCGAGCAAATACGCCGCGTACTTGAAGATTACAGGATACTCTAAGCCGCTATCTGCGTGTAACATACACGTAATACGCCCCGCAGAGCTCATTGTCGTTTTTGTCGTAGAACCATGTTTTCAGCCTTACAGGGCCTTTGTTCAGCCTGCATGTAAATTTCGCGGCCTTATCGCCCTTGTTGACATCAATTGTTCGGTCAATATCGTTGACCTGTATTCTCGCCTTTGCAATCGGCAGGGCGGTACCTTCTTTGCCCGGGCCGTAAGGGAATGTGTCTGTATATTTAACGTCAACCTTGTCCTGCAGGGCGGCGTTTGTTTCTTTGGGCCATCTGCACAGCTCAAAATCGTATTGGCCGCTTTTGTCCGCTATCAGGTTCCAGTAGCCGTTTGATTTTCTTCCCTCTAAAATCGCACTTTTCTGGGTAAAGTAAGTAGTTGCCCACGATGTGCAGGCGATCATTGACGGGTTTTCAGCATCATTACCGATTATAACATGGGTCATCTTGTCTATATCGGGTTGTACACCCTGCCACCATTTTTCATAAGCTGCTTTCATTTTAGCGACAACTTCGGGGTGTTTGTCATAGATATTGTTGTCCTGATGCGGGTCGTCTTCCACGTTGTAGAGCTCAAGATATACCTGTTCCATGTTCTGTCGGCGTTTTTTGTACATTTCCCGCTTATCAGGTTTTTCATGGGGGTCAATATCTATCGCGTTGAGCAGCCGCCACGGCCCCCACATAATGCAGGCATCGTATTTTGTTATTGGAATCCGCCGCTGCATCTGAACAACCAGAACACGGTCGGGCATTTCTTTTTCGCCGCGAATCTGGCCGGCCAGGCTGGTTCCGTCAAGTGTCTGCATTGGAAAATCAACATCACAGAAATCCAGCAGTGTCGGCAAAACATCCTGGACTTGTGCCAACTCGTGTATATCTTTGCCTTTGGGCAGGTCGGCTTTTGGCCAGCTAATAAACAGAGGCACCCTGTGTCCGCCTTCCCAGAGCTGTGTTTTCATGCCTCTCATGCCTGCGTTATATGTACCGTAACCCATTGTTACACCGTTGTCTGTCATGGGGAAAATTAAAGGGGTTGAGATTCTTTGTTTTATAAGTTGATGTTTTACAGTTGCTTATATTTTATTTTTAAGTTTATTATTGACGACAATACGATGGATTATCCCTGGATGTATTATTATGACAACAAGGGGCGGATGACCATAAGTAGGTCAACCGTCTCGGTTGAGTAAATTAAAGGGGTTGAGACTCTTTTTATTTGCAAGTGTTTTTATTTAAGGACTTTACATTTGAAAAATAAAAGTGTTACAGGCTTTCAATCGGAGAAATCTATGATATGATTCAATAAACGATGGATAATGAACAATTGACAATAAGCAGGCTTTTGAGCCTGTTTTGTGATTTCCATAGCGGTTTTTGCTTAAAGAGCTTACAATCAGTTTTTAACAACTTATTGGCGAATTCGATAGAGAGATTATGAAAGACAGCAAAACAGACATTGAGGCGGTTATTTTTGACCTTGGCAGGGTGCTGGTAGATATCGATACCAGCCGTGGGATATTTCGTTTTTTCAGTGAACTGCTCGCCGGCGATGACGGGCTCTTGATGCATAAACTTATGCACCATAAAGTTATAAGGGAATATAATACAGGCCGGCTTACTCCGAATGAGTTCTATAAGAAAGTACGCGGCGAGTTTTCGCTTGATCTGGATTTTGAAACTTTCAGCGGTTTGTGGTGCGATATTTTTCTGCCTATGCCGGGGATGGAGGGGCTTGTTTATGACTTAAAAAACAAAACCGCTCTCGGGCTCCTCTCTGACACAGACCCTTTGCACTGGAACCACCTACGGAGCACATACCCGCATGTGGCGGCGATAGATAAGCCCACTCTCAGCTATGAAATCGGTTTCGGCAAGCCGGAGAAACAGTGCTATCTCGCCGCGGCCGCCAATGTCGGCAAACCGCCTGAAAAGTGTTTGTTTATCGACGACCTGCCGGCAAACGTTGAGGGTGCAATAGCAACCGGCATGAAATCTGTTCAGTTTCAGTCAGCCGAGCAAATACGCTGCGTACTTGAAGATTACAGGATACTCTAAGCCGCTATCTGCGTGTAACATACACATAATAGGCTCCGCAGAGCTCATTGCCGTTTTTGTCGTAGAACCATGTTTTCAGCCTTACAGGGCCTTTGTTCAGCCTGCATGTAAATTTCGCGGCCTTATCGCCCTTGTTGACATCAATTGTTCGGTCAATATCGTTGACCTGTATTCTCGCCTTTGCAATCGGCAGGGCGGTACCTTCTTTGCCCGGGCCGTAAGGGAATGTGTCTGTATATTTAACGTCAACCTTGTCCTGCAGGGCAGCGTTTGTTTCTTTGGGCCATCTGCACAGCTCAAAATCGTATTGGCCGCTTTGATCCGCTATCAGGTTCCAGTAGCCGTTTGATTTTCTACCCTCTAAAATCGCACTTTTCTGGGTAAAGTAGGTAGTTGCCCACGATGTGCAGGCGATCATTGACGGGTTTTCAGCATCATTACCGATTATAACATGGGTCATCTTGTTTATATCGGGCTGTACACCCTGCCACCATTTTTCGTAAGCTGCTTTCATTTTAGCGACAACTTCGGGGTGTTTGTCATAGACATTGTTGTCCTGATGCGGGTCGTCTTCCACGTTGTAGAGCTCAAGATATACCTGTTCCATGTTCTGTCGGCGTTTTTTGTACATTTCCCGCTTATCAGGTTTTTCATGGGGGTCAATATCTATCGCGTTGAGCAGCCGCCACGGCCCCCACATAATGCAGGCATCGTATTTTGTTATTGGAATCCGCCGCTGCATCTGAACAACCAGAACACGGTCGGGCATTTCTTTTTCGCCGCGAATCTGGCCGGCCAGGCTGGTTCCGTCAAGTGTCTGCATTGGAAAATCAACATCACAGAAATCCAGCAGTGTCGGCAAAACATCCTGGACTTGTGCCAGCTCGTGTATATCTTTGCCTTTGGGCAGGCCGGCTTTTGGCCAGCTAATAAACAGAGGCACCCTGTGTCCGCCTTCCCAGAGCTGTGTTTTCATGCCTCTCATGCCTGCGTTATATGTACCGTAACCCATTGTTACACCGTTGTCTGTCATGAAGACAACTATTGTGTTTTCGCGGAGGCCTTTGGATTCGAGGAAATCAATAGCTTTTCCTATGTTGATATCAAGGTTGATCATGTTACCATAGAAAGTCTGGACATCTTTTGGCTGGTTAGGCCTGTCGGCCATGTCGCGGTATATCTGCGGGCTGAAATACGGCCCGTGAACGACGTTTGTAGGTATCATGCACAAAAACGGTTTGCCGGCGGCGGATGTTTTGTCCATCCATTTGATCGCCTGCTCAAACCAAACGTCCGTGCAGAAGCCTTTGTATTGTTTTCTTTCTCCGTTATGCTCGTAAACGTCGTCAAAGTAGTCATTATCCCAGTAATCGTTTACTGTTCCCACTTCCTGCTGGGGGAATGTGAGAACTTCATCAAAGCCGCGGTCCTGCGGCCTTAGCGGGTAGTTATCGCCGATATGCCATTTGCCGAAAATCCCCGTTGCATAGCCGGCATCACTGTATATTTCAGGCATAACCGGCAGGTCTGTGCGAAGATGGACAGCTTCTGTGCCGACCCAGCGGCTGCCGTTTCTCAGAGCATCAATGCCGGTGAGAAGCTGGCCGCGAGTTGGTGTGCACATCGGAGCCGCGTGAAACTGTGTAAAACGGACGCTTTCCGCGTGGAGTTTGTCAAGGTTGGCTGTATTGAGCACGGGATTGCCGTGGCAGGACATATCACCATAGCCCATGTCGTCTATGTTTATGATAAGTATATTTGGCGCGTCTTTTGTTGGTTTACCGGTTGAAAATATTTTATTTCCGCCGCATCCGGCTGCAAAGATGCCGATGCCGGCCAATGAGTTCCTGATAAAATCGCGTCTGTTCATTATTTAGCTCCAACGTATGTATTTAGTAACCTATAAATTTTTGAGAATTTAATACTAACATCTAAGGAAACAAAAGGCAATTGTAAATTTATATTTTTGCAGATACTATTTTCTGTTGCCATTAGAAATAGCATTTTTATAATCAGTGTAATTATTGAGTCATCATCGTTGACTTATCGGCTAATGTCTATATCATACATCGCATAACTTCGAAATAATTCTCTGAAAGGTATATAAAATGACAGAATCAAAGGTAAAACTGCGTAAAAAACCTTATGTAATGATAATTCGTGACGGCTGGGGCCATAATCCCAATCCTGCCGATGATAAGTTTAATGCAATCAAAGTGGCTGATACTCCGGCAGATGATATGCTGATGAGTGAATATCCCAACACCCTAATCCACACAAGTGGCGAAGATGTGGGGTTGCCCGAGGGTACCATGGGCAACAGCGAGGTCGGCCACCAGAACATAGGTGCCGGCAGGATTGTATATCAGGAGTCGGTTCGTTTGACGCTTGCGATCCGGGACGGTTCATTTTTCGAGAATGAGACACTGCTCAAAGCGGTTGAAAATGCCAAAGCCAACGGCGGCAAGCTCCACCTGATGGGGCTGTGCAGTGATATTGGCGTGCATTCTCTGCTGGGGCATCTCTACGGTTTGCTTGAGCTGGCCAAACGTAACGGATTGTCCGAGGTTTACTTACACGCTTTGACTGACGGCCGCGACAGCCCGCCCACAAGCGGTGCGGATTATCTGCAGCAGATAGAAGCAAAGATGGCTCAAATTGGTGTGGGTAAAATTGCAAGTATTCAGGGCCGTTTTTACGGCATGGACCGCGATAACCGCTGGGAACGCGTTGTTCAGGCGTATGAAAATATCACTCGGGGCAACGGCGGCAAAGCCGGCAGCGCCGCTGAAGCTATGAAAGCAAGCTACGAGAAGGGCGAGACCGACGAGTTTGTTAAACCGCTCTGCATTACCGATGAGAGCGGCAAACCGGTAGCGCTGGTAGAAGACGGCGACTCTGTTATTTTCTTCAATTTCAGGGGCGACAGGCCGCGGGAGATAACACGGGCTTTTGTCGATGATGACTTCAATAATTTTGACCGCGGCAAAAAGCTGGACATAACGTATGTCTGCATGACAGAATACGATAGAACTATAAACGCTCCGGTTGCTTTTCCCAAGCCCGCGAAGATGAAGAACATTTTCGGTGAATATACAGGCGATCTTGGGCTTAGACAGTTCAGGTGTGCCGAGACAGAAAAGTACGCCCATGTAACGTTTTTCTTTAACGATTACCGCGAAGAGCCGTTCCCGGGCGAGGACAGGCAGATTATCCCGTCTCCAAAGGTTGAGACGTACGATTTGAAGCCGGAAATGAGCGCTCATGAGGTATGCGATACTGTTCTTGAACATATTGACAGCGGGAAATATGATATTATCGTAACCAACTTTGCCAACCCTGATATGGTCGGCCATACCGGCATTCTGGAAGCGGCGGTTAAAGCCTGTCATACGGTTGATTTATGCGTCGGCAGGATACTTGACAAGGTCAAAGAGCTTGGCGGCGCGGCGTTAGTGCTGGCAGACCACGGCAATTCGGAGAAAATGGCAGACGGCTCGGCTGATGTCCCGTTCACCGCTCATACTACCGGAGATGTGCCGCTGGTTGTCTTTGATGAGGATTTCAAGAACTGTAAACTTCGCGGCGGCGGCAGGCTTGCCGATGTTGTCCCGACTTTTCTCGATATGATGGGCCTGGAAAAACCCGAGGAGATGACCGGCGAGAGTCTGATAATCAGATAACTCATCTTTGCATTGCGTTTGCGTTTTATGTGACTTTATTGCATTAAGAATAGTAACTTAGCAACACGAACTATTTAAATGGCAAAAATAGCTGTACTTGACAAAAATATGATCAATATGATCGCCGCCGGCGAGGTTATCGAAAGACCGGCAAATATTGTTAAGGAGCTAATGGAAAACAGTATTGATGCCGGCGCATCCCGTATCGCGGTCAGTGTAGAGGACGGCGGCAAGCGGCTTATACAGGTTACCGACGACGGCGGCGGAATAGAACCGGAAGATATAGAGACGGCTTTCGAGCCTCATGCGACAAGTAAACTTCGGACCATGGACGAGCTGCTGGGGATATCGTCGATGGGTTTCCGCGGCGAGGCCCTGGCGAGCATATCTTCTGTTGCCAGGGTAAAAATAAAAAGCCGCGAACGCGACAGTATCAGCGCTTATTCAATGGAGATTGACTGCGGAGATAAAGGAGCCGTAACGCCGGTAAGCGGCGATTACGGCACGACTCTGGAAGTTCGCGACCTGTTTTATAAACTGCCTGCAAGGCGGAAATTTCTCAAAACTGTAAATACGGAAATGGGACATATTTCTGAGCAGTTCACGCGTATTGCTCTGGCAAACTGCGGCATAGAAATGAAGCTCTCCCATAATGGCAGACTGCTGTATCACCTTCTCGCGGGAGATGATGTTGTTTCACGTATTTCTGTGCTTTTGACAAAGGATATCGCACAGGGGCTCGTACCGGTTCTCAGCGAAGAGAAGGATTTGACTATAGCCGCTTATCTTGGCCATCCGTCTATATCACGAACAACGAATAAATTTCAATACACCTTCCTCAACGGCAGATACATACGTGACAGATTTATAACCCATTCTTTAAAAGAGGCTTACCGTGGCCTGACAGAGCCCAACAGGTTCCCCGTGGCGTTTATTTTTCTTCAAATGCCGTATGATATGTACGATGTGAATGTCCACCCGACAAAAATAGAAGTAAGGTTTGACAATCCCAACCTTGTCCACTCGCAACTGCTCGGTGTCATAAGGGAAAAACTCATGAGCCTCGACCTCGATGTAGAAGCAGGCAGCGGCGAATCTCTGACGGCGAGTGAATTCGCCGGCGGTTTGTCTCCTGAGATGTCGGGGCGTCAGCAGAGGGTCAAAGATGCTCTCGCTGATTTTTTTAAGACCGGCTCGAAACCCGCAACTCAACGGAATTTTAATTTTACGGGAGACGGCAAAAGCTCAAGACTTCCTTCTTCGCCGCCTAAGGATTTTTCTGTCGGAGACACGCCCAACCGCCTCAGCAGCGGCAGCGGTGATTTTCCAAATCAAGGCCCCCGGGAAAGCGGGCTTGGTTTTTCACAGTTTTATGATGGGCCTGTACAGGTGAATAATACATATATACTTTTGCCTACCGGTGATGGGTTTATGGTTATTGACCAGCACGCACTGCATGAGAGGATTATTTTTCAAAAACTCTCTGAGCTGATAACGGGAGAGAATTCGCGGCCTCTCCAGAAGCAGAGATTTCTGGTACCTGAGACTCTGGATGTAACAGCGAGCCAGCTTGAGAGGGTTAATCAGAATTCCGGGCTTTTTGATAAACTTGGAATTGAGATAGAAGAGTTCGGCCCGTCAACCATCGCGATTCACAGTTTTCCAATGATTCTTGAGAAGGTTTCGCCGGCGGAATTTGTCAGCGATCTTCTGGATATGCTTATTACCAGACCTGTTGCGCCTGATGATGCGGAGCTTCTGCAGGATATTTTGGAGATGGCGGCGTGCAAGGCGGCGGTGAAGGCGAATCAGCGGCTTTCACGTGATGAGATGGAAGACCTTGTGGCGCAGAAAGGACTTATAGAGTCCTCCAGCAGATGCCCCCACGGCAGGCCTACCGTGCTGAAATTTTCGATAGACGAGCTTGAAAAGCAGTTTAAACGCAGGGGCTTCTGATGAAAGGTTTGGTTTGTTTGTCTTTGGCGGCTGCTTTGCTTTGTTTATTCTCCGGCTGCGATAAAGGTGAATCTGATATACAGGGACAAATCCAGACTCCTGAAAAAGGCTCGCTTAGAATTGTTTCGCTGGCACCAAGTATAACAGAGATACTTTTTCAACTGGATCTGGGCGGCAGTATTGTCGGCGTAACAACCAACTGCGATTACCCTGAACAGGCAAGGCTCATAACAAAAATCGGGTCCTTGCATCCGGATATAGAAACACTGGTCCGGCTTAAGCCTACCCATATATTTGCCATTGAATCTATGCTTAACGAGTCTCTGAAACAGAGGCTGGAGGCACTTGAGCTAAAGTGCACCGTAGTAAAGATTAACACAATAGAGCAGATAACGGATTCAATGGTTACAATCGCCGCGGCTTGCGGCATAGCCGAAAAGGGCGTTAAACTGGCAGCAGAGCTTGAATCTGAGATTGACAGGTATAAGTCAGCGTCTAAGTCTCTGATGCCAAAGAAAACTTTGGTCATTGTTCAGCCAAGACCTATTGTGGCAGTTGGAGAAAATACTTTCATATCGGAGCTTGTCCGCTACGCCGGCGGCAGTATTACAGGAGTGGGCGGGCTTGGTAAATACCCACAGCTCAACTCGGAATCGCTTCTGGCGATTGAGCCCGAAGTAATCATAATAACTGATAATCCCTACACAACTGAGCAAAAGGAAGAGATACTAGAAGTCATTACCCGCTGGGAAAGCATACCCGCGGTCAAGAGCGGGGATATTTATTTTTTAAACTCTGACATAATTTCACGCCCGGGCCCGCGGTCTGCAAAGGCTGTAGCTCTTCTGGCCCGTGCAATACATCCCGAATTTAATTGGGACAATCTTGAATAGACAACAGCGGTTTTTGTAGTATAATCCTTGCATGTCATCACTTAAAACAGACATTTTGGCGGTTCGCCTTGCAGCGGGCATTGGTTTGCTGGCAGTTACTGTATGGCTGTGCGTATGTTTCGGTACGGAGTTTTATTCTCCGGCCAGGGTGTTTTCTGTGCTTGTTCAAAGCCCTGAAGCCCGTGATGTCTCTCATGACATCATATTCAGAATACGCTTACCTCGTGTTCTTCTGGCGGCCCTTGTCGGCGCATCACTTGCCGCTGCCGGAGTAGTTCTCCAGGCCATACTGCGTAACCCTCTTGCTGATCCGTTTATACTCGGCATCTCCAGCGGGGCGGGCCTTGGGGCGACACTGGCAGCCTTTCTTGGGTTTAATTTTGCCATTGCGGGTATCAGCAGTCTGGGAATATCCGCTTTTATCGGGTCATTATTTTCCGTATGGTTAGTATGGGCAGTAGGAGCGGCTGCCGGCAGGAAGCAGGTTACGAACCTGCTGTTGACAGGCGTTGTAATAAATGCTTTTTTCTCTGCGATAATAATGTTTCTTGTGTCTATATCCGAGAGCCGGCAGGTTTACGGAACGATGCTCTGGCTGATGGGCAACATCTCAGAAGTTCCGTTTTCGACACTAATGGCAGGTTTTTCAGCTCTGGCGGCGGCTCTGATTATACTCCAGTATATCAGCCCGCGTCTGAATGTTATGAGTTTTGGTGCCGGCGATGCGGAAACTATCGGCGTAAACGTTAAAAATGTCCGGCTGATTGCTTTTGCCGTTACTGGTGTTTTAACCTCCGCGGCGGTTAGCCTTAGCGGCCTTATCGGTTTTGCGGGTCTGATTGTGCCCCATGCAGTAAGACTTGTGTTTGGCCCCGACCACCGCCAGCTTATCCCCCTTAGTGCGATCTGCGGGGCAATTTTTCTCATGATTGCGGATACTTTTGCCCGTACTCTTGTATCGCCGTCACAGATACCGGTAGGGGTTATAACCGCGATTCTGGGTGGGCCGGTGTTTATAGCCCTTCTGATTCGTTACTCCAGAAAGGTTACACTCTCATGCTGAGCGAAGGTATAGATGTAAGAGATATCTCCTTTGCATACAGACAGCAGGAGAAAATTATAAATGAGCTTACATGCTTTATAAAACAGGGTATGTTTTTTGCCATTGCCGGGCCAAACGGTGCGGGCAAATCGACATTTTTAAACCTGCTTTTTGGCGCTTTAAGGCCGATATCAGGCAGTATAAAACTCAACGGCAGAGAAGTCAGCTCATACAAATCAAAAGATTTTGCCAGATTGATAGCGGTAGTCCGGCAGCAGTTTGTTCCGGCGTTTGGTTTTTCTGTTTATGAAACGGTTATGATGGCCCGGACACCCTTTTTCAATGTTTTAGGCTTTGAGGGTGAAAATGATAAGTATCTGGTTAATCACGCTTTGGAACTTACAGAAACGGCTCATCTAAAAGACAGAGAGCTTGACCAGATCAGCGGCGGAGAGAGACAGCGGGTCTTTATCGCACGGGCAATCGCACAGGATACTCCGATACTGGTTCTTGATGAGCCTACAAGCAGTCTTGACCTGAAACATCAGGTTGCGATTTATGACCTCCTGAAAAAAATGCAGATTGAGCAGGGTAAGACGGTCATCATTGTTACTCACAACATAAATCTTGCCGCCCAGTACTGTGATATGGCGATGCTGCTGAGCAGCGGCAGCTTTCACATTGAATCTCCAGAGGATATATACAAAAAAAATCTGATTTCCACGGTTTTTGGTATAGATGGGACAAGTCTTGAGGTCGAGGGCCGCCGCGTTTTTATACCGCGGGGTAATTACACAAATCCTGTCCGCTAAATGTAAAGTTTTGTATGAGCATGTAAAACAATGTCTTATGTTGATTTCGCCGGCGATTATGAATAAGTCAGCCGTGTCAGACAACGGTAAGTAAAATTATCTGTTCTACGGCGTAAAAGAATTGACAAACAGCAATTTTGTTTTTAATATAAACAAAGAGAGAATATTATTTTACAGATTTTATCCCGATTTGTTTACGGGAATTTTCGGATATCATTATGCAGAATGAACATAAAGCGTCGCGAACTTTTTTTATGAAGGCTTATAAAGTTGCCGAGATGGGCAACTTTGATTATGCTATTGAGATGTACCTGGAAGGATTGCGCATAAGCCCCGATGTTGTTCCCGAGGGTCATGCCGCACTCCGTGATGTCTCGATAAAACGTAAAATGGCAGGCGGCAAAGGGCCCGGCCTGAAAGATAAGATGAGCAGAAAGGGCGGCAAAACCCCGCTTGACGAGATGCTTCACTCTGAATATCTGTTGGCAAAGGATCCCGACAACCTGACTTATGCCGTCAAGATGCTTAAGGCCGCTGTTAAAGGCTCTTTTTTCCCTGCGGCAAAATGGGTTGCACAGCTGGCTTCAGAGGCCCTGATGCAGGCGGATAATCCTTCTATGAATTATCTTAGAGACGTCCGTGATGCCTACTCCAATATGCGGATGTATGATGAGGCATATAAACTGGCTGCTTTTATGGCAAGCATGCGTCCGGATGATGCCAAACTGGCTGATGAAATGAAATTTTATGCCGCTCATGCAACGATGGAACGCGGCAAGTATGACGGCGAGGGAGATTTTCGTAAATCTATTCAGGATAAAGACGAACAAGACGCGCTGCATAAATCTGATGCATCTGTCAAGACTATAGATTACAAGATTGAATCCCTTCAGAAGGCCCGTGCTGATTTTGAGAAGAAACCCGAAGAGCAGGGGATACGCATCAAGCTGGCAAAAGCCCTTGGCGAGATTGACACCCCGGAGACTTTTGAGGAATTAACGGAGCTTCTGGAAGACTGGTATAAAACCAGCTCCGATTTTACATATAAGAGGCTTCAGGGTGAGCTTACGATACAGTACTACAAAAACCGTCTCAAAGAGGCGAGAAAACTGGCCGCTGCTCAGCCCGAAGACGTTGAACTAAAGGTCCAGGCTGACAAAGTTTTAACAAAACTTGCAGAAGTTGAACTTGAGCATTATCGGCTTTGCAGTGAAAATTATCCCACGGACCTTAAAATAAAGTATTCTTACGGTACGAGACTGCTTTTGAGCGGTGAATTCGACGCGGCAATACCCCTGCTGCAGCAGGCGAGAAAAGACCCGTCATTAAAAATTAACGCAATGTCGAAAATTGGGATTTGCTTTTTCAGAAAAGGCTGGTACAATGACGCCGCTGACGTTTTCATGGAAGCTATGAAAGAATACGAAAAGAGTGAAGACGAGCTTGGAAAAGAGCTTCGTTATAACTATGCTAAGTCGTGTGAGCTCAATAACAAAAAAGAAGAAGCTCTGAGTTATTATCGCAGAATAGCCCAGATTGATTTTAATTATAAAGATGTCAGAGATCGAATAGAAGATCTTTTAAAAGAGACCTCTCAGTCGTAACGTAAACGAGTTTATAATAGAAAGGTAAGATAATGGCACATTCATTATCCGCCAAAAAGAGAGTCAGGCAGAATGCCAAGAAAAGAATCATAAACCGTGCCCGTAAGAGCCAGCTCAAATCCGAGACCAGGAAGTTTGAGGAAGCTCTCAAAGCCGGTGATGTTGATGCCGCTAAGGAGCAGTACAGGCTCCTGGTCAAGAAACTTGACAAGGTAGCAGCGACCAGCACCCTGCACAAGGGTACCGCCGCACGCCGCAAGTCGAGGCTGGCCAAGAGGCTCAACGCTATGGCAAGTGCAAAAGCCTGATTTGCTCAGTTATGTACTGTATGCCCCGGTTATTAGAGAATATCCGGGGCTTTTTCTTTTAACTCTACGCAGCTAACGGTTTATAGATTCGCCGCGCCAAGAGCTGCAAAACTTCAACTGGCATTGCATTCTTCAATTAAATTGTTAAAATGTAAGTTTTACTAACTGATTATTTCGGAGATAACATTGGAAATACAAGAAATAAGTGATGCTTTAAAATCACTGGAGGCCCGTGTCGCCACCGTCCGGGAGTGGCTTTGACTTACCGGCTAAACTCGAACAAAGAAAGAATTTAGAAGACCAGATGTCTCAGCAGGGATTCTGGGACAACTCCGAAACCGCCCAGAAGGTAGTTTCGCAGATAAGTGCCCTTAAGTCTGTCATAAACCCTGTAAGGGAAGTAACTACGGGCATTGAGGATTCGATAGAGCTTCTTGAGATGGCGGCGGAGGAATCAGATATTGAGACCTTAAAGTCGATCGAGTCTGATATCGCGGAGCTCGAGAAAAAATGCGAACAGATAGAGCTTGCCGGCACTTTGAGCGGCCCCGATGACATGAGCGACTGTTTTTTCAGTATCCATGCCGGCGCCGGCGGAACAGAGAGCTGTGACTGGGCAAGCATCCTGCTGAGGATGTACCTTCGCTATTTCGACTCAAACGGCTATAAATACGAAGAACTGGATATAACTCCCGGCGAGGAAGCCGGTATCCGCTCAATAACATTGAAAGTCAGCGGTCCCTTTGCCTTTGGCAAGCTCTCTTGCGAATCGGGCGTTCACCGTCTGGTGCGTATCAGTCCGTTTGATTCACAAAGCCGCAGGCATACGAGTTTTACGGCAATTGATGTAATTCCCGACGCCGGCGGCAATGTAGAAATAGAAATCGACGAAAAAGACCTGCGAATCGATTATTACCGTGCCAGCGGTGCCGGCGGCCAGCATGTGAATAAAACAAGCTCCGCGGTCAGAATCACACACCACCCGACGGGAATTGTCGTGCAGTGCCAAAACGACCGCAGCCAGCACAAAAACCGCGCCGAGGCTATGTCTATGCTGAGGGCAAGGCTTTACATGCTTGAGCAGCAGAAGCGGGACGATGAGATTAATAAACTCTACGGCAATAAAGGTGAAATTGCCTGGGGCAACCAGATTCGAAGCTATGTAATGCAGCCCTATCAAATGGTTAAAGATCACCGCACCGACCACCAGACGGGTAATGTTCAAGCCGTTCTTGACGGTGATTTAGATGGCTTTATCGACAGCTATCTAAGATACAGGGCAGAGAAAAAACATAAAAACAGCGCATGATTTAACAGCCGGGCAGGTTCATGAGATTAAAGGTTTTAGCAGAATCTCAATGATTTTTTGTGCTGATCAACAGGAATTCTTATGAGTGATAAAAAAATAAAATTTGATTTACCCAGGATTGAAGCGGCGGTTCGCGAGATACTTCTGGCGGTTGGCGACGATCCTGAACGTGAGGGTCTCAAAGATACGCCGTCCCGTGTAGCCAGAATGTACGCGGAGCTCTTTCGCGGAATTTGCGAGGATCCAAAGAAACATACCGGACGGATATTCCATGAGGATTACAATGAAATCGTAGTTTTAAAGGATATTCCTTTTTCAAGCACCTGTGAGCATCACCTCATGCCGTTTATCGGCAAGGCGCATCTTGCTTATCTGCCTGACAATGCGGTTATAGGGCTCAGTAAGCTGGCCAGAATCGTGGATTGTTTCGCAAAACGGCCGCAGATACAGGAAAGGCTGACCGTTGAAATTGCTGATTTTCTCATGGAAAGCCTTAATCCCAAAGGTGTTGCGGTTGTTATAGAGGCTTCGCACAGCTGCATGACAGTACGCGGGGCAAATAAACCCGGTTCGTCAATGGTAACCTCTGCTCTTCGCGGGATTTTCATCCGTGACCAGAGAAGCCGGGCGGAGGTTCTGGGCTTAATTCACAGTAAGTGATTACAAAAGGTGAGTAAATACTTTTATGCCAAGTTTATCCCGTGAAATTCGGTTCACAGTAAACCCCTTTTCGTCAAATCGGCTTAAAGGGGCAAATTCTTACTGTTCCAGCCCGTCAGGCGAGGGGCTTGGTTTGTTTTTTGGATTGTGGGTAGAAGTAGGAGGAGATGTTGATGCTGATACAGGTTTTGTGGTAAATCTGGTAGATATTGACCGGCTTGTTCGTTTGAATGTCGTGCCGGTTTTTGTGGAGAAAATCTGTGAGAAATATAGAAACGGCCGGGAAGTCAGCTTTTGTGATATTGTGGAGCTGCTAAAATACTCTGCCCAGATTTTGAAAGATAAATTCAGTCCGCAAAAACTTTTGAGCCTGAAATTGTTCTTAAATCCTTATCGAACATTAAGATACCTCACGGAGTCTGAAAAAGTGATATATTATAGCGAAAAATTTGAATTTGCCGCGATGCACCGTCTGTGGAACAGCAGCTTTTCTGATGAAAAAAATTTCCGCATCTTCGGCAAATGCGCCAACCCCAACGGTCACGGCCATAATTACATTGCCGAAGTAACCGCAGCTGTTGAGTGCGGCACAGAATTCGAGTTCGGCAGTTTTCAGAAAGTTGTCGATGAGAATTTTATCAGCATACTTGACCACAAGAATCTCAACGCGGATGTGGAGTATTTCAGAACAGCAAACCCTACACTTGAAAATATAACACGTTTTGGCTGGAAAGTTCTCAAGGACAGGATCGTGCCGGCACGTCTGCACAGGATAAAGGTATGGGAAAATAACCGGGCATTCTGCAGTTATGAAGGCGAAGCTGAGAGCCAGTGAAGCGTAAACGTAAATGTAAACTGCCCAAATTTATGGAATAAAATATGTCAAAACGAGTTTTGGTTACCGGCGGAGCCGGTTTTATAGGTTCTCATCTATGTGAAAGGCTTCTAACCGAAGGTGCCGAAGTTACTGCGCTTGATGACCTGAGCACGGGCAGTATCGAGAATTTGCACGGGATAAAAGATAACAGCCGTTTTTCTTTTGTGCAGGGTTCAGTTTGTGATGTCGAGCTTGTAGATAGATTGGCGAAGGAGTCAGATGATATTTACCATCTTGCCGCGGCGGTAGGCGTGCAGCTTATTGTGGATGAGCCTGTCAGGACTATTGAGACTAATATTCACGGCAGTGAAAATGTTCTTCATGCCGCGGCACGAAATGAGGCACGAGTTCTTATCGCTTCTACCAGCGAGGTTTACGGGAAAAGTGAAAATGTACCGTTTAGAGAGGATGACGATATGCTGCTGGGCAGTACGCGGTTTTCACGCTGGTCGTACGCTTGCAGCAAGGCGGTGGATGAATTCCTCGCATTTGCGTTCTATCAGAAATACGGCCTTGAGGTTATCGTTGCCAGATTTTTTAACACTATCGGCCCCCGTCAGAGGGGCCGCTACGGCATGGTGGTCCCGCGTTTCGTGAAGGCGGCCTTAAATAACGAACCTGTAACAATCTACGGCAGCGGAAAGCAAACAAGATGTTTTACATATATATCAGATGTCATTGACGGTGTTATTGCTCTGATGCAATGCCCAGATGCCGCGGGCGAGGCTTTCAACATCGGCAGTCAGAGTGAAATATCGATCGAATCACTTGCCGATGCGGCGATACGGTTGTCAAAGAGCAGCAGTGAAAAGAAATACATTTCCTACGAGCAGGCATACGGCAGGCCGTTTGATGATATGATGCGCAGAGTACCGTCCATAGAAAAAGCGGCCGCAATGATTGGGTATTCTCCGAAAGTATCGCTTGAGGAAGCGATTGTAAAAGTAATAAATTATTACAAGACCGTCAGTTAAGATAAAAGTTTTATTGAGGTATTCTGCAGCGGTCTCTGATCTTGAAGCGGTATGAAAAATCAGATAAAAAGTGAGTTTGCTCCCGGCAGGGCCGCACCTGTTAAGCGGAGTGAGTATTTCTATTACGAGGTGTCTCCGAATGACCGTCCAGGGATGGCTATCGTCTGCGGCGGTTATGAGCTTTGTGCGGCTGATTATGAGGTTAAACGAAACAGTTACCCATACCATGTTGTAGAGTATATAGTTCGCGGCAGGGGCACGCTCGAAATCAACGGTACTGTTCACCCTCTTTCTGCCGGCACAATAGCCGTTTTCTCGCCGGGGCAAAGCCATCATTATCTTTGCGATCCGTCAGATCCTCTGGAACATATATTCCTGGCACTTACAGGCGAGGATGCCGCCGGTTTGTTTGAGCTTTCCACCTTTAACAGTCTTGGTGCGATTCAGTCATCTGACCCGCAGGGAAGTTTTGAGCTTTTTATGAAAATTATGGAAACCGGCCTGGAGAAACCGCCGCTCTCACAGGAGTTGTGCTGCTGCTATCTTAAATGTGTTCTTCTTGAACAGGCCTCGGCAAATCAAATGCCCCGGGAAAATGGCTCTCCCGCCGTAAATTCTTTTTTCAGAGCAAAAAATTATATAGACCGCAACTTTTCGGAACTTAAAGGAGTTGGGGCAGTTGCCGAGTCTGTCGGATTGAATATAAGGTATTTATCCAGGCTGTTTAAACGCTATATTAACCTCACACCTTCCGAATACATAATGCGGCTGAAACTTAATCGCGGCGGCAAGCTGCTTTTGTCAACAGAGCTTCCGGTAAAACGAATTGCTGAAATGGTCGGATTTGATGATCCTTATCACTTCTCCAGAAATTTCAAAAACCATCATGGACTCTCGCCGGCGAAATACCGGACAGCGCATATTGAGTGATTTAAACGAGAATAATATCGGATTTAAAGGTTCTTGCGTGCGGCGAAAAAATAACAATAATTTGCTTTAGCCCTGTTGGCATCGAGAGATGATGTTTTTGGGGCAATTTTGGCGTTTATTCTGAATGGGCGTTGAAAAAAAGACCAATTCTGGTATGATTACCCCATTAAATGGTTTATCTTAGATTTACGTAGATTCCGTGTTTTAAAATCACCTGAAAGGATTTTTTAGTGAAACATTGGCGTTATGAAATATTCAGCAGGACAGGCTTTGCGGATGTAACCGGCAGAGACGTTCTTCATGAAATAAAAGAGCTTGGCATCGATACTGTAAAAAAGGTTGAGAGCAGCCGTGTATTTCTTATTGATGCGGATTTTGAAGATCAGTTTGCCCGCCGCGTCGCGGCAGAGCTTCTGGTTGATCCGGTCTGTGAGAACTATTATATCGGCCGCCGGCCGCTGCCGGATACCGGCGGGGCAAAATCCCTGATAGAGGTTCACCTTAAAAGCGGTGTAACTGATCCGGTAGCTGAATCAGTCACGATGGGCATAACTGACATGGGCTGTAAACCGGCAATGGTTCGGACAGCCCGCAAGTATGTTTTTTACGGTGATTTAACAGATGAACAGCTTCGGTTTATTGCCCGCAGGGCTCTTGCCAATGACTGTATCGAAGATGTTATTTACGGTCTCGAGGCCGAACCTCCCAGCCCGCACACGCCGGAATATAAACTCGAGCATAAAACAGTTCCTCTGCTTGAATTGGACGATGAGGGGCTGACCAGACTCAGCGGCGATATGGATCTGTTTCTTGATCTTCGTGAGATGAAAACGATACAGTCGTATTTTCGCGATAAGGGACGAGAGCCCTCCGATGTCGAATTAGAGACACTCGCCCAGACCTGGAGTGAGCATTGCGTGCATAAGACGCTAAAGAGCGCGGTAACATTCAGCTATGACGGCAAGACCGTTGAGTATGATAACCTGCTCAAAGAAACAGTTTTCGGCGCTACCCAGGAGCTGAATAAGGACTGGTGCATCTCTGTATTTGAAGATAACGCCGGAGTCGTAGAGTTTGATGAAACAGATGCCGTCTGCTTCAAGGTTGAGACACATAACCACCCCTCGGCTCTTGATCCGTACGGCGGAGCGGCGACCGGTATCGGAGGCGTGATACGTGATCCTATGGGAACCGGTCTTGGTGCAAAGCCGGTTGCCAATACAGATGTGTTCTGTTTTGGTATGCCCGATATAGCCATTGATGATGTTCCCGCGGGAGTGCTGCACCCTAAACGCATCGCAAAAGGTGTTGTCAGCGGTGTCCGTGATTACGGCAACCGCATGGGCATTCCAACCGTAAACGGGGCGGTTTACTTCGATCCGCGGTACATGGCTAACCCCCTGGTGTTCTGCGGGAATCTGGGGCTGATTCCAAATGACAAATGTTTCAAGAATCAGCAGCCCGGCGATCTGGTTGTTGTTGTCGGCGGCAGAACCGGCTGCGACGGCATCCACGGGGCTACTTTCTCCAGCGGGCAGATGACCCACGAGCATGAGAACATATTTTCTCATGCTGTTCAGATTGGTAACGCTATCGTTGAGAAGAAAACTCTTGATACACTTCTTCAGGCCCGGGATAAGAACCTTTATACATCTATTACCGACTGCGGCGCCGGCGGTTTGAGTTCTGCTGTCGGAGAGATGGGCGAAAAACTCGGTGTTGAGGTAAACCTTGAAAAGGTGCCTTTGAAATATTCGGGGCTGAACTATACAGAAATCTGGATATCTGAAGCACAGGAGCGTATGGTAATAGCCGTCAAACCGGAAAAACTCGATGAAATTATGGAAATATTCGCATCCGAAGACGTTGAAGCAACAGTTATCGGCCGTTTTACGGATACCAAAAGGCTGACGCTCAAGTATGAAGATACACAGGTCGGCGAGCTTGATATGGAATTTTTGCACGATGGTGTGCCTAAATATTCCCGACAGGCAAGCTGGAACACTCCCAAACTCAGCGAGCCGGATATTGCCGCCGCCGGCGACTATACAGATACTGTGAAAAAGATTTTTTCATGCTATAACGTAGCAAGCAAAGAGTGGATAATCCGCCAGTATGACCATGAAGTTCAGGGCGGTTCTGTGGTAAAACCTCTTTGCGGAGTAGCAACTGACGGGCCTTCCGACGCGGCTGTTATCCGGCCCAAACCCGGCACGCAGAAAGGCGTTGCACTTTCAGTAGGACTCAATCCCATGTACGGCGATATTGATCCGTATCATATGGCCCTTTCAGCTATCGATGAGGCAGTGCGGAACCTGGTATGTGTCGGAGGCCGCAGCGACCGGATTGCTCTGCTGGACAACTTCTGCTGGGGCAACTGCCGAAAGCCGGAGATTTTCGGCTCGCTTATCCGCGCAGCGCAGGCCTGTAAAGACGGAGCGATGGCGTATTCAGCACCGTTTATTTCCGGCAAGGATTCGCTTAATAACGAGTTTAAGATGGCAGACGGCACAGAAGTCAATATTCCGGCGACTCTGCTTATCAGTGCGATAAGCCTCGTGGATAATATTGAAAAATGTGTAACAATGGACTTTAAGAAACCCGGCAGCCTTATCTATGTGCTGGGGCTTACAAAAAATGAGCTTGGCGGTTCTCATTACTATTATATCAACGGTGAACTCGGGGCGAATGTTCCTCAGGTTGACCTTGAGCTGGCGCCGAAACTCGCGGCGGCTGCGGCTGATGCGATATCGGCAAAACTGGTACGCTCTGCCCATGACTGCTCTGAGGGTGGGCTGGCAATCGCGGTTGCAGAGATGGCGTTTGCCGGTGAGCTTGGCGCGGAAATCTCGCTTGACGGCCTTGCTGTCAGTGATGATTGCGATACAGCGGCCAAAAAACTCTTCAGCGAGTCAAACAGCAGGTACGTTTTTGAGGTTGAGCCGGATAAGTCTTCAGAATTTGAAGCACTGATGGCGGGGCTGCCTCTGGCTAATATCGGCACTGTAACAGATAATTCATTGGTAAACATTACCGCCGGCGGCAAGACGGCGGTCAGCGGAGACATAATGGAATTTAAACAAGCATGGCAAAAGCCGCTGGCATGGTAATGGCTCTAAGATCAGCCGCAGCATTAGATAATAAAATTTGAACGGATTCCAATTCAGGAAATTAATTTATGAATAAAGTTAAAGCTATAGTTTTAAGGGCGGCAGGTATCAACTGCGACCAGGAAACTGTTGAAGCTCTGGAGCTTGCGGGGGCTCAAGCCGCAAGACTTCACATAAACAGTATCATTAAAGACCCATCTGCACTTGATGATGCTCAGATACTTGTATTCCCCGGCGGTTTCAGTTACGGTGATGATGTAGCTGCGGGCAAGATACTGGCGAATCAGGTTATGCATCACTTAGGCGATGCGGTGCGGGGTTTTATCGATGCGGGTAAACTGGTTATCGGAATATGCAACGGGTTTCAGGTACTTGTAAAAACGGGAATTCTGCCCGGGTTCAGCGAATCAGACGGCAGCAGCTCTGTTACGATTACCTATAACGATTCGGCAAAATTCGAAGATCGCTGGGTTTACCTTGAGCCGGCAGCGGATAACTGCGTTTTTATAACACCGGGCAGACGGCTTTATCTGCCGATAGCTCACGGCGAGGGCAAGGTGGTCACAAAGACTCCCGAGAGCCTTGATAAGCTGTTAGAAGAAGGGCACGCGGCTTTCAGGTATGTGGATTCTGCCGGAGGGCAGGGCGGTTTTCCGGTGAATCCTAATGGTTCTATGGAATCGATAGCCGCTCTCACCGATACCACCGGAAGGGTACTGGGGCTTATGCCGCACCCGGAGCGTTTTATCCGCAGAACCCAGCATCCATTCTGGACGCGTATGCCCGAGAATATGGAAGCGGACGGCATGACAATCTTCAACAATGCCGTCGAGTATGTAAGCACTAATTTTTAAGAAAAGAAAGAGGAATTAATTCATGATCACAATCAATGAAAACTTTTTGAAATTACAGGCAGGATATCTTTTCCCTGAAATCGGACGCCGCGTAAGCGCATTTGCAAAGGACAATCCCGATGCTGACATAATAAAACTTGGAATCGGCGATGTTACAGAACCGCTGGCACCGGCAATTATAGAAGCAATGCATAAGGCCGTTGATGAGCAGGCAAACGCCGGCACATTCAAAGGATACGGTCCTGAGCAGGGATACGGATTTCTGGTAGATGCGATTATAGAGAACGATTTCAGACGCCGCGGAGTTGAGCTTGATCCCGCTGAGGTGTTCATCAGTGACGGCTCAAAATGCGACACGGGGAATATTCAGGAGATATTCGGCCTTGACAATACAATCGCTGTTACAGACCCTGTTTATCCTGTTTATGTTGACACAAACGTTATGGCCGGCCGCAGCGGCGGAGCGGGTGAGGACGGCAGGTATGAAGGTATAGTTTATCTGCCGTGCACAGCCGAGAATAACTTCTCGCCGGATTTGCCCGACCAGATGGTCGATATCATTTATCTTTGCTATCCAAACAATCCAACCGGTACTGTTGCTGACAAGGCAACTCTTAAAAAATGGGTTAACTACGCCAGGGCCAACAAAGCCATTATCCTTTTTGACGCGGCTTACGAGGCGTTTATCAGCGATGATACCATACCTCATTCAATATATGAAGTTGAAGGTGCCAAAGAGGTTGCCATTGAGTTCCGCAGTTTTTCAAAGGTCATTGGATTTACCGGTGTCCGCTGCGCTTTCACTGTCGTTCCCAAGGCTCTTAAGGCATGGACAACCGATGGCAAAGAGATAGCCGTTAACGGTCTGTGGAACAGACGCCACAGCACCAAGTTCAACGGTGCCAGCTGCATCTCACAGGCAGGTGCCGCGGCATATTACACCCCCGAGGGCAAAGAACAGGTCAAAAAGATAATAGACCTTTATATGGGCAACGCAAAGGTTATCCGCGAATCGCTGAGCAGTTTCGGCTATGATATTTACGGCGGCACTAACGCCCCTTATATATGGCTTCATACTAAAGACGGGATGAGTTCCTGGGAATTCTTTGATCTGCTTTTGACCAAAGCCAATGTGGTCGGCACGCCCGGCAGCGGCTTTGGCGCCAGCGGCGAAGGTTATTTTCGTCTCAGTGCTTTTAACGATCCTTCAAAGGTCGCAGAGGCTATGGACCGGATTTCTAAATTATAATCTTTTACTTTTTGCGGCAATCTGCTGCGGCACCCGGCTTTTATACACCTTGCCGGGTGCGGCGGCAGTTATGGGATTAGTGCCATGCAGTCAAATATCTTTCTCGGTCTGGGCAGTAACCTTGGAGAACCTGAGATGAACCTTCGAAGGGCTCTTGAGCTTATCAGAAGCATTGCCGATGCCGAAATATCAGAGACAAGCAGTTTTATTTATACTCTGCCTCTGACCAGAGACGGCTCGAACCCGCCAAAATACTGCAACTGTGTGGCAAGAATCAGAACCGGCCTCGAACCGGCAGAGCTTCTTGACCGTCTCCAAGAGATTGAAGATCAAATGGGCCGGTCAAGAACAACTCAAAAATGGCAGCCGCGTATCATTGATATAGATATCCTGCTTTGGGGTGATCGGATAATCAATACTCAAAGGCTGACAGTTCCGCACAGCCAGATGCATCTTCGTTCGTTTGTCATGGAGGGGATGGACGAGATCGCGGCTCATCTGCGTCACCCTGTTACAGGCGATACGATGTCTGTTATGTATGACCGGCTCAACGGGGGTGATTATTACTTCGAGAAAGACCGGCCCAAACTTATTGTATTTGCAGGGGCGATAGGTGTTGGAAAAACAACTCTGGCAGAGGGGCTTTCTATTCTTTTCGGCACGGAACTAATTCATGAAGAATACGATAAGAACCCTTTTTTGCCGCTTGTTTACAAGGGCAACAATGATGTTAAACTTGATTCGGAGCTGTTCTTTCTTTCAAGCAGCGCATCACAGCTTAAAAAAAGCTGCTTTAGAGATAATCGTGTTTATGTCGCGGATTTTATGTTTGAAAAATCCCCTATATATGCAAGGCACTGGTTAGACCCGGGTGATTATGATGTGTTTATAAAAGAATACAGGGCACTGGAAAAAGAGGCGGCGGAGCCGTCTTTGGTGATATTTCTTGAAGATACTGCCGAGAACTGCCTTGAGCGGATTAAGATTCGAGGCAGGGAATATGAAAAGAAGATCGGCAAAGATTTTCTGGTAGAGCTTGAAAAGTCATACGAAGAGCTTTTCAGGCAATGGAACAAGTGCCCGGTAATAAGAATTGATGCCGGCAGTTACGATTTCCGTCTGGCAGATGAGGTAAGAATTATTGAAGAAAAAATACGCTATTATTTGGGTATATCATGAGTAATAAAGTCTTTTTTAACGGCAATATATGCAGCGTCGAAGATGTCAAAATTCCTGTATCGGACAGCGGTTTTCTTTACGGGGCAGGAGTCTTTGAGACGATGCGGTCCTTAAACGGGGTGGTTTTCGCGGTAAAGGATCATCTCGACAGGCTGTTTTTTTCGCTTGACTGTCTTAAATTCAACCACGGACTGCAGCGGGAAGAGGTTATTGAGAATATATACAAGGTTGTAGACGCAAACCATCTGTTAGATTCACGCATCAGGCTAACTGTTACCAACGGCCCGCTGATTCTCACGGAGGAGCCTTCGCCGACAATCATTATTACCGCCACAGATTTCCAGCCTTATCCCGATGAATACTATGAAAACGGCATTAAGACAATTGTAACAAACAATCGGCTTAATCCGCACAGCCCTACAACTCATTTCAAGACAACCAGCTACCTTGAAAGGCTTGCCGCGATGAATGAGGCCAGGGGCAAGGGGGCCGCAGAAGCTATTTGGTTTACTACGGATAATAAACTCGCTCAGGGTTCAATGAGCAATCTCTTTATTGTTAAGGATTCGGTTATCTACACCCCGCCAATCGAGACGCCTGTTCTGGCGGGAATAGCAAGGGAGCGGGTTCTCAAGATTGCCATGGACAGGAATATGCAGATAAAGGAAGATATACTTTTTATAAAGGATCTTCTTGAAGCTGATGAGGTGTTCCTGACGAATGTGATCATGGAGGTTATGCCTGTTAATTCGGTTGAGAGGCATACCATCGGCAGCGGCGTCTGCGGGCCGGTTGCAAAAGAGCTTTTGCAGTTATACCGTGAACACATGCAGCAGGAATGTAAAGAAAGATAACAAAAGAGGGTGCAATGAGTGCATCCCTCGCAGTTAAGAAGAGGTTTAGATATGCTAATTTCAGATGTTTTAAACCGGCTTGAAAAAATCGCTCCGTCCGGTCTCGCCCAGCCCTGGGACAATGTCGGCCTGCTTATCGGTGACGGCAGAGAGAAGGTAAAAGACGTTCTCCTTGCGGTTGATATAACTGATGCGGTCGCTGAGGAGGCTGCCTCCAAAAAATGCGGGCTTATCGTCTCATATCATCCGGTTATATTTGAAGGGCTGAAGAAAATCACTCCTGCCGGCGATAAACCCGTAGTCTTTAAGCTGATTAAAAATAATATCGCTGCCTGTTCTGTTCATACGTCCCTTGATGTAGTCTGCGGCGGGGTAAATGACGGGCTCGCAGAAATGATCGGACTGCAAGACACTTCGCCAATAGGCGAGTATGTGGAGGATACTTCTGTTGAGGGACTTTACAGGCTTGTAGTCTTTATACCTACGGCGTACGTTGACAAGGTCAGCAAAGCAGTATTTGATGCAGGCGCCGGCAGGTTAGGCTCGTACAGCGAGTGCGGGTTTTTCACAGAAGGAGTTGGTTCTTTCAGGCCGCTTGAAGGATCAAATCCGGCTATAGGCACCAGGGACAGGCTTGAGCAGGTTGAAGAGTACCGCTTTGAAACAATAGTAAAGGCCTCTCATCTGGCAAACGTCGTGGCGGCAATGAAAACCGCCCATCCCTATGAGATGCCGGCTTATGACATAATCAGCCTTGAGACAGAAAGAAAACGGTACGGGATAGGAAGGATCGGCAGGCTGAAAAAGGCGCTCACGCTCAATGGCATTCTTGATCGTTTAAAAGCCGCGACAGGCTGTAAGTCTGCCGGGATAATCGGCCGCAAAACGGGGAAATTCAGCAGAGCGGCGGTCTGTGCCGGTTCTTGCGGCAGCGTGATAAGGGAAGTTGTAAAAAATGATTCCCAAATCTATATTACCGGCGAGCTTAAACATCATGATGCCCTTTATGCACAGGAAAGCGGACTGAGCTGTATCTGTCTTGGTCATTCGGTCTCGGAGAGGTTTATGCTTTCAAAGCTCAAGTCTATTCTGAGCGGCAGCTTAGAAGGCGTGAATTTCCATATCAGCCGCAAAGATAAAGATCCGTTCACCTGGAAACAGCTTTAGTGCATCGTTTCTGCGATTATTTCTCCGTCCGGCTTTATAAGTATCTCAATACAGCCGTTAACGGGGGTATAAAATGTGGTTATGCCGTCACTTTTGAATCCGCGTTTGAGGTAGTCGTATTCGCGGCAGCTGCCTATGGCAATAGAAGGTGATGCCTGTTCTATAAAGGAAGGTTGAGCCCACTTACTGAAGCCGTGATGAGGCAGAATGAGAATGTCAGCCCGGATATCTGGGATTTGTTCAAGCATCTGCCGCTGCTGTTGTGGGGGCATATCTCCTGGGAAGATGATTTTTCTGCCGGCGTATTCGATTACAGCCGCCATTGACTGAGCGTTTATGTCGTTGGCGGGAATCTTTTGGGGTGAGTAAAAGCTGAAAACCGCATCGCAGTCGGAAAAGTCGTCAGGCCGTGAATTGATTATGCCTTTGCCGATCTCCATTACCGTGCGGGCAACGCTTCTGCTTTCGTCGCAAAAATAACGGTTTACAATTATCTTTTCGGGCCGCAGGCCGTTTACAATGCCGTCTATTCCGTTGACGTGGTCAAGGTGGTTGTGGCTCAAAATCGCCGCGTCCGCTGTCTTGATGTCTCTGTACGCGGCGTAATTAATTATCACACTGCGGCCGAGATCGTCTATGTTTTTTGAGCCGCAATCCATTATATAACAGCTTGCATCGGGCAGTGTTATCATGGAGCATGCCCCGTGTCCAACAGAGAAGACGGTCAGCCTTAGCCCGTTGGGATGGGAGTTTGTCCATTTAGCGGCAAGAATCATCAAGATGACCGCGAGGGCAGCGCCGGCAGAGATTCTTTTGGGCAGTCGTTTCTGGTAATGGCTGGAATATGCAAAGATCAGCAGGCACAGGTAAAACGCCGCTATTAGAGCTGCACTGATACTGCCGGTCTGGATAAAACCTGCCGGTATGGCAGCTGTCAATTCCAGCTGTTTACTGAATATCAGAGCACACCATTCAAGAACAGGGTTAAATATATATTCTATCCCTGGTATAACTGAAACCGCGGCAATTTTGAGCAATCCCGCCGAGAGCAGAATACTGAAAACCGGCATTGAAAGTATTGTCCATACGGGCGAGAGGATGTTGGTTCCGTAGAAATAGTACAGACATGCCCCCGCGCCGAATATCATAGCACAGGTTCCCATTGTTAAGATTGATAAGATATAATAACACAGCCACCTTGTGATACGGCTGTTGATCCGGTCAATCTTAAGTACGCTCACCAGCCGGTTCTGGATTGGTTTGTAAAAAATGAGAATACCGGCAACCGCCAGAAAAGACAGCACAAACCCCGTGTTAAACAGGTTTCTCGGATTGACAAGCAGTAAAATAATCGCTGCAAGTGAAAGCGTGTTGAAGGAGACGGCACGTTTTCCCAGAATCGCGGAAAGGCAGAACACTGAGCATACAACGGCGGCTCTTATGACCGGCGATCGTGAAGGCACAGCCAGAATAAAAAGCATCAGCAGCAGCAGACACAATGCCCCCCGCTGTTTTCGTGTCAAAGCGAACAGTTTGCCCAGCCACCATATCATCGCGGTTATCATGCCTATATGCAGGCCGGAAAGGCTCAAGAGGTGCATCAGCCCGCTTTTTCTCAGCGATTCGTACATCGCCGGCGGGAGGGTGGAGCGTTCGCCCAGCGTAACTGCCGCCGCCATGTTAAGTGCCGGTTCACTGCGGTCAAACCCCTTTGCCAGCAGCTCAAGGGCCTTTGTCCTGAATACGCCGCTCAAGCTGGTTAGCGAATATTTATCCCTGCCGGTTATTTCAATCGCTTTTATGTCATTTGTGAAAGCTGTGTATTTTATTTTCTGGGCGGCAAGGTAACCTGCAAAATCAAACTGCCCCGGATTGGATTGCTTACGGGGCTTTCTCATAATGCAGTTCATTTTAATATGCGTTCCGGGTGCAAGGGCGTCAAAGACCGGATCGCCTTTTGCCGCCGGCAGTGTCACAAAGATTTTACCGTCTGCCGGCTGATGGTCAGTGCCGTTAAAAACTGAATTAACACGGGCGTAGATGGAAGTACGTTCATCCTGGAAATCAGCAAATGAAAAACTCCAGTTACGCGGGGGCTTTTTCAGAGGATGGGTCAGCACCGTCGCGGATATTACCTGGGGTACCTTTTCGTTGAAGTTGCAGGAATTTATATCAGCGGAATCATACCGGCTGAAAAAATCTATTCTTGCGTATCCCAGCAAAATTCCGGCTGAAACCGCCAGCAGGGCAATGATTCCTCTTGTGCCGAATTTATTGACAGCCAGAGCGAAGAGCCCTGTAATGAAAGCAGCAACAGCGGCAAGCAGATAGGTTGAGAAAAACTCATGCAATAAAATACCGCCAGTTATTCCTGCCGCGGGCAGCAAAAGCGGGCTTCTGTTTACGGTATGGGTGAGGATATTATGTTCGGGCGATATACGCCTTCTGAGCAGCTCAATGTTGTACTCAATCCTGTCCATCCTGCCCTATGAAGTTTAATACCGCAGCAGAGACGGGTGTTCTCTGGTGCCTATTTGATTATCTTTTTACCGCCGGTGTATTTTTGCAGAGGCCCGGGTATATTAACCGTTCCGTCGGGGTTTTGGTTCAGCTCAATCAGCGGTATCAATACCCGCGGAGAGGCTATAACTGTATTGTTCAGCGTATGACAGAAAACGTTTCTGCCGTTTGAATCCTTGTAGCGAAGGTTGAGCCTGCGAGCCTGGAAATCGTAAAATTTACTTGCCGAGTGCGTCTCGCCGTAACTCTTGCGTGAAGGCATCCAGGTTTCGATGTCGTATTTCTTTGCCTGGCCCTTGCCAAGGTCTCCGGAACAGACATTTACCACGCGGTAGGGCAGGTTAAGGGCCTGGAGTACCGCTTCGGAGTTAGCAAGAATCTCGTCATGGAATTTTCTGCTTTCTTCCGGATCATTTTTACAGATTACCACCTGTTCAACCTTGTCAAACTGGTGGATCCTGTAGAGTCCGTGGGTATCTTTGCCGGCGGCGCCGGCTTCGCGACGGAAGCAGGTTGAAAGTCCGCAGAACTTTTTGGGCAGCTCATCTTCATTTAAAATCTCACCGCTGTGGTAAGCCGTTACCGGAACCTCGGCAGTGCCGGCAAGGTACTGTTCATCACGTTCGAGCTGGTAAGTCTGCTCTTCGGCTCCGGGGAAATAACCTGTTCCCAGCATTGCCTCTTCGCGCATCAGCAGCGGCACGGACATCGGAACATATCCCCGTTCTACCATTAAATCAAGGGCAAATCTCAACACTGCCCAGTGCAGAATTGCGCCGTCACCCTTTAAAAAATAGTTTCTTGTGCCGGCAAGTTTTACCCCGCGGGGGACATCTATAATATCAAGTGAAGTGCCAAGCTCCATGTGGTCTTTGAGCTCAAAATCGAATTCAGGTATCTGCCCCCAGGTTCTCAGCTCAACATTTTCCGTGTCATCTTTGCCCAGCGGCACATCATCGTCTGCCGGCTGCGGCACAAGCAGCAGAAGAGCGTCCAGCTCGGGCTGAACGTTTTTTATGGTTTCGTTGAATTCGGATTCCTGCTCTTTGAGCCGGGAAAGTCTGGCCAATGCGGTTTTTTTCTCTTCCGCGGCCATCTTGGGGATATTCTTGCCGATGGAATTTTTTTCGGTAGCTATATCCTGCAGGTCTGCCTTTGCCTGGCGAAATATGCCGTCAAGCTCCATAAGCCTGTCAATATCGACATCGAAATGTTTATCTCTGGCCGCTTTGACGTACTTTTCAGGGTTTTCCCGTATGAGCTTAATATCTATCATGGTGTTACTCCTGGTATTTCTGCACTATAACAACGTCGTTCTGGCCGCCGAATCCGAATGACTCGTTGACAGCGACTACGACCGCCTGTTTCCTCGGTTCATTTGGAACGTAGTCAAGGTCAAGTTCAGGATCAGGGTCATTGTAATTTGCCGTCGGCGGGATTATACCGGTTTCAATCGCCTTTATGCACGTAATAAGCTCTGATGCGCCGGCGGCTCCGATCAGGTGGCCGAGAGTGCTTTTTACACTGCTGACAGGTGTTTTGTAAGCATTTTCGCCAAAGGCGTTTTTGATGGCTTTGGTTTCAATAGAGTCATTTTCTTTTGTGCTTGTGCCGTGAGCGTTTATATAGTCAACATCCTGATTTGTTATTCCCGCGTCCTTAAGCGCAGCAATAATAGCGGCGGTTCCGCCCCGGGCGTCTTCGTGCATATCTGTTACACGGAACGCATCGCAGCTGCTTCCGAAGCCGGTTATCTCTGCAAGAATCGCGGCGTTCCTTCTTTTTGCCGATTCCAGCGATTCAAGAACAAGCACAGCCCCGCCTTCGCCGAGGACAAACCCGTCTCTGGTTGCGGTGAACGGTCTTGAAGCCGTCTCCGGGCTGTCGTTGCGTCTCGAGAGTGCGGTTAGCAGATTAAATCCTGTTACTCCGAGCGGGTGTATCATGGAGTGGCATCCGCCTGCGAGCATAATATCCGCATCACCCCGGCGGATAAGCATTGCCGCTTCTCCGATGGCCTGGGTACTGGCGGCACATGCTGTCAGGCAGCTGCGGACAACTCCTCGTGCACCGGCGAATATGGCCAGGTGGGCAGAGGGCATACTCGGTTCCTGCTCAAGTTCTCTGTACGCTCTCATGTTCTCGTTTGAGTAAGCCGTCCATTTCGGCCAGTCCATCTGTCCATTTTCGTTATCCCAGGACTTTTCAATTGACTCGAAAAAAGTGTCATTGTCAACCGAGCCCTCGCCGGCGCCAAGATAGACACCGAGTCTGGCCCTGTCGATATTATCACAAGGCGAATCCGTCTCGGTGTCGATGCCCGCCTGGCGACATGCCTGTGCGGCTGCTCCAAGTACAAAAGACGTACCCTTAAGGGCTTCGCAGTGGTCCTGGCAGCTGGAGATGTGATCGCGCAGGTTGTAGTTTTTTACTTCTGCACTGAATTTAGTGGGAAAGGTCGAAGCGTCAAAGGCTGTTGTCAGGGCAGAGCCGCTTTGTCCGCTGAGCAATGCCTTCCACACGCTTTCAACGTCGTGGCCAACGGGGGTAACCATTCCCATTCCTGTTATTACAATACGGTGTGACATTATTTCACCTCCGGATTTTTCAGGACAACAGCGGCTGTCTGACCGCCGAATGTGTAGCCGCAGCAAAGGGCGTAATTTATTTTTTTCTCTATCGGCTTGTCACTGATTTTCAGGCCTGATATGTTTTCTTCGCAGTTCTTCGCTGCGGGTATATAGCTGTTTTCCATGGCTTTGCAAGCAAGTATAATATCAATTATTCCCGATGCGGCTCCGCAATGACCAATCATGCTTTTGGTTGGAAGGAAATACACTCTTTGGGCTTCTGTGCCAAATACCCTTGAAAGGGCGGCCGCCTCGGCGGCATCATCACCGGCAACACCCGTGCCGTGCGGCAATACAAGGTCAATCTCCGCCGCGGTTATGCCGGCGTCTTTAAGAGCGGCGGTAACGGCGATTTCAAGGCCTTTGCCGCCGGGTTCGAGACATTCGAATTTTTTGTTCAGGCTCATGCTCTGGCCGCAGCCGGCAATCTGGGCGTAAACTTTCGCGTTTCTTGATGCGGCAGTGTCTGAATCTTCTAATACCGCAATGCCGCCGCCTTCGCTGAATACACTGCCGCGGGCATTTTTGTCAAAAGGTCTGCAAGCTGTTTCCGGAGGGTCACAACTGCCGGTAAATGAGCGTTTTAGCAGCTGCTGGCGCATCAATACAACGGGATTGATTTTTGCTTCGGCGGCGCCGGCAAGAGCGGCATCCGAATCGCCGCGGTCAATAGTCTGCGCGGCTTCTATAACAGAAACCAGACCTGAAACCTCCGCGAGGGTTATATTATTGCCGGGGCCTCTTATGTCATGGATTATCCCGACATGGCAGGCAAGCATATTCGGCAGGTACTTCAGCAGCCAGAGGGGGGTTATCTTTGATATACCTTCTTCGCCCCAGGCTTTAATGTTGAATTTACCGTCAACCAGGCTTGCCGCGACGGCCGGAGCAAGCTCGGGCAGATCGCAGCTTATCATACCTGAGCCGATGTTTATTGCGAATCTTTCCGGATCAATGCTCACGTTGTCAGGGTCTATTGCCTTTGTTATCAGGCCGCTTGATCTTACTGCATCGTCCGCGGCAACAACGGCGAGTTGGATATCGCGGCTCATAAGTTTAGTAGCTTTACGGTGATATTTCGGGACGAATTTGTTCACCTTGAATTCAGGGGCTTCGCCGGCAATTCGGCATTCAAAACCCGATGCGTCAAAAGCGGTTATCTCCTTGAGTCCGCAAACGCCCTCGCATATCCCTTTCCAAAGCTCTTCTGCCGATAGGCCAAGAGGGCTGATTGCTCCAAGTCCTGTTATAAGTACATTTCGGGTTTTCATTTACGATTGCTCCGCTATGTTTTGGCTCGCCGCGTAATCTCTTAGCAGCCACTCGAACATTTCGGTAAAAACGAAGTTTTCCTCAGGGAATTTCCTGCCGGAGATGTTGTTGTCCAGATGGCTGAACATCAGGTTTATCTCGGCAACGGTTTCTCCTTCACAGCTAATCCGGCCGCTCGTGCTTGCCGCTTCGGGGGCGATTGATAATATCTCCGCATCGAGCCTGATCTGATCCCCAGGGCGAACATATTTAAAAAACTGGGCCTTGTTGACCTTTGCCAGGATCACTTTTTCCTTGAATTTTCCGGCTTCGCCAACCAGAATACCGGCGGTTTGAGCCATTGCTTCTACCATCAGGCATTCGGGCATTACCGGAAAACCGGGGAAATGATCGTGGAGGTGTTCTTCGGCCAGTGAAACATTCTTGATCGCAGAGGCCGACTTGCCGCTCTGAAAATCAACGAACTTATCTATCCATATCCAACGCATATATTATAATTTCGCAATAAAAACAATCAGAAACTCCACTCCAGATAAACGAGAGAGTTTCTGATAAATAGTTCAATTATTACAGCTTAAGGCTTAGCCGTTAAGTTTGTTTTCAATGAAGTTTACAATACTCTCAACGGTAAAGAGATCCGGGATCTTGTTGATGTCAGGATCGCTCTCAAATCCGCTCAGGTCGGTATGGGGCATTTTTGCCTTCAGCTCTGCCAGACCCTTGTCTGTGAGCTTGCCGTCTTCAACAAATTCGGGGTTGCTCATTACAGATTCTGCGGGGAAAAGCTCCTCACGGGGGATCTTGATGTCAAAAGCCTTCTCAAGGCGGAATACTATATCAAGAAAGTCGATACTCTCTGCACCAAGGTCGCCCATAAGTGTCGCGTCTTGAGTTACTTCGTCGTCGTCAAGACCGAGAGCGTCAACGAGCTGTTCCTTTACTTCTTCAAAGATTTCGTCACGTGTTTTTGCCATTGGTTATAAAACCTCCGCATAGTTTTCTTAAGTTAATATTATTTTTATCCTGTAAAGTCTTTAAACACAAAGAGTGAATATATTCAAATACGCGGAAAAATCCAGCAAAATCAGAGCCGGATATAGAAATAATCCGCCATAAATTACGAATTTTGTGTCAGCAGCCTGAGTTTGAGTCTGAGTTTGGCGATCATTTCGGTGTCAGTGTCGCAATATGCCGGATTTTCGTCGCCGAGATTAAAGTGCCGCAGGTCGATTTTCGCCTTTACTATCTCTTCGCCGCCGCTGCGGCCTGATACGGTGAATGAGCTGCTTTTCTCGTCTATATTTTTGGCATCTGCCGTGTACTCTACGCACATTCCCGGTGCCGCGAAACTCTTATAGTTAACGTTTCGTGCCCTCTCCAGCAGTACCATGCTGTTTGAGAAGTCCTGGCTGCTGCGTACAAGCCAGCTTGCCGTCTCGACCATGCCCTGCAGCAGAAACACCCCGGGCAGTACCGGAAACAGCGGAAAGTGATCGCCTAAGTACTCTTCTGCCAGTGATACGTTTTTCACGGCGATTATATTTTTGCCTTCTTCGAGGCCGATTATTTTGTCTATAAGTGAATATTTCATGATCTTCGTTAATGTAGATATATAATAACTTTTAACATTCAGGGTGATGATTTTAATAACAAATATCTGTTTTTCCAGTTTTTTCCGTTTTTTTCAGACCGGAGAAAAGCAAATGAAACAATTTTCTGCGATTTCCCTTTTATTGAAGCACAAGTGTTTTACTTTTACGATGTGTTTTTGCGGGTGTTTTGCCTGCGAAGTTATGATTTATCATTGACTGACAACGCAGCCTTTGTCCATTTTCTTACGGAGTTTATTGTGTATATTGTGTCTGCGCGTTCAAGGTCTTTTGTTTTTATCACAGCTTCCTGTATTTTTCCTGTTTCCAGAAGCTCAGCACGGAAGCTGCCCCCTAAGAGCCCGCATTCTACCGGCGGAGTAAACAATCGGCCGTTCTGTTCTATAACTATATTTGCTATAGTTGTTTCTGTTATCTCTCCTGCCGCGTTCCACAGGATCACATCATCACAGTCTGGAACAGAATTTCTGAATTTATGATAAACGCCGCGGCAGGTAGTCTTGTGGTAGAGAAACGGGTTTGAAATGTCAACCGGCTCTTTGGCTATTGCCAACCGCAGCGGTGTTTTGATATTTGATGGAGCTATTGCTTCACTTTGAATATGGAATTTACCATTCTTAGACACCAGAAGTCTGATTTTATAGCTGCCGACAGAGAGGGCGGATACATGAGATTCAAGCGAAGCCCTTATCTCGCTTGTGTTTAAGGAGAAGTCAAAGTATTCAGCCGAGTCTTTGAGCCTGCTTATATGCCGGTCGAGCAGCAGCCAGCCGTCGCCGCTTTCCCAGAGAATAGATTCCAGCAGCTCAAATTCAGGGAAGTTTGTATTGAGAACGCGGGTCTTAGACGCGGCTTCTTCGTATTCCATTTGACCGGTTGAATCCCAGACAATGCCGCCGCCGGTTCCGTATTCTGCGTAAGAAATTGTTTTATCTATTGTTACCGTTCTTATCGCTACGTTAAACCTTGCTTCTCTTCCCGGAAGCAGGTATCCGATGCTGCCGGTATAAACACCTCTTGGCGAGCCTTCAAGCTCGTCTATTATCTTCATCGACCTAACCTTTGGAGCTCCGGTTATAGAAGCACAGGGGAAAAGAGCTGTTACAATATCACTGAACGGTGCGGCTGTTCGGCAGTTTATTGTTGATGTCATCTGGAGAACAGTGGGGTATTTCTCAATTTCAAACATCGCCGGCACGTTTACGCTTCCCGGCTTGGCGATACGTCCCATATCGTTGCGTATCATATCCACTATCATGCAGTTTTCAGCTCTGTTTTTAAGGCATGTTCGCAGATTTTGAGAGTTTTGCTTGTCCTGAGCATTGGTCACGCCGCGAGGGGCGGTGCCTTTCATCGGTTTTGATTTAAGATTCTCGCCGTCAAGCTCAAAGAAAAGCTCAGGTGAAACAGAGCATATCGCGAAATCATCTGTTTCTATCAGTGAACTGTAGCCTGAAGGGTATATCCCGCAGAGATAATTGAAAAGTGCGAGCGGGGATCCCTTGAAGTCTGTCCGCAGCGGGAATGTGTAATTTATTTGGTAAGTATCACCCTTGCCGAGGTATTCTTTGATTTTTTGAACATTTCTCAGGTAATCAGCTTTGGATATTTGAGGTTTCCATTTGCCGGCAGTAAAGTTTCTGTGTGTGGCGGGCAGCTTGTCGAGCAGATGGATTTTTTTAAAAATTCCAAACCACACCAGGGGAAGCCTGTTAGAGCCAGTTTTTACCTTTAGTGCTTTATCAAATCCCGCCGCGGCTTCATAAGAGATAAAACCAGCCGCGTAATAACCTTGTGAAACGAACTTCTCAACTTTTAAAATACTCTCAGTCACCTTTTCAAGCTCTTGAGCGAGGATGATTTCCCTGAGCCCCTCAAAGCTGTACCAGCGGGTTTCAGAGTAGTCTCCAGTCTGTATCAGTACCGTATTCATTGTCCGTTGCTTTGAAACATGTCTTTCGCGAACTTCAGATAGTTTTAAAATTCAGCCAATTTTTTTGATATGAATAAGTCGGTTAATGATTTTACCGATTAAAGCATGTTTTTCCAGCATTTTCGGACTTCAAAAAAAAACGGGCAGAAGACTGCTCCTCTGCCCGCCATTTAAGGGTGGTTTATGACTTTCAATGTTTTTTTCTAATTAGCAGCATACCTATTCCAAGCAATGCCATTGTTGCAGGTTCGGGAACTGCGCTTATAACGGTCTGATCGAGGTCAGTATCGTATTGTACGAGTATCTCAGTCATGCCGCCTATCGGGTTGAAATTATTTGAATAGTTAGCATACCATGTGCGGTGGTCGCCGGACAAGACAATCTTTCCGTTCTCGATGTTAATGGCAAAATTCCCTGTTCCTTCTCTAAGGAGCAATGCGTTTATGGTTCCGCCGTAAAGATTAACTGTGCTGTTGCTCGCGCTTTTATCACTAAGAAAAATTCCTAAGGTGTTCGTGTTATTTAGCACGCTGGTGTCATAAAGATTGAACACACCCGTTCCCCAGTTCGAGATATACACTCGCTGACTACCTGTTTCAAAAATGCCTCCGTTTTCAATCGTAAAAGTGGCATTTGAGCCCGTTAAGGCAGCATGGACAAACCAATTGGAGTTGGTAAATACACCACCGTCGATTGTTATATCGACCCCCACTTCTCTTAAACTTGCTTCGGCCGGCGTTGACCCACTGATACTGATGCCGGTCGCGCTGTACGGCAGGGGATCGTTGAGACTGAATTGACCGTCGGCAACTGTCGGCGGTCGGTGCTCACCATCTATGTCCCAGTTATTACCGTCATGCCAACTTGTTGCATCGCCATTGCCGGTCCAAGTCACAGCACAATAAGCATTGTAACTGCTTAGACATACCACTGCTGCCAGTACATAAAATAGGGTTGACAACTTCTTTTTCATTGGATTTCTCCTTACAACTAAACAACATTCTTGTCTTTGATTAAAATTGCAACGCAATCATCAAGACTGCGGTACAATAACAACTCTTTGTAACTGTAGTAATAAACTTAAAAACTTGCCGGAAATAATTATTTTTTCAAAATCCAGCTTGCTCCGGTCTGCTGGAAAAATTCGTCGGTAATCATTTTTGTATCGTAGCCTTTGTGCCATCTCTGGTTCCAAAGGTGTTTCATTTCAACTGGTTTTGCCTGCATGTCAGCAAATATCATGTTAACTTTCATGTTGTGGCGGTCAACACAGAGCCTCCGCATGTGATTCTTTATGTAAGATGTTCCATATTCGGCCTTTACATACGCCTTTGGCGGCATGTCCATCATAAGCGGCCATACGCCGTACCATGTGCTGTCGGCTGCCAGGGGGATCTGGTCGGCAGGCGTCATGTTTGCCAGCTTTTTCCAGTACCTATCATAATATGGCTTAACGGGCCCGGGCAGTACAGCTTCGCTCGAGGGGTTGCACGCCCACCAGTTTAGAGCATAACTGCCGTAATCGCCTTCCTCTACCTGGGGCCCGGATGCTTCTGTAAACACTCCCCAAGCATATTCAAGGCTTTGATAACCTCCTTTGATTCTCTCGCTCGTTGGAATACTGGCTTCCGGACAGACTCTGATATCGGGAGATTCGTAATAAGTCCGCATGACCTGCATCCAGCGGATATCTCGACCGTCTTCATCTCTCTGTTCTGATGAGGGCCCGGGGTTTATGCCGTTGTCGTAGTCCTGGGCGTAGAGGTTAAGTATCAATCCCCATTGCTTCAGGTTGGATAGGCATACTACTGATTTGGCCTGTTTGCGTGCTCTTGCCAGAGACGGCATGAGTATTGCCATTAAGAGGGCTATTATTGATATTACAACTAAAAGCTCTATAAGCGTAAATGCTTTTTTTCGAACAGTCATTGCGAAAACTCCATATTTAAAAACATAATTTAAACAACTCAGCCTGCAACTTTCTGATACTCTGCAATACTGACTCAGTAATTATAACTAAACATGTTTACAAATGTCAATACTTTTCTGAATAAAAATTTGTTATATTTATATCTATCTATCTATAAATTACTCTTCTTACTCCAATCTTTGAAGTTATTCTGTTGTGGGGTGTAGTCGTAAGATTTGTTTCTACAAGTAGTTGAAGCAGAGAATGCTTGTTTTTTTGCCTTTGTTGAACGGCTGTAATGCCGTGCAAATTAAAAGTGATTACAAATTTTTGTATTTGTCAATATTTGGCTTGATATTATTTGCATCTTATGTTAAATTTTAACGATGTTAATATAAAGGTTTTGTAATACCTTTAGTATCCGATTGGTAATAGTATGTTAAAAAGGAGATTAAAATGAAACAAATCATTGTACTTACGGTAGTTTCTTTTTTTGCGGCAACAAGTGTAATGGCCGCTACGAACTGGAACGGTGCGGAGGACACTGACTGGTTCAACCCTAACAACTGGGCAACCGGTTCTGTGCCGGGTGAAAGTGAATTGCCCCAGATTGACTATGTTGAGGGCAGAGTTATGCCGATTTTTTCCGCCCCCGGTGAGACCCACATCAACAAAGGACTTCGAATTGCCAGCTCTGGTGTTGCCGGCGAAGCGTCCGTTGAGATAGCCGCGGGAAAAATGGTATGCCTTGATTACGCCAAGCTGATATCCAGATATGTCGGACAGACATCAAAGGTTCTCGTTAGCGGGGGCGAGCTGGAGGTGCAGGGAGTTCTTGATATAGCCATGACCGCGGTTGGTATTCTTGAGATCACATCAGGATATATCAATTTGGAGGGACTGACTATACAAATGTTTTCCCCTGCCACTTATCCCGATGCCCAGGCCTATGTCAGGGTTCACGGCGGAGAGATGTACGTCGGCAATCTTATCATACAAGGCAATTACAACATAGATATTCGTAATGACGGAACTCTTATGCTTCCAGAATCAGAGCTGCCCGTCATCCAGCAGATGATCGGCGAGGGTACCCTGACTGCTTATGGAGACGGCACGGCAAACAGCGGTACCGGCGAGCTAAAAGTGGAAGTACTTGACGGCACTGTAGTTGTTACAGCTATTGAGGTTAAGCCCGAGCAGGCAAGCAAGCCGAGCCCCGCGGCATCATCGGCTCTTAATGTTTTGATGGAGGCAAACCCTGTTGAGCTGAGCTGGACAGCCGGCGTTGGCGCTACATCTCACATTCTTTACGCTTCTACAGATCTTGATGAACTTAATGCGGCGGTTGATGAAACTTCACCTGCTTACATAACCACGACCACAAACCCATTTTACAGTTTCACCGAGGAAGTTTTCCCCGAGGAGACTATTTACTGGCGGGTTGACGAGGTCAGCACAGCCGGCACAGAAACAGGGCTGGTTTGGGATTTCACCTTGTTAGAAGATACTTTGATTGATAATTTTGATTCCAATGTGACCGCATGGGTTGGCAGCGATCTTAATGTTTCGGCAGGCACAGCTGTAAGAATGGGTACGCAGTCGCTTCAGCTTTCTTACAGTTCGGCCGGATATGCTGAGAAGACATTCAGCAAAGCTCTTAATTTCACAGCCGGCGGTCTCGAAAGTCTTAGTGTGTTATTCCACGGCTATGCCGACAATACCTCGATGTCAAATGACTTTTATATTACGCTAACAGACAGCTCCAGTAACAGCAGCAAGGTTAATTACGGCGGCGAATCGTTCTCTCTCGATCAGCAGAACTGGGAGGCCTGGACCGCCTGGGATGTCGCTATTGCAGATTTTGACAATGGGTCAATAGATCTGACCAGTGTTGAAAAAGTTGCGTTTGGTATTGACGGCGGCCAGGGCGATATCTTCATAGACAGCTTCTACACATATCCGCAGAGGTGCGTAGCTGATCTTGGACCGGCCGGCGACCTGAACAACGACTGCGTTGTTGACCTGGCGGACTACAACGTGTTTGCCGCAGACTGGCTTGCTACAGGATACACTGTGACACCTCAGGCAGTGGCCGGTGATCCAGTGGTTTATTACGACTTTGAGGACGAAGGAATGTTTGCAGAAACAGTAACTAACAGGTCAACCTACGGCAGCGATCCGTCACTGTACAACGGTACAAGGACTCTGTTCAGCACTGAATATTCCACTGAAGGTGCTGTCGGAGGATGTATTGATCTGCTTGACGTCGCTGAGGTTGGAAACGTAAGTGTTCCGGCTTCGGTATTTGACAACGTCACCGATGCGGTTTCTGTTTCGGTCTGGGTCAATCTTCATGTACTCGAAGAAAATAAACACGCACCTGTATTCGTTGGTTTCCCGTCTTCTCCGGCAAACGTCTTTAACGGTTATGTTCCGTGGGTTGCCGCTCCAATGAGAGTTCGTTTTGTTACCGACAACAGCGAGGTTGTTCAGGAGGACGCAACATACAGAGGCACAGATGCTTATATAGGCGTTTGGAATCACTATGTGTTCACAAAGGATATAACAACCGGAGCCATGCGTATATTTATGAACGGTGATTTGATAGCCGAGAACTACACAGCTGAAACCATGCCGCAGATAAGTCAGTTTATGATCGGTGCGTCGCCGTCTTTCGTACAGCGTATGAAGGGCAAGGTTGATGAGTTCCGTATCTACGACTATGCTCTGAGCTGGGAAGAGGTTCTTACTCTCTACGGCGAGACAGAACCCAAAGAGGTAGCTCTCGATTCAGCAGCAGATCTTCTTGAGGACAATACGGTTGATTCGCAGGATCTGCAATTGTTAACAGCAGATTGGCTCAGTGAAATTCTGTTCCCAGAGAATTAAATTTAACAATGCCGATAGACACAATAGAAAAAGAAAAACTAATCAAGCATAAGCTGATTAGTGATAAACTTGCGGAAAAAATCTCCAGGGGCGAATATGCCCCTGGAGATAAAATTCCGACGGAGCTTGAGCTTTCCAGAATATACAAAGCCTCACGCCCGACTGTAAGCAAGGCTTTGCGCCGTCTCCAGCGGCAGGGGCTTGTTTCACGCCGCCAGGGAGCGGGCAGCTTTGTGTCCTATCCTGAAAATGAAACCAAAGGCCGTAAGGTCGGACTGCTTGCAAGTATTGCCGAAAAGACACTGCACAACGGTATTTTCGGTTCTCTCATTACTGAAATGTCGCATTACGGCAGCGAGCGGGGTTTTTCCCTGCTGGTAAATTCTGTGCCTCCTGATAATGATATTGTTATTTTAAAGGAATATGCCAGGAGAAACTGTATGGAACTTATACGGCAGAAGGTTGATGCTGTCGTATTTATGCCGCTGGATCTTAATGAAGAAGACATAAAAATAAATGAGGAGCTGGCGAAATCACTCAAGGAGTCGGGGGCTATAGTTGTTCTGCTGGACAGAGATCTAAATCCCTCTAACGGACATAGCGATTTTGATATTATTGAAACTAACAACCGCAGAGGCGGTTTTGACATTATCGAGCACCTGATTGAATCAGGCTGCAGAAAAATAGATATTGTAACCGTGATAGGATTAGCACCGAGCAGCGTTAATGAACGTATAGAAGGCGGGCGCAGAGCTATGGCAAAACACGGCCTTTCGTGGGAAGACCTGCGTCTCCACAAGATAGACCCGCGGCGGCCCGAAAGCTGCTTTGAGTATCTTGACCGGCTTGATGCCGATGGTATAATGTGCACAAATGATACTCTTGCGGCCATCTTAATGAGAGAAATGCTTGGAAGGGGCATAAAGATTCCCGAAGAAATAAAGTTAACAGGCTTCGACGATTCACCGATTGCCGCATACCTGCCTGTGCCTCTGACAACCATGCGGCAGCCGGTTGATGCGCTGGCAGCGGAGGCTATTCGGGCGATAGAATCCCGAAGTAGTAACCGCGACATGCCCGCAAGACAAATACTGCTCTCTTCTGAGCTGATAGTGCGAAAATCAACATCTAACATAAAACCCGATAAGACAAAAGATTTTTGAAAGGAATGATAATGCTTAAACGCACATTCGTGTTCGTGCTGCTTTTTACAGCAATTCAGTTTTCACTCGCAGCTTTCCCCGAAACAGTTAAAGAAACGCAGCGCGATATCCCCGTGGTAGATTCGGTTGACGTTGTTGTTGTAGGCGGCTCCACCGGCGGTGTATCTGCCGCTCTGGCTGCCCGGCAGCAGGGAGCCGAAGTCTTTCTTGTCGGTTCGAAGACCTATCTCGGTGATGACATGTGCTCGACATATCAGCTATGGCTCGAAGAGGGTGAGGAACCTCTCACCCCGCTTGCCGAAGCAATATATACATCCCCCTACAAAACACAGGGGCTTGAGTTCAGCTATTCAGCGGATAAACCGTCAATAGGGGTACACAAGGATACAAACCCTCCCTCAATGCTCACTGACGGACACTGGCAGGATGCAGTTTCTGAGAGTGTGGAATTCAGCGGAGATGTTTCAATTACAGCAGATTTGGGAGAAAAAGTTGAGCTGAGTAAGATTCAGCTTTATGCGTTTAAGCGTAAAGGGCATTATGATGTTGGGAAAATATCTGTTTTTGCCGGAATAAACAAGACTAAATGGGATAAAATCGGCGAGTTAAAACCCGAGCCGTCTCAAATCAGCGGTTTTGAACCGGCAGAGGGGTTCAGCTTCGATGCTGACGGCAAATACCGCTACGTGCGATTTGATATAGCCGCCAAAGACAGCCGGCGGCTTTTACTCGGCGAAATTGTCATCGAAGAAAAAGATTACGGAAAAGACGAAGAAAAAGTTTACGCCACTCCCCGTCCGATGCATGTTAAACGGACTCTTGAACACGCTCTGCTTGATGCCGGGGTTCGGTTCGTGTTTTCATCGTATCCATCAGATATTGTAATTTCTCAAGACGGTGAGCCTGTCGGAGTTTGCATTGTAAACCGCTCGGGCAGGCAGATTATTCTCTGCAAAACTATCATAGACGCAACAGAGAATGCCGCACTGGCACGAATGGCGGGCGCGGATGTACGAACTGCTCCCGCAGGTACACAGCGATTCAAACGGGTGGTTATAGGCGGCAAGCCTGTAGAGCATGAAAGTATCGTCTCGGCACGTGTACTCGAAGCACCTGAATGGAAGCCGGCTCTTGAGACCGTACTCAACCCGAAAGGCGAAATCTGGAAGGTCGGACCGCTGGATGACTGGGACGGTACTATGATAGAATATACTCTTGAGCTGGACATGCCCGATGAGTCTTTTAAATCATTCGCCCAGGCCGAACAAAAAGCCCGTTGGGCAACCTGGAGCGGCCATCAGTTTGACGCATCACCGTATCTTGCGTATGTTCCCAAAGAAAGCATAGTATGCAGAAAACAGGCCGTTAGTTCCGGTGGTGCTGATACTGTGAGCATTGATTCGTTCAGGCCCGAAGGTGTTGACCGTCTTTTCATTGTGGGCGGCTGCGCGGATATTGACCGTATCATGGCAGCTTCTTTACTGCGTCCTGTGAACCTGATGCTTATCGGTGAAAAAATAGGCAAAACAGCCGCTCAGAGTGCCTTTGCCCTTAAAGAAACAGAGATGCCCGAAAAGGCAGAGCTGCTGCCGCAATACCCTGCCCGCGGCAGCCGCGAAGGGGATCTAAAAGAAGTTCTTACCGGACTTAGAAAGTCGCAAACAGGTTTGCCTCGGGTTACCAGCCTGGAACGAAATATTCCGATTCTTGGCAAATATGATGTTGTAGTTGTGGGAGGCGGCACCGGCGGAGCCCCCGCGGCGATATCCTCAGCCCGTGAGGGAATGAGAACCCTCGTTGTGGAGTACCAGCATGGTCTCGGCGGCGTAGGAACGCTGGGGCTCATCGGCATCTACTACTTCGGTAATCTCGGAGGTTTTACCGCTGAGATAGATGAAGGTGTCAGGGCTCTGGGGCCAAAAGCCGAGAGACCTAAACATGACTATACAAATGTCTGGAATGTCGAGTACCGTATGGAATGGTTCCGCAGGGAAATACTCAATGCCGGCGGAGATATATGGTTTAATTCAATCGGCTCGGGCACCTTGGTTGAAAACGGCAAAATCAAAGGTGTCATCGTCTCTACCCCGCAGGGGCGCGGCATTGTGCTTTGTGATGTTGCCATTGACAGTACCGGCAGCTCGGATATAGCCATTTCTGCCGGTGCTGACTATAGCTTCACCAGTGCAGAACACGCCGCAATGCAGGGCACGGGAATGCCGTTTAGAAACCTCTACGACACAGGAAAACACAGACTGCACTGGTATTCAAATACTGATTATACTTTTGTTGATGATACCGATATGCTTGATGTATGGCGTGTTCATGTTGGAGCCAGGGATTTCTTTAAAACCCAGTATGACCTGGCAACAGTGATAGACTCGCGTGAACGCCGACGGATTGTAGGTGATTACGAGCTCAATCCGCTGGATGTTATAAATGACAGGACTTATGATGATACGATTGAAATCAGCAGAAGCAATTTTGACTCCCACGGTTTCACTATACATCCTGTATTTAAACTCAAATCTCCGGATAAGTCTATAATGGATGTTCGTGTGCCTTACAGGTGTCTGCTTCCAAAGGGGCTTGATAATATTCTTGTGACAGGCCTGGGCGTAAGCGCTCATCGCGATGCGATGCCGTTGATACGTATGGAGCCGGATATTCAGAATCAAGGTTATGCCGCGGGTATAGCCGCGTCTATGGCAGTAAAAAATAATACAACGGTACGTGATATTGACGTCCGCAGCCTGCAGATGCGTCTTGTAGATAAGGGATGTATCCCTGCAAGTGTTCTTGAGGAAAAGGCCTCTGAGCCGATCAGCAAAGAACAGATGAGGGATATAGTGCGTAAAGCAGGGGATGACTATGATGGGGTCAGCTATATACTTGACCAGCCGCAGGATTCTCTTCCTCTGCTCAAAGAAAAGTACAGAAACGCCGGCAGCAAGGAGCGGAAACTTGTTTATGCCCACATTCTCGGAATGATGGGAGAGCCTCTCGGCGCTGATGCCCTGATAGATCTTGTGTCTAAGTCTGCCTGGGACGAGGGATGGAACTTCAGAGGCGGCGGCCAGTTCGGCGGCAGTATGAGCTATCTGGACAGTGTAATCATAGCAATGGGTAAAGCCGCCGATGAACGCGCTATAGAGCCGCTGATTGAGAAAACCCGTCAGCTTGACTCAGACAATGAATTTTCGCATCATCGTGCTGTTGCAATGGCGTTTGAGAGTTTCGGTGATCCCAAGGCTGCAAAGCCTCTGGCAGAGCTTCTGCAGAAAGAAGGTATGTCGGGCCATACTGTGACGCTTGAGAAAATCAATTCAGGCGATAAAGAGTATTTCACTGACAGAACATTGTCACTGCGTGAGCTTGTGCTGGCAAGGGCTCTTGTAAGATGCGGAGACTACAGGGGCATTGGAACGAAAATTCTCAAAGAATATGTCAAAGACCTACGCGGCCATTATTCACAACATGCCTTGAGCATTCTTCAGGAAGCGGCAGAGTCTGAATAAGCAATCTTAAACTCAAAATTTGACGGTTCACTATTTAACTTAAGGAAAGTATGCATCTTACGACTTCTATTAAACGATATTGCTGTATATTACTGGCGATCTTGCTCATTTCTTCAGCCGTTTTGGCTCAACATTACGTAGAGGAATCCGCGAGAATGATTCCGGTTGCCGCTGAGGTTGATGTCGTTGTTGCCGGCGGGACTACCGCGGGTGCGGCGGCGGCGCTTGAAGCGGCAAAAAACGGGGCGAGTGTATATCTTATATCCTCTCGCCCGTATCTTGGTGTTGACCTGTGCAGGCATTACCGCTACTGGCTTGATGAGGGAGAAGAGCCGACAGATCCTTTGGCAGCGGCTTTGTTTGAAGAGCCGCCGCTTCAGGCAAATTTGTACGAATTCAGCTATGAAACCGATATATCCTCAAATCCCTCGTCACACCCTGATACTGACCCGCCAAGTCTGCTTACAGATGGTCTCTGGGCAAGTGCCGCGTTGCAGAGCGTTCAGTATGACGGCAGTGTAAATGTTATTGCGGATCTTGGAGAAGCTAAAGCCTTTGAGTCAGTCAACATAAAATTCTATCAGGGCAGCTCTTTTAAGGTTGAAAGCGTGACTGTTTATGTGAGCAATGATAAGCAGAACTGGCAGCAGTTGGCTTTGCTGCCCAACGACAAAATCGATGAAGGCGATTTCAGGTATGATTCCATCAATCTGACTGCTGATATCGGCCAGAGCCGGCGTTATGTGAAATTCTTTATCAAGAAGGCGGCTAATGTAAGCCGTGTTCTGCTTGCTGAAATACAGATAACAGAGAGCATCCCCTCAAGCTCTGTCCGCAGACCTCCGGCTCCGATGCAGATAAAACACGTCCTGCAGGAAGCCCTCTATGATGCGGGTGTTACCGTAATGACCAGATCCTGCCCGACAGATGTTCTTCACGATAATGAGGGCAGAGTTGCCGGCGTGGTAATGGCAAACCGATCCGGCCGCCAGGCTGTTAAGGCGAAGGTTGTAATAGATGCTACCGAGCGCGGGGTTATAGCGAGAGCTGCCGGTGCTGTTTTCAGCGACTACCCGGCAGGTACATATCAGTTTGAGAGATATGTTATCAGAGGCCCGATCCGCACGGGTGCCGGCGTAATAGGGGAATATGCTCCCGCCAATCTGGCCGCTCCATTTTCCGGCTATTATCCTGCCATTAAATACACTGTTGATATCGATATGCCCGACGGTTCAGTATCTTCTTTTGCCAGAGCAGAGCTTGCTGCAAGAGATAAGACGTTTCACATTGAGCAGATAGACTCTTCCGAGGCAGTCTTTCAGGTGCCGCCGGATTCTATGACCGCTGTTTCCAGTTTTACCGGAAGCTGGCCCGGTGCAGACCAGCTGGATATTGGCGTTTTCAGGCCTGCCGGCATAAACAGGCTGTATGTTCTAAGCGGCTGCGCTGATGTGTCTCGAGAAAACGCTGAACAAATACTGAAGCCTCTTAATTTTATACAGCTTGGCCGGCGAATAGGCTCATATGCTTCCATGGAAGCAGCAGCGGTGGGTCAGCCTCAAGAAGTTACTCTCCAGGGCGACAGTGTCGATGCATCTGTTAGCGGTGAAGTACGTGAAAATCTTACCGGAATCCGTTCAATACTGCGGTGTCAGCCGACAGTTCCCGCACTGCGTCGGAGCTTGCCGGTACTTGCAGAATACGATGTCGTTGTTGTCGGCGGCGGGACAGGCGGCGCTCCTGCGGGCATAGCTGCCGCAAGGCAGGGTGCTTCCACTCTCGTCATAGAGTACCTCCATGATCTTGGCGGCATGGGAACCCTTGGACTGATTGGTGAATACTATGCCGGCAACAGAGTCGGATTTACTGCCGAAATAGACAACGCAATTGCTGATGCTCCTGCACTTAGTGACCGTGAAACAGTATGGAACATAGAGGCGAAGAAAAACTGGTACAGAGACCAGATTTATAATGCAGGCGGTGATATATGGTTTAACACTCTCGGCTGCGGCGCATTTGTTGAAAACGGCAAGGTAAAAGGTGTTGTTGTCGCAACCGAACACGGCAGAGGCGTTGTTCTGGCAAAAACAGTCATAGATTCTACCGGAAATTCGGATATTGCGATAGCCGCCGGCGCTGAATACCAGTACACCGATTCGAGAAATACTGCGCTCCAGGGAACAGGCCTTCCGTACAGGAGTCTGACAGATTTTAGGAAACCTTTCTGGCTGACAAATACCGACTGGACACTTGTTGAACATTCTGACATGAAGGATACCAGTGAGATTTCTTTCATTGCCAAGAGAATGTTCTACAACTCGTATGACCTTGGCCAGCATATTCAGACGCGCGAATGCCGCAGAATCGTTGCTGATCTGACACTTCAGGTCTCAGACATGGCAAATGACCGCACATACCCCGATACGATTGTTCGCACGAAAGGCGGGGCGTATGATTCACATGGGTTTACCGTTGATCCTTACCTCTCAATCATTGTTCCGGATCATTTTACAGGCGAAACCTCAATATACGTACCCTATCGCAGTATAATTCCAACGGGTCTTGACGGGATTCTGGCGACCGGACTTGGCGCCGGTGCTGACCGTGACGTTATGCCGGTGATGCGTATGCAGGCAGACGTTCAAAACCAGGGCTACGCCGCCGGTACTGCCGCGGCGATGGCAGCAGCAAACGGCGGGCATACACGCAGCATTGATATTGATATGCTTCAGCAGCATCTTGTTGCCAAGGGTAACCTTGAGCCGGAAGTATTAAATCACAGCGATTCTTTTCCGTTTAGTGCTTCCGAGGTACAAAACGCGGTTATGAGTATGGCTCTTAGTCCGGATTACAGCGGAATAGAGGTTGTGACGGCACAGCCGCCGGACTCTGTGCCGCTGCTCAAGCAAGTGGTCAACAGCGCTTCTGTTACGTACGAGCAGAAGCTCAGGTGCGCACACGTTCTTGCTTTTCTTGGTGAATCTGACGGTTTGGACGTGCTTTTGCATGAAATACAATCATACAGCCAGTGGGATGACGGCTGGGACTGGGATACTTCGTTTGGCATCACAAACAGCCGCCTTGACAGCTATATCATGGCTCTCTCGCACATACCTGATACCCAGGCATTGCCGGCTTTACTTGATAAACTTGCTCTGCTTGAGGCCGTTTCTGATCTTTCACATATAACCTCAATAGCACATGCACTGGGAGCAATAGGCGATTCTTCCGCGGCAGGGCCGATAGCAAATATTCTGCAAAAGAGCGGTATGATGGGGCATCATATGTCTAATGTCGAAGAGGCAGAGGGTGTCTATGTTTCCGAGGTGGGCAGTTTCGTAAGAAAAAAAGCCATTAAAGAAATCTCGCTTGCACGTGCCCTTTACAGGTGCGGAGACTATCAGGGCATAGGCAGAAGTATCCTTGAAAATTACGAGACTGACAGACGAGGCCACTTTGCCCGCCATGCCCATGCTGTTCTGGATTGGGCTGATATGAACTGCGACGGCCTGGTGGAAATGTCTGATTACGCGGCAATCGCCTCTTACTGGCTGCAAAACTGCGACATGTGCGGCGGCTCTGATGTCAACGGTGACAGAACTGTTGATGAGAATGACCTGATTTTTCTAATTAACCGCTGGCTTGATTAGACCGTACTAATTCAAGTCTGGATATTATCAGATCTACAAATCCTGATGTATTATGTGCTTGTTGAGAGGGGCGCAAGCCGTGTAATATGCCGGCTGTGGCCTTCTGTCTGGCAGCATTTTAAGTCCGGCCGCAATTCTTGCATAAACCCTGGATTATGTCCCGCACCGTAAGTGTATCGGCGAGCTGCACATAAAGTCTTGACAGATTTGATATTTTTGTATAATTAGCCATTTCCGCTTTCAAACCTTTTGGGTTTGGAGTTTAATTTTGGTTAAGTATGAATATAGAAAGTATTTACAAGGAGAGCAAGTATGATCAAAGTTGATAAGCTCAGACGAACCTTTGGTCCTATCGTTGCTGTTGATTCGATTTCTTTCGAAGTGGAACAGGGCGAGGTGCTGGGTTTTCTCGGCCCCAATGGCGCCGGCAAGAGTACAGCGATGAAGATGCTGGCGTGTTTTCTCGAGCCCGACAGCGGCACCGCCCAAATCAACGGTTACGATATTGTCAAAGATCCCGTAAATGTACGCAAGTCATTAGGTTATCTCGCAGAAAGCGCTCCGGCTTATGGTGAGATGACAGTCGCCGGATTTCTGAGATTTATATGTGATGCACGCCAGATAAAAGGCGCTGACCGCAAAAAGGCGCTCGAGCGTATCGTGCCGATGTGCTCGATTGAGTCGGTGTACCACCAGACTATCGAGACCCTTTCCAAGGGTTACAAACGCCGCGTCGGTCTGGCACAGACGCTGATTCACGACCCCAAAGTCCTGATTCTTGACGAGCCGACTGACGGGTTGGACCCGAATCAGAAGCATGAAGTCCGCCAGTTGATATCTAAGATGGCAAAGGATAAATGCATAATCGTCTCAACTCACATTCTCGAGGAAGTAGAGGCGGTCTGTTCACGGACTATAATAATAGCAAATGGACAGATTCGCACTGATACAACTCCCAAAGAGTTGAAAAAAGAGCATAACGGCTCGCTCGATGAGGCGTTCAGGATGATAACACTTAATAAAGTAAAGAGTGATAACTGATGATTGAGGAAAGCGGCTTTTCAGATCTGATAATAACAGGTTTGAGCATTGAGAATGCCCCCAAAAGCCGGTTTTTTCACAATTTGGTCAAAATTATTCACTTTAAGTTTAAATGAGGTAATAAAATGAGTGGTTTTCTTGCAGTATTTAAAAGGGAACTGAAGGGATACTTCGCGACACCGGTAGCTTATGTGTTCCTTGTAATATTTTTGTTTTTTTCCGGTTATATCCCCTTTAAACAGGGTTTCTTTGAAAACAGGCAGCTCGATATGAGGCTGTTTTTTGTCAATATGCCGCTGCTGTTTATATTTATCGTGCCGTCGGTGTCGATGAGATTGTGGGCAGAAGAGCGTAAAAGCGGCTCTATTGAACTTCTGCTTTCTTTGCCGATAACAGTAAAACAAGCCGTACTGGGCAAATTCCTGGCGGCGTGGCTGTTTCTGGTGATAGCCCTGCTGCTGACGCTGCCGTTTCCGCTGACCCTTGCGTGGCTGGGCGATCCGGACGGCGGGCTGATCTTTGCCGGCTATGTCAGCGCAGCTCTTATGGCGGGCGGATTTCTGGCGATCGGCAGTTTCTTCTCAGCGGTGAGCCGGAATCAGGTAATCAGCTTTATTCTGGCAGTTGTGGCCTGTTCTGTGCTGGTCTTTGCCGGTATGCCTACGACGATGAACTTTTTATCATCATTTCTGCCAAACGGGCTGGTCAACGCAATCTCACAGCTAAGCTTCCTGCAGCACTTTGATTCGATGCAGAAGGGGCTGATAAGGTTCAGTGATCTGGCTTATTTCGTTATCCTGATAATCGGCTGGATAGCAGCGTGCGGTTATATTCTTGAAGAAAGGAAGGCTAACTGATGAACAGAACAATAAAAGCAATACTGGCCGTTTTGTTTATTCTCATAATTACCTTTTCGGCCATAACAATTACAGAAAATATCGGCAGGGGCCTAAAGGCAGATATTACCGAACAGAAGATTTACACCCTCTCAGACGGTACTAAATCCATACTATCCAGGATCAATCAGCCTATTGACATCGAGCTTTATTACGCAAGTACAGCCGCTGTCAAAGGTCCCGACCAGATAAAATTCTATAACAATTACTTCGAATTTGTGCGCTCGCTTCTTGAGGAGTATGAAACCGCCGCCGGCGGAATGATAAACCTCGAGGTGATCGACCCGCGGCCGTATTCTGATGAAGAAAGCACGGCGCTGGCTGCCGGGCTGAAAAAATTCCCGATAACCCAGGATGAGAATTTCTTCTTCGGGCTTATTCTTAAGACCGGTTTTGGTGTTCAGAAAACGATACCGTTTTTCTCGCCTGACAGGCAGAATTTCGTAGAATACGATATCAGCTTCCTGATTGACACCGCCATTACCCGTGAGAAGAAAAAGATCGGCGTATTGAGCTCTCTGCCGGTTATGGGTGATGATGTTACCGGCTACATGGCGCAGATGATGCGGATGCAGGGACAGCAGCCCAAAGAGGCCTGGGGGTTTGTCGGGCAGCTTAGACAGCAGTTTGAAGTAGAGACTGTTCCTGCCGATACCGAGGAAATCTCCGGCATCGATATCCTGCTGGTGATACATCCAAAAGATCTTGAAGAAAAGACGCTTTTCGCAATAGATCAGTATATAGTTAAGGGCGGCAGGGCTATTGTCTGTGTTGATCCTCACTGTTTTGCCGATCAGCCCGACCGTCAGGCGGCTATGCAGGGTATGCCTCAGTCACAGGCTTCCAATATGCCCGAGCTGCTCAAGAGCTGGGGGCTTAGTATGCAGCCAAATACATTCGCCGCGGATATGCAGCTTGCACAGCTGACACCGCTGGGACAGGATCAGAGGCCGGTTAAGCTAATCGGCCTGCTGGGGCTGGAGCGGGGCTGTTTCAACGAGGATCTGGCTATGTCGTCGGATCTCAATGATGTGCGTGTTCTTTTTGCCGGTGTGCTCAAAGACATCCGTGAAGAAGATTCGCCGCTGCAGCTTGATCCGATCCTGATGACAACTTCAAAGGGTAACAGTATCTCGGTCAGCGGCTCTTATGAGCTGATGTACCCCGATCCGGACAGACTGTTAAATAAATTCTATCCTGGTACAGAGCCTGTTTATATGGGCTACCGGATAAGCGGCAATATTAAATCCGCTTTCCCTGAGGGCATTGATATTACAGTTGAATCCGAAGAAGGCGAAGAATCCAATCAGGATTCAGACCAGGCGCAGCCGCAGACAAAGCATCTTGAGGCAGTTGCCCAGGGCAGTGACTGCGGGGTTATTGTTTACAGCGACGTTGACTTTATCTCGGATATGCTTGCTTTCCAGAGGACTTTCCTTGGGATGGCATCGGTCGGCGACAACAATACTCTTCTGCTCAACTCTATCGAAGATCTCAGCGGTTCCAGCGATCTTATGAAGATACGCAGCCGCGGCAATTACCGCCGTCCGTTTGAGGTTGTCGATGAGATAGAGGCTCAGGCCGAGGCTGAGACCGCTGAAGAAGAGAAAAAGATCACAGCCCAGATCGAAGGCTTCCAGAAAGAGCTTCAGGAAATTGTCTCTTCTGCCAAACAGGGAGAAGAAGACATCGTCGGAAGTGCTATTCTTGAGCAGAAAAAGGCCTTAGAGCTCAAGATCCGCGAGGCCGAGAAACGGCTTCAGCAGGTCAAGCTCCAGCGCCGCGAAAAGATTGAAGAGCTTGGAAACAAACTTCGCAACATCAATATGCTGCTGGCACCGGCGATAATACTGGTTGTGGCGATTGTGCTCGCGGTTTACCGCTCGCTCAAGAGAAGGCATTATATAGCGAATGTAAATAAACAATAAGTACTTTAACAGGTATTTTGGAGATAAAAAATGACAGATAAAAAACTGACAACATTAGGCATAATTGCGGTAGTGATGGTCGTTCTGGCGGTTATTGTATCGCAGGCCGTTAAGAAGAGGCCGGCCCCAAGCGGCAGCGTTGATTATTTGATTCAGGGGCTCAACCCCGAATCGATCAACAAGATATCCATAAAATCCGCTGATGATGAGCTGGTAATCCAAAAATCGCAGGGAAAATTTGTTATCCCCTCTAAAAGCTCGTATCCGGCAAAAGTAAGCGCGGTAAACACCCTTATAACCGACTTGATGGATATACGGGTTAAAGAGCAGGTTACGGATAATCAGGATAATTACGCCGACCTCGAAGTTACCGAAGAAACCGCCGCGAACACGGTCAAGCTGCTTGGAAACGAAGATTCAGTCATAACAGGTATATCAATAGGCAAATCTGCCGACGGCGGCGGCGTTTATGTGAAGATGCTTGACGATGCCAATGTCTATCTGACGCAAAGCAGGCCTTGGATACGTACATCTGCGACAGATTATATGGATACCCAGCTTGCCGATGTCAAGAAAGATGACATAGAGTACGTTCAGGTCAAGTCCGCCGACGGTTCTTACCGTATTACAAATGCCGGTGGCGGGCCGGAATTATCAGATGTGCCTGAGGGAAGAAAGGCAAAGCAAAGTGAGCTTAATTCTATCCTCGGAGCTTTGAGCTATCTGAGTTTCAGCGATGTCGCCGCGGCGGCGGATAAATCTGATTTAAAGTTTGATTCGGCTTTTGTATGCAGACTCAAGGATACCACGGTCTATACATTTGATATAGCCAAAGACGGCGAAGATACTTACCTCAAAGTAAAAGCGGAGTTTACAGGCGATACGCAGATAATGAAAGAACGCCGCGAGGAATCAGAAGAAGAGCTCAAGGAAAAAGAAGCAAAACTTCTGGCCATCGAAAACGCCCAGAACTACGCCGCCAGGCATAAGGGCTGGGTTTATAAAATAGAGTCATACTCAGCTGAAAAACTGATCAAACCGTATGACTCTCTTCTGGAAGAGCCGGAGCCGGAAACTGAAGACAAGGCAGAGGCAGAAGCGGGAGAGCCCGAATCTGCCCCGGAGAAAAATGAAAGCAAACCGGTTTCACAGGAAGAATAGTTTGCTTTTTGAGTATAAGCCCCTTATCTTACAAGGGGCTTTTTTAGTTAATTGCTGACCCGATTATTATCCTGAGAAATAATATTTTAAAGAAAAGAAAAATCATGAAAGCAAAATGGATATGGCATCACAGCCGCAGCGCGTATAACGATACAATAATTGCAAAAAAAAATATCAGGCTCACGAAATTTGATTCGGCTAAAATCAAAATAACCGCTGACAGCTATTACCGGCTTTGTATCAACGGCCAGTGGGTCGGCGACGGCCCGTGCCGAAGCTGGCACAGCCATTTCCAATATGACGTGATAGATGCCGGGATTTATCTTCAAAAGGGTGATAACGAGATAACAATAATAGCCCGCCATTTTGGTATTGGCGATTTTCACGGCGATTATCAGCGTCCGGGACTGCTTTTTGAGATGGAAGTCAGCCGCGGCAAAAAGACTTCGCTGATCATCAGCGATAAGACATGGAAGACTGCCGCCGCTAAGCAGTATATCAGCGAAACGCCGAAAGTATCTATCCAGATGGAGCCGGCTGAGTTAGTTGATGCCAGGCTTGATAAAAACCTGCGGTTTACGCCGGCAAAAGAAATATGTTCCGCGGACAAAGGGCCGTGGCAGGGTCTGATTCCCCGCGATATACCGCTGCTGACTCTACAGCCATATTCATTAAAGCGGTTTGTGGATTCAAATGTTGTAGATACCCCGGGTGAGAGCTTCTGTGTTCCCGCCGCAAGACTCTGCGGCCGCGGCATTATCCCGAGCAACTGCAACACAGAGACAGCCTGCGGTATGGCAACCCTGATTGAGTTTCGCAAACCGGCGACTTTGACAGTAAAAAGCCATGAAATGCGTATATCCGTTGACGGAAGGACTAACAAGACAGGTAAATACAGACTCTCCGCCGGCAGGCATTTAATCTTTGCGATGTCTGAGAATCTAATTCCGTTCCATTCACATGACTGGACAATATCTGTTGGCGCCAATGCCGCATATAAGTTGATAAATCCTCTTAAATCGGGCTTTGAAAATCCATGGGCCTGGATAAGGCTCAAGGGATACAGCTTCAGCAAAGATGATACGTGGTGGCCGTTCCTGGAGGATAAAGACCCTGAACTGGGGTTGCTGCAAGACAGATATAAAAAGCAGAAAAACTCTCTGTTCAAGAAAGTTAAAGACAAAAAATCGCTTTTGGAAAATCTGGAACAGTCACTGAAAACCCTTTCATCAAAACGGATGTTTGTAGAGAATACCGGCTGGAAGTTTCAGAACAGAGAGATTCAGAAATCTTGTGCTGATGTCTCCTCGCCGGCGGCATGTATCAGTGACAACGCAGATGTTACTGTTGTTAAGCCCTCGCCCGAGGGTGACGTTGAGCTTATATATGATCTTGGAACGCAGAACCTGGGTTTCTGGGAGTTTGATCTCGAGGCGGATGCCGGCGTTGTTGTAGATATCTTTGGCGTTGAATACATATTTGATGATTCCCGCCCGCAGAGGACATTGAATAATATTAACGGACTGCGGTATATAACAAAACAGGGGCGAAACTGTTACACTTCGATTAAATCCCGTTCCGGCAGGTATCTGTATGTAACTCTGCGAAACGTCAAAAACCCTGTCAAAATACGCCGCGTAGGCATGATTGAATCTACATATCCCGTGCAGTATAAAGCCTCTTTTGAGTGCAGTAACCCAAATCTTGAGCGTATATGGGAGATCTCCGAGTACACGGTAAAACTCTGTATGCAGGATACATACGTTGACTGTCCGCTGTATGAGCAGACACTCTGGGTGGGCGATGCCAGGAATGAGTCGCTCTTTGGCAATCTGCTTTTCGGGGCCGATGATATAGCCCTTCGCTGTATAAGGCTCGCGGCGGAATCACTGGAAAAGTACCCGATAGTTAACAGCCAGGTGCCCAGCAGCTGGGGCTGTCTGTTGCCGGCATGGAGTTTTCTCTGGGGTATTTCTGTCTGGGACCATTACTGGTACACCGGAGACAAAAAGTTCCTCAAAGATTATATGCCCTATGTAAAAAAGAATCTTGAAGGGGCTCTGAGTTTTATCAATGATGACGGATTGTATTCGGCGCCGCACTGGAATTTGTTTGACTGGACAGATATCGATCAGGGTCATAATACAGTCTTTCATTCGTCTCTTCTGCTGGCGGGGGCTCTTCAGGCGGCGGTAAAATGTGCCCAGGTTACCGGAGAAAAAGAATTTCAGAGACTCTGGCAGCAGGAATACGACAAACTCAAAGACAGCATCAACAAATTCTGGGACAAAGACAAGAGATCATACCCGGACAGCATACATAATGACGGCTCAATCAGCAAGTCAATAAGCCAGCACACAAGTTTTCTTTCGCTGCTTTATGATGTCTGTGAGCAGGATATGGTTCAGGACTGCATAAAGAATACCGCCCAGCCGTCCGCGGAAATGATAAAAGTCGGCTCACCCTTCGCGATATTCTATCAGTATGACTGCCTGGAGAAGCTGGGCCTTTATGACGCGATATTTGATTCGATACACAAGAAGTACCTGCCTATGATTCAGTCGGGAGCGACTACGGTGTGGGAATGTTTCCCCAACAGCAGCGTTGGTGATGAACACACTGACGGCGGCCCGACCCGCAGTCACTGCCACGCGTGGTCATCTGCTCCGGTGTATTTCATCTCTCGGATTATACTTGGAATACGGCAAAGCTCGCCGGGCTGCGAGTCTTATGATATCAGCCCGTGGGTAAATAACTTAGACTATGCCAAAGGAAGTATCGCGACGGCAAACGGCGAGATCAGGCTGAATTGGCAGAGAGACGGCAAGACACTTAGCGTCAACTATTCTCTGCCCTCAGGCGTAAAGGCCAGGTTTGTTCCAAACGAGAGCCATAAAGGGCTCAAAGTTATTGTTAATGGCAGAAAACAAAGAGCTTAAGGCATATCGGCTGTAATGCCATATACTCTAATGAGTTTGGCATTACAGCTGAATTTCTGAAGATTGGGTTCGTTTTATTCCCATAGTTTCCGGGGATATTGGCCGCTGTCTATGAGTGCCTTAATGCCGGCTTTAACCGGTTCTCTGTCCTGCTGATAGGTGACGCCGTACCATTTATCGCTGGTTTTAAGCACTTTTACTGTTGCCTTGCCGGATTTGATCATATCATCAACCACAAACGGGATGAAGAATTCGCTCTTGAGTTCTTTGCCTTTTTCCGCAAGGAATTGGGCGAACAGTGCTTCAAGCTGCGGGAAGAGCCCCGGCTGAAAGCCCCAGAAATTCATGGACACTGTCTCATCGCCGCTCATGGCTTCTGTGCTGCCGTCCGGTTTTATATGGATTGCTTCGTTGCCGTTTTTCTCAATTTTGAGATATTCCTCGACATCAATAAGCATCTCGTTTTCGTCGGTCTTGCATACGCCGCGTGATACGTATCCATTTTCGCTGACCGTGTTGCGAAGTATATATCCAACCATGGAATAATCTCTCTGGCTTGCATCAGGGCGGGTAAGGTATTCTGCTATGAGCCTGAACGCATTAGCACCGTAGAAATCGTCAGCATTTATAACGGTAAACGGCTCTTTTACAGCGTCTTTGCAGACAAGCACGGCGTGGCCGGTGCCCCAGGGTTTTTCGCGGTCTTTGGGTAAATCAAATCCGCCAAGGCACTTATCAAGCTCCTGCTGTACGTAGCTTACTTCTATTTGCTTTTCTATTTTGGAGCCGATCTTCTCACGGAAGATATCTTCAAACTCTTGGCGAATAACGAAGACAACCTTGCCGAAACCGGCTCTAATGGCATCGTAAATAGAATATTCCATAATAATTTCGCCGTTTGGTCCGATTGGGTCAATCTGTTTGAGCCCGCCGTATCTGCTGCCCATGCCCGCGGCCATAATTACTAATGTCGGTTTCATACATTCCTCATTAAATTATGTTTAAATTGAAAATTTTGTATAATAATGGTAAATTCAAGAACAATAAGATGATAAAGAAAATATAACAGATATCAACACTGCGTTTGCGAAAAACTAAAAGTAATGCTAAAGCAGATTGCGGAAATTGAACAATTGGTGTTTGAAAAAAAAAGCCAAATTGTTATTATGTTACGTAAATATATGTATATTTTACAGGAATAAAATGTCCGAAAAAGATAAAAAACAGGCTTACCCTGTTATAAATATAGAAGAATGCAAGGCTTGTGGTCGGTGCGTACTTGCGTGCCCGGTAAATGTCCTTGAATTGGGCCAAGAGCTCAACAAACGTGGATACCGTTTCTGCGTGTATAAAGGCAGCGGCTGTATCGGTTGTGGAAACTGTTTTTATACCTGCCCTGAACCCTCTGCAATAGAGGTTCATATACCGGCGAAGAAACCCGACAAAAAGCCTTCCTCGGAGCAATAAATGGCAACAAAACTGGCTAAAGGTAACACGGCGGTTATAGTTGGAGCTTTATATGCCGGCTGCGACTGCTACTTCGGCTACCCTATAACCCCCGCGAGTGAAATACTGCACGACGCTTCTAAATATTTTCCTATGCTGGGCAGAAAATTTGTTCAGGCAGAGAGCGAAGAAGCTGCGATAAACATGGTTTACGGCGCCGCCTCTACAGGGCATCGCGTGCTTACGGCATCTTCGGGCCCCGGCATAAGCCTCAAGCAGGAAGGTATGTCCTATCTTGCGGGCACTGAACTGCCCTGCGTAATTGTTGATATCGTCCGGGCGGGCCCGGGTCTTGGAAACATCGGCGGCGAGCAGGGCGATTACAATCAAATGGTAAAGGGCGGCGGACACGGCAATTACAAAAATATTGTGCTGGCGCCAAACAGCGTGCAGGAAATGTGTGATTTGACATACGAGGCGTTTGATATTGCTTTTAAATACCGCAATCCAGTTGTAGTTCTTTCCGACGGCGTGCTGGGGCAGATGGTAGAACCTCTGAAATTTCCTGAAACAGCTGTTGAACCCAAAATCGACACAAGCTGGGCAGTTTGCGGAACTAAAGAAACCAAAGGCAACCTGCTAACCTCGATATTGCTTGATTTTGACGAGCTTGAGGAGCTTAACCTTAGGTTGCAGGAAAAATACGCGATTGCCCAGGCCGGCGAGGTCAGGTATGAAGAGTACATGACCGAAGATGCCGATATTGTTATGGTTTCATACGGCATAAGCAGCCGTATCGCCCGCGGTGCTGTGGATGTTTCAAGAAAGAAAGGCATAAAGACAGGGCTGTTAAGGCCGATTAGTCTTTGGCCGTTCCCATCTGAGCGGCTTTCGGAACTGGCACAGAAACCGAACATGCAGTTTATCTCTGTAGAGATGAGCAACGGTCAGATGCTTGATGATATTAAACTTGCGGTTGAGTGCAAACGGCCGGTAGAACTGGTCAACAGGTACGGCGGAAGCATGATTACAGTCGAGAACATACTCGATAAACTTAGGGAGATGTCCCGATAATGGATAATAATACAAGCGATTATAAAGTATTAAAACGCCCCGAAGCCATGTACAGCGAATTTATGCGGAAGGGCGGTACCGCACTTAAGGCAACTCACTATTGCCCGGGCTGCGGACACGGAATTGTACATAAGCTCATAGCAGAGGCGATCAGCGATTTTGGCATACAGGACAGATGCGTAATGCTCAGCCCTGTCGGCTGTACAGTATTTGCGTACTACTATTTTGACTGCGGCAATGTCCAGGCATCCCACGGCAGGGCGCCGGCGGTCGGTACAGGTATATCCCGTGCCTGCGATGACGCTATTGTTATATCATATCAGGGTGACGGAGATTTGGCATCAATCGGCCTAAACGAAACGATGCAGGCGGCCAACCGCGGCGAGAAGATGGCTGTATTTTTCGTAAACAACACCGTTTACGGAATGACCGGCGGCCAGATGGCGCCGACAACACTTGTTGACCAGAAAACAATAACCTGCCCAAACGGCCGCGATACCCGGCTGGCAGGCTATCCGCTGCATATGTGCGAGCTAATAAATCAGCTCAAGGCACCTGTTTACATAGAACGTGTTTCCGTCTCAGATATTACTCACGTACGCAAGGCCCGCAAAGCAATACGCAAAGCAATGGAAATACAGCGTGACGGCAAGGGCTATGCTTTTGTTGAGATACTTACAAGCTGCCCGGTGAACCTGCGGCTCAATGCCGCCGACGGTGCTGATTTTGTTAATACTCAAATGGAACAAGAGTTTCCGCTTGGCCTTTTCAGAGATAGCAGCCAAACTGCCGAGCCGTTTAAGCGGATTCAGAGTGATTTCCGCAAGCAGAGTATTGACGCGGTTTTTGATCTTGATACGGATTCTTCGCCAGAGCCTGCACTCGATGAAGATTTTGGCCAGATAGATGTTAAAATCGCCGGTTTTGGCGGCCAGGGTGTACTTAGCCTTGGACTAATAACCACGATTGCCGCATGCAGAGACGGCCGTTTTGTGTCATGGTTTCCCTCATACGGGCCCGAGCAGCGGGGCGGGACGAGTAACTGCTCGATAGTGATATCCGGCAAAAAAATCGGCTCTCCAGATATCTCCGAGCCGGATGTTCTAATTGCTATGAACAGGCCTTCATTTGACAAATTCGCTCCAAAGGTAAAACGCGGCGGGTTAATAATTTATGACACTCTTGCCGGAGATGTGAGTCTGCCTGAAGGTGTTCGGGGCGTTCAAGTTCCGGCAACTGAGCTGGCTAAGAAACACGGTTCACAAAAGCTCTCAAACATCTTCCTGCTTGCCGCGATGATAAAGACAAACGCAACACGTCTTTTGAAAGACGAATTTAAACAGGGCATAAAAGTTTTGTTTGAAGGTAAAGAGCCGGTTGTAAGCAGGAACTATAAGATGCTTGATGACGCTCTGGAATGGGCAGAATCTAATATTCAATAATTTCTTGAAAAGATTCAAACATTACCGATAAATCATTTTCCAGCGAGATTTAAGCCGGTTCTATGTGTACGATCACATCGAGTATATCGGTTTCGCCGTTCATTAGTTTATGTTTGACATTTGTCGCGATCTCATGTCCTTGTGCAACTGTAAGGTTTGCGTTTACAAGTACATGCAGGTCAATTATGATTCCGGATCCGAGTTTGCGGCTTCGAAGGGCGTGGGTTTCCACTACTCCATCGACTGACTGTGCCAGCTTTGAGATGCCGGTGCAGTGATCTTTATCAAGGCCCGCGTCAACCAATTCTTCAAGGGCCGGCTTTACGATTCTCCATGCCGCCTGTACAATCATGAGCGAGACTATGACTGCCGCGATTGAGTCGAGACCTTCCCAGCCTCCTGTTAATCTGTTGACTGCCGCGGCGAGGGCTACGGGAACTGAACTCAAAGCGTCCGAGCGGTGGTGCCAGGCGTTAGCAGCGAGAGCCGAACTTTTGATTTTTCTGGCTTTGGCGATAGTGTAACGATAGATAATTTCTTTGAGGACTATCGAGAGACAGGCTATCGTAAAAGCAGTCCAGCCGATAGTCCTGCTTTGCTGTTTATTGATGTCAGAGATCGCGTTGTAAGCCAGGCCGATGCCGACAGCTCCAAGCAATGTGCCAATCAATAAAGCTGCTACAGTTTCTATTCGTCCGTGCCCGTATGGGTGTTTTGTGTCTGGGGGGGCCTGCCAGAAACGAACGCCTATTATTACAATGAGGTCAGTTACCGTATCACTTAGGCTGTGAAATGCATCAGCGATCAGGGCCTGGCTGGAAGCAATTGTGCCGCCGGCAAATTTCAGACCGGATAAAAGCAGGTTAATAACCATTCCATAGAGGGTTATTCTTCTTACCTGCGATTCGGTTGTTCTTAATGTGGCTCTTTCAGTTTTCACCAGATTTCTTCTGATTTGCCGCGGTATTAACGGCGGCTACTTTTCTTCGGTAGAGAGCACCTCGCCTTTGAGGCTTATGGTTATATCTGTAAACCCAATATCCTCGCCGCTGATTTCGATGGCTTTTTCCAGAACACGGACAAGTTTGGAGCAGCAGGGCACCTGCATATGAAGCAGTGTTATTGAATTCAGCCCGCCTTTGATCATCTGGGCAAGTTTTTCAATATACGGCTCGACATTATCGAGTTTTGGACAGCCTACAACCAGTTTGCGGCCGCTGAGATACTTTGAATGGAAGTCGGGCATGGCAAAAGGCACGCAGTCAGCGGCTACCAGCAGGTCGGCGTTCTTCAGATAAGGAGCTGTCGGCGGAATAAGCGCAAGCTGCACAGGCCAGTTGCCCAGCGCGGAGGGGACTTCTTCTGTCGGGGATTTCGCTGCTTCAGCGGCCGAGCCGTCAGTTACGAGGTCGAACGAGGCAGCGCCGGGGCATACAAACTCACTGCCTGCGTTTTGCCCGGGTCCGGCGTTAGATTCCTTGAGGTATTCTTCGACAGCTTTCATGTCAAATTCAGGAGCCTCGCGTTTTTCTATCGTCAATGCACCATAAGGGCAGCTGCCGATGCACGCGCCGAGCCCGTCACAATAATCGTCTCTGACAAGTTTCGCCTTGCCGTTTACCATCTGAAGAGCTCCTTCTGCGCAAGCGTTAACACATTTGCCGCAGCCTGTGCATTTCTCTTCGTCAATAACAATGATGTCTCTTAATGCCATATTTATCTCACAAATTTAAATGTTCTATATTTTTATACAAGTAATGATTATAACATACTATCATTTTCACGTCAAGCAATATCCTCAAAATGTCTTGATGAATTATTTACTCTTTTCGGCGATTGAATCCAGCAAAACATGTATAGTTGATTTTTGCTGGCGGGACCAGAGGCAGGTAATTATCAGCATGCAAATTATAGCAACAGCAAATACCGTAAATCCTGTGGCAAAGGAAACAGCCCCGAAATGTTGTAATACCATGTATTTAAATGTGTTTAAATCAACTACATGGTCAATTTCTTCTGTTACAATCTTATATAAAATCACCTTTTCGTCAAATGCCCTGCGAAGGAGGTGATAGGTCTCAAAAACTTTAAGAAAAGCGGTTGCCGCCATAGCCGCCGCACAGATGATAATCAAAATATAAGATTTTGTCTGTTTGGAGCTGTCAATGACATAGTTGGATATGACCTTTTTCTGGGCTTCAGTCAGCTGGGATTGTTCAAGTCCCCATTCGGCGAGCAGACGCTGCATTTTTATCTGTTGTTTTTGAGAAAGTTCATTTTTGTTTTTTTTGCTCATTATCAACCCGGAAATGCTGATCATAAATATTGTTTATATCAGGCATTCAGTTTAATTTCATTTTTGTTTTCGGTTAGCTGTAGTTTTAGGTTCCTCTTCGCTGCAGGAGAGCTTCCAGGCTGCCGAACATTATCAGCATATAGCCCATGAATTCTCCAAGTTCCTCTATGACCCGTTTGTAGCTTGCAGAATAGTCATCGCTATTAAATGCATTAAAAGTAATCTTCCAGATATTGCCATTAGTTGCAGTATTATTGTTTATCATAATAATTCAAGTATTCTAAGCAGTTAAGGCTATTAGTTATAACCTCTTTAAAAATAATAAGTTTCCATTAAAATAACGCAGTACATGTTCCCTGAGAATTCTGTTATACTTGTATTTAAGCAAACGGTTTGAAGATGGGATACGTTTTGTAAATTTTATTATAAAGTAATTTGTTTTCAATGAGAAATGTTAATTTTCGAACGCAGTTTTGCAGATATAAGGGCTTCTCTGCTGAATGGAACAATTTCCGCTGAAATGTACTTCGTGGCAGGCGATTTTTGCCGCTCAAGAGTTTTAATTTATTTCTTGAAAATCCGATAAAAATACAATAAACTACTTTTGTTTAGAAACTTATAAGTTTATGTTTAATATGATTTATTTGGGGCGTAACAAATGCAGCCGGACGAAACAGACTGGAAAATCATCAAATTACTTTCAATTCAACATGAATCAAACGCTGCGATAGCGAGGAAACTAAGCCTCAGCGAAGGAACTGTTCGTCAGCGTATAAAACGGCTGCTGGATTGCGGGCTCGTGAGACTTAGAGCAGTTAGGAACCCTAACCTGCTTGACAATCAACAGTTAGCTATTGTTTCGGCGAATGTTGCCGAATCAAGGCTTCTTGACGAAAAGGCCTCTGAAATAGCAAAACTAAAAAATGTCATGTCGGTTTCAATTGTCTCGGGCCAGTATGATCTAATAATTGAATTATTGGTTGATTCAAATAAAGGGCTTATGAAATTTCTAACCGAGGAGCTTTCAACAGTTAAGGGTGTCTCCAGAACGGAATCGTTTGTCATTTTAAAGAGTTATGACAAATGGATTTAAGAAGGCCTTAGAACTGAAAAACCTCTTGGTATGAAAGAATTCATCAGGCAAAAGGCACTTGAGCTTGGGTTTGACCTTGCCGGTTTTACCGATGCCAAACCCATAGGGCATAAAGATGCCGCGGCTCTTGAAAATTGGCTTCATGACGGCTGCCATGGCGAGATGGGGTATCTGGAGAGAAATGTTGAAAAGCGCCTCAGCCCTGCCGAGCTTCTTTCCGGAGCTGCGACTGTGATATGTCTGGCAAAGAGTTATAAACCAGAAGTGCAGCAATTCTCAAATGAGCAGGATCATTTACGCGGCAGAGTCTCCAATTATGCGATCTATGCCGATTATCATAAGTACCTTAAAAATAAACTCTTCCAACTCGCAGACGTTATAAAAACTGCTGATGAGAGGGCGAGATTCAAGTTTTGTGTCGATTCTGTGCCGCTGCTTGAGAGGGCTTTGGCTCTGCGTGCGGGGCTTGGGTTTATAGGGAAAAACACCATGCTTATAAATCCGGAGTTAGGCTCTCAACTATTTCTGGCGGAGATAATTACCGATTTTGAGATTGAGCCGGATAAGCCGTTTGTCACTGACCGTGATCCGTGCGGAGATTGCGATAAATGTATCCGGGCCTGTCCGGGCGGGGCTTTGTCTGCGGGGCGGAGGCTTGACGCGAGAAAGTGCGTAAGCTATCTAACTATAGAAAAACGCTCAGCGATGACCCGCGGCGAGGCCGCCAAAATCTGCAATTCGTTTTTCGGCTGTGATAAATGTGTCGAAATATGTCCATACGAACAAAGAGCCAAAACAAAATGTGATCCTGAATTCACTCCTGATCGGGTTGCCCGGTATATAAACCTTGACGAGATAATGAAATACAGCGAGCATGATTTTAATGTCAGCTTTTCGGGGACAGCTCTTGAAAGAGCCGGCCTGAGTAAGCTAAAAGAAACAGCCGGGATTATAAAAGAATTTAAGGATGCGAAAGAGGGCGGCTGTTAGATGCCAGAGTGCCGGGCCGCTAAGCCGAAGGCACCAGCGGCTTTTTTGAATCCTTAACAGCGATAAACATCCGGAATAGAGCTTCGAAACCAGATACCAGGGTGGCAAAAATCATAATTGACAGTGTTACAGCAGTGAACCAGTAAGCCCATTGGGCCGTTTCTAAATGTGCCATTTTCACCAGAATTGTGCCGACGCCGAATGACTGTGTAAACATTTTGAGTTTGCCGTAAACCGAGGCGGGAAATTTGAAATTACGGTTTTCCGCCCATTGACGGATTATTGTAACAGATAGCTCTCTGAATATAAGTACCGCAACAATCCCCCAGTGAATAGCCGAAAGTGTGCTCTGGCTCCAGCCGAAAAGAAGCGGCCGGCCGATAATTGCAAAACAGATATAAGCGCCGCAGATAAGTATTTTGTCGGCGAGCGGGTCAACAATACGCCCGTATTTGCTGGTGGCGTTGAATCTGCGTGCGATGTAGCCGTCAACGATGTCTGTCAGCCCTGTTATTACAAAAAACACAAAAGCGATATCGATGAAACGTGCTCTGTTTGAAACGTTATCCGAGATAAGAATCATCCACAGAAAAAAACCGGTAAGAACCAGCCTGCCGGTTGTTAAAATGTTTGGCACATGTTTTATAAAATTTTTATTGTTATCAGTCACGCCGTTTCCACGCAGCAATAAGGTACATTTCTTTTAAAGCACTGATTAAAAACAGGCTGATTTCAAATCGAATGCCTATAAATATATAGAGTTGTTAATTCATATCAAGGATTAATTTGTTTAACAATCAAATCATAACCACTTGATTGTATTACTTTTGTGTCTATAAAATCGCCGGGTTTTGCGTTGCAGCCCTTAATATAGCAGAGACTGTCAATCTCCGGGGCCTGCCCATAATACCTTCCTGCGGCGAGACTGCGGCCGTCCAGCTCCGCTGCATTCAGCATATCCACAAGAATCCTGAGCTCACGGCCCCTCATCCGCTGATTTTTCTCAAATACTATATCCTGCTGAGTGAGCATTATCTGCTCAACCCGTATATTCTTGGTTTCATCATCGAGCTGATTGTCTAACTCGGCTGCGGCGGTTCCTTCTTCGGCGTAATACGGAAAACAGCCTAAGGCGTCAAATTTTGCCCAGCTTACAAACTCAAGAAGTTCGGAGAATTCTTCATAAGTCTCGCCTGGAAAACCGGTGATAAGTGTGGATCTGATCACGGCATCGGGTATAATGCGGCGGATATTTTCTATCAGAGCGATGGTGCTTTCCCGCGTGTCTGTGCGTTTCATGGCTTTGAGGATGCGGTTGTTGATATGCTGGGCAGGTATGTCGAAATAGTTGAGGATTTTTTCAGAACCGGCAAAGCATTCCAGCAGCTGCTCATTGATATTTGCAGGGTAAAGATACATAACACGTATCCATTCTATGCCCTGTATCTGTTCCAGTTCTTTTAAAAGTTTAATCAGTCCGTTTTTAATCCCAAGGTCGCGGCCGTAAAAACTGCTGTCCTGAGCAATGATATGGATTTCTTTGACTCCGGCGCCGGCGAGCTGCTGTGCTTCGGAGAGAATATTCTGCATTGGTTTGCTTCTGAAAGGGCCCCTGATGGAGGGTATTGTGCAAAAAGAGCATGTCCTGTTACAGCCTTCACTTATACGCAGGTAAGCCCAATGGGGAGCGGTTGAGAGCATACGGTCGCTGTCATTGGCAATAAAGTTGAGTACCCCTGAGACCGAGACGATTTTTGTCTCTGGAGATTCATACAGACCCTCAATCGCCTCAGCGACAGAATCTCTGCCGGCAAGTCCAATAACCGCATCTATTTGGGGGTATTTATCACTCAGTTTGCCGGCCCTGCGCTGAGCGAGGCAGCCGGTTACTATGAGTTTTTCAATCTTACCCTTGTCTTTGAGGTTTGCGTAATACTCAATTTCTCCCAGCGCTTCTTCTTCGGCAGGTTGGATAAAACCGCAAGTGTTTATTATTATTATATTTGCATTCTCAAAGTCGCCTGTAAGCGTAAAGCCTGAGGCTCCAAGTCTGCCCAATATTACCTCACTGTCCACCCGGTTTTTGGGGCAGCCCAGAGAAACTATTGCAACTGTCTTTTTGTTTTCGTTCATATTACATTTATTAACACAAATTAGTCTATATGTCTAAATATTTTACAACAAACTGAAAATATCCGGAGTTTTTTCATTATTAAGCAAAAAATTGTTGTATAAAGGTTAAGTTCGCATACAATACAGCCAGTAAGATGTTTAAGGAAGATGATACACTGTTTGGATATATAATTACTTGTTTTTTATTGCGTTGCAAATGACAGAATATCGTATTGAATTCCGGCATCTTTGTCTTGCCGCATCTGTAATGTTCTTTGTTACGGGCTGCGGTCTGAAGGGGCATTTTGCGCAAAAACCCACAGAAGTTCAGGCCAGAAAATATCTCGCCGAGGCCAGCCGCGTTATACCCGACCCTGATGTAGAAAATCCTGTCCCTGAAACATATTCCCAGCCGCCGCAGCTTGTGCAAACATCACAGGGGCTGAAGATGTTTTATTACACAAGGAATCAGAACCCTCAGATGATTGGCGGGCTTATTAAGGGCCAGTTCGGGAATGTGGTTACCATTACCCCTGAAACCAACCAGCTTATTATATCCTGTGCTGATAAAAGTAACGCCGAAACCATAGTGGCGTTTCTGGACAGGGTAGATATTCCCCCGATACAGGTCAAGATAGACTGTATGGTTTTTGAACATTATGCTGATATCACTTTTGACTGGGAGACGCAGGTACAGATTCTGGATTTTCTTGGAGAAGACTTAGCGCTCCAGGGTCTTTTTCCTGGTGCCGGCCTGAGGGAACCTGCCAGAAGTGAATTCGGCCTTGATATCGGTTATGTTTCACGGTCAAGCGATATAGAGGTTCTGGTCGATATGCTCGTATCCAGAGGGTATCTAAAGGTGCTGATGAATCCAAAGGTAGAGACGGTTTCGGGCAAACCTGCCAAGGTTGAGTCCTGGGAAAATGTGCCGATTACCAAGATAGAGTACAAAGGAAGTTCCACGCCGTATGAAATAACCGAGTACATTCCGGTCGTTGACCATCTCGAAGTTACTCCCAATGTGTATTCGGACGGCTCAATAGGTTTGAATACAAATATTCAGATAGCTTCTAAATCAACTCCTGAAGGGGCGGCTCAGCTGCCGATTCTGACAAAGAGAGAGATCAATATTGGAGAAAACCGTTTTGAATTTGGTGAGAGCCTGGTAATTGGCGGCTTCAGGAAGAATGAACGCATATCAGTAATAAGAGGTGTTCCTTTTCTGAAGGATATACCATTTATCGGAATACTTTTTTCGAGTAAAGATTTTGAGGACAGAGCAAAGGAAGTTGTCTTTGTCCTGACTCCCAGTGTCTCGGGCGGCGGCGTTGAGCATGAGAGTATGGTGGATTATATTCGCCAGAAACACGCCGCACCCCAAATGGAAAGGCAGTTTCAGGACTTTGTTTTCGATCCGTTTGGTTCGGGCGATTATTACAGACGACTTGAAAAGAAGGTCGCCGAAGAAGAGATTAAGCGTATTAACACTGAAATAGAGGTGATCGCAACCGAAAAGGATATTGCTGAGGCACAGTCTAAGCTCTCGGCCCTTGAAAAGGAAATCGCCGGGCAAAAGAATCTTTCACAGCGTCAGGAAAAGAAGCACCTTGAGACTAAAGCCGCTCTCGAGAAGCATATAACCGAGAAAAAGGCGGAGCTGAGCCAGCTCAAATCTAACCTTGAACAGGAAAAACAGCAAACGGCTGAACTTGAGAAACAGTTAGAAGCTGCCCGGGCGAGTTCGCAGCAGCTTGAACAGAAAATCTCTCAGCTTGAAAACTTAAAGGCGGAGCTGGAAAAACAAAAGCAGTCAAATCAGCAGTATCAGGATTTGACTAATAAGGAACGGCAGCGGGCAGAATTGCTCCAGCAGCAGATCGATGAGCTTACTGCTCAGATAAATCAGCTCAGCCAGGGCCTTAAACAGCTTGAGACTCAGGGCAAACCAGAGGCTGATTCTCAGGGAACGCAGGATTCGCCTCCGCAACCGGAAAAGCCCGAACCGCAGGCTGAAACCGGCAGTCCTGCCGCAGCGGACTCACAGCAACAGCCGCAGGCAGATGCCTCTGAGGATACCGCCGCCACATCAGAGCCGGCCGCAGAGAATAGTCAAACAGATAAAACGGGCGGGCAAGAATGAATATGTTTAAAAGCAGCAAAAAATTTATCGCCGCCGCGGCAGCTTTTATACTTGTCTGCCTTATAAGCGGCTGTAATACAGGTGATTTGTTTTCAGGCAAGGCCGCAGAACTTCAGGCGGAGAAGATTCTCGCAGAAGCTAACAAGATTGAGCCTGATGAGGATACCAAGAATCCCGTCCCCAGACTCTATACCCAGGAGCCTGAAGTGATTCAGCACGGCAAGGAATTTAAGATTTTTTATTTTACGAAAAATCAGCCGCCGGCTACCCTGTCCAAGATATTGGCAGAGCAGAAACTCGGAGCCAAAATAGCGGTTATAGCCGAGACAAATCAGCTGCTGATAACATGCGGTTCTGAGAAGGAAGCAAATGAGATAATAAATTTCCTTAAAAGCGCGGATGTCAGCCCTCTGCAGGTGAAGATAAACTGCATGATTCTCGAGCATTACGCCGACGTTACAATGGACTGGGAAACGAAGATAGAAATAGAGAATTTCCTTGGTGAAGAAGTAACTTTTGACGGGCTTTTCCCCGGGGCTTCTCTTCGTGAACCTCAGCGAGGGGGCTTTGGTCTTGACATAGGCTACATCTCTAATGCAGGTGTGGCGGGACATGAGGTAAGCGTTCTTGTTGATATGCTTGTATCACGCGGCTACATGAAGATTTTGATGAATCCGGAGGTAAAAACCGCCAACGGCAAAGAGGCGTTGATAAAATCCACTGACAAGGTTCCGGTTCCAAGAGTGGTAAACCAGAGAAACCAGAATCCGTACACTGTTACGGCTTATGAGGACGTTGAAGACATTCTGAAAGTTACACCGACGGCATATTCTGACGGGACTGTCGGCATAAAGGCTGAAATAACCTTGGGGGCCAAATCCACACCCGAGGGAGCGACCCAATTGCCGATTCGCACCAAGAGAGTGTTCAAAGCAGATGAAAGCCGGCTCAAGTCCGGCAACAGCCTGATTATAGGCGGATTTAAAAAGACGGAAAAGCTCTCGATAATACGCGGCGTTCCATTTTTTAAAGATATCCCTCTGATTGGAGTTCTGTTTTCAAGTAAAGACTTTGAAGAAAGAGTAAAAGAGGTCATATTTATCGTAACCCCGAGCATTGTCGCAAAGGGTGTTGATCATCAGGAAATGATAGATTATATCCGCAATAAACATGCAGATCCCGATATGAACAGGCCTTTCAACGAGCTGCTTACAGATCCTTTGGGCACTTTTGATTATTACAAGATGCTTGAGAAAAAGGCCGCGGAAGAAGAAATCAGCCGTATCAGGGCTGAAATTCAGGTAAACGCCACAGAGCGCGAAATAGCTATGGCGGAGCTTAAACTCATCGAACTGCGTGATTCACTGCAATCATTGGAGAAGGTCACTGATGAAGAACGGGCTCAATATACTAAGACACAAGCCCAGCTTAATAAGGAGATTGAAGAAAAGAAAGCCTTGTTAGCAAGTCAGCAGGCTGAATTGGAAGCCGCCAAGGCCGCCAAGGCAGAGGTTCAAAAGCAGATGGAGGCCGAAAAACAGAAAAACCAGCAGCTCGTTAGTCAGCTTCAGAAACTTGAAGAAGTTAAAACACAGATAGCAGAGCAGAAGCAGCAGACTGAAAATCTTAAGACGCTCTCCAGTAAGGAAAAACAGACAGCTGATTCTCTTAATGCTGAGCTGGAAACGTTAAAGGGCAGACTTAAAGAGCTTAGAGACGAATATTCCAGAGTAAAAGCCGAACACGAGAGCTCCATGCAAAATGAACAAGATGTGCCGAATGAGTCTCAAGCGGAACCCGAAGCTAAAGAGGATGCCTCCGAAACGGAACCTTCAGAGCAGAAGCCGGAATCTGAGAGCCAAGAAAAGGCTCCCGAAACCGAGCCCGCAGAGAAGCCGGAACCTGAAGCGAAAGATGACGCTTCCCAGGCAGAGCCTGTCCAGAATCAGAGCTCTTCTTAGCAGATATAATACAAGGTTTTGTGCTAAATCCCAATAAAGGAATCAATCAATGGAAACATGTCCCCTGATAGAAAATCTTGAATCAAAGCCCAAAGCGTCTCTGTTTAACAGGCTGCTGGGCGGCGTAGGAAAATTTGCACTCTCAATTATCAAAACTGTTCTGATTATAATAGTGGTTGTAGGTGTTTTCCGTGCATTGTTCGGGCAGGATGGCATGGTGCTTGAGAGGGTTCTTCGCGAGGGCAGTTCCAGCCGCCGGTTTGCCGTGGTAAGGCTCAACGGGATTATAAGCACGCAAACGCTGAATTCTTTTACGCGGCATCTTGAGCGTGCGGTTAATGACCCTTCAATCAAGGGTGTAATTCTTTCTGTTACCAGCCCCGGCGGTACAGTGGCTGCCAGCGACAGGGTCCATCATGAAATAATGCGGTTCAAAAGCCGCACCGGAAAACCCATGGTTGCCTTCATGCAGGGAATAGCCGCCTCGGGCGGTTACTATGCCTCGGTTGCCTGTGATTCTATAATAGCCGAGCCGACAGCCATAACCGGTTCTATCGGGGTTGTAATGCAGTCATTCAATGTCCAAAACCTTTTCAGTGAAAAATTAGGCGTTGAGGCCATTACAATTAAATCAGGAGAAAAAAAGGACTGGCCCAGCATGTTTAACGAGTTCACAGATGAGCAGGCCGCGTATCTCCAGGAAAAACTTGTAGGCCCTGCCTATGACAGGTTTGTAATGCTGGTTAATCAGGGCCGCCCGGGGTTGACTTTAGAGCAGGTTACAAGTCTGGCTGACGGAAGTATATACCACGCAGAAGAAGCTATGGCAGGGGGGCTTATAGACCGGATCGGCTATCTTGACGACGCAATAACACTGCTGGGCGAATTTGCCGGTGTGGCAAACCCCGAAACAGTTGAATATGCGGAGGATTTCGGTTTTGGCGGCTCGCTTATGTCCCAGTTTAAAGGCGTAAGCAGTCTCGGCAGTAAATTGTCGCGAGAAACATTAAATGAGCTTACCAGCCCGCAAATACTTTATCTCTGGACAGGTCAGTAATCGATTCTCCCATCTGCCGCAGCGTTATTCACTGCCGCGGGGTATCTCACGCCGCGGACAGTTCTTCGGAGTCCTTCTCGAATTTTACACTTATTTTTTTGCTCACGCCCTGCTGCTGCATAGTGACTCCAAAGAGTTCATCAGCGATGCTCATGGTTCTTTTGGCGTGGGTTATGATAATAAACTGTGAGAACTCCTCGAATTCTTTAACGATGAGATTGAATCTTTCATTGTTTGCCTCGTCAAGGGCTGCATCTACCTCATCAAGAAAACAGAACGGGCTTGGCTTGATGTTAAATACCGCAAACTGAAGAGCTATTGCGGTCATCGTCTTTTCGCCGCCGCTGAGCAGAGAAATAGTTTTGGCGCCCTTGCCCGGGGGCTGGGCAATTATTTCTATTCCCGCCTCGAGAATGTCAACATCCTCTTCAAGCTGTATGTCGGCCTTTCCGCCGCCGAATAGTTTTCTGAATATACTGCGGAAGTTGTCTCTCACGAGGTTGAAAGTTTCCTGGAATTTCTCCCTGCTTTCCACGTTTATCTTGTCAATTATCTGCTGGAGGTTATTTCTGCTTTTTGTAAGGTCTCCAACCTGTTCGGTGAGAAAATCTTCCCTCTTCTGAAGATCTTCAAGCTCATCAATCGCGTCGAGGTTGACGTTGCCCAGTCTCGAGATTTTTTCTTTAAGCTCTTTAATTTCAGCAGTAACCGCGGCCCAGTCGATTTCCCTGCTCTGGTAATCCTGATATGATTCCAGAAGATTGATTTGCAGTTCTTCACCGGTTCTTGTGATCAGATCTTCGGTCTTTATGCGGAGTTCATTGATGCTCAAATCCAGCTCATGTATCTGCTGGGCCATATCACTGTGAAGCGAGTTACGCTCACGAAGCCTTTCCTGTACCTCTGCCAGCTCAGAATGCATGCCGGCCAGTTTTTCTTTAACAGCCATTGCCGCACTTTGAAGTTTCTCCTTCTCATAATAGAGATCTGTAACAGAAGATTCTGCGTAGAGGATTGACCTGGTGGTTTCATCTACGAGCTCATCATTTCCGCTCATTTCGCGGCGGGTCGATTCGAGACTGTTTTCGCTTCTTCGTATTTGCGACTCGTAGTTTACGGCCTGCTGTTTGAGATTGTCACTTGTAACCGAAGCCTGCGCCAGTTTTACCCTTGCATCAGTGAGCCGGTTGGAAATTTCACTTCTTACCGCTCTCTGTTCCTCCAGCCGCTCGCTTAGTGTGCTGATCTGCTCGTCATTGACATTTTTGGAATTGTCGATCTTTGCCAGTTCCTGTTTTAAAGACTGCTCTTTTTCAAGAGACTCTGATATCTGAGCTGAAATGGATTCGAGCTCTTTCTGCATTGAAGGCAGGTCGGTGTTGAGGTTTGATATGCCGCTGCTTATTACCTCAAGCTGCGTGTTGAGCTCGTTCTTTTCGTTGTTTACTGTAAAGAGCTGATTCTGTATCTCTGACATTTCGGCTGAAATCTGCTCTTTAATATCACTTGAGTTCTCTATGTCTTTGAGGATTTCCGCTATTTTTGCATCGAGTTCGGCTGTCAGCGACTCAATCTCATTTATCCTGCTCTTTCTCGATATAAGGCCGCTTCCGGCTGTGTCCGGTCCCGTAGTCACTGTGCAGCCGTTTATGAGCATCTCCGAATCCATCGTAATAAGATTTATTCCGGAGGGCAGTTCATTGCTGATTTTGCGGGCATTCTCAATACTGTCGGTTATAAAGGTGTTTCCAAGCAGGCACTTAATCAGGCCGGCATATTTCTCCTCTGAAGTTACATGGTCACTCAGCCTTGATACAGCAAGTCCGGAATTGATGACAGCTTCCGCTGTTTCGTCTGGTTTTAAAGAATCAAGACAGATAAACTTGAGACTGTTTTCCATCTCGATAAACTTCTTGCGGTTTTCAAGATAATCGTTAAAAGACTCGACAACCAGGGAGTCTGTCATGCCGCTGAGGACACATTCCACAAGCCGGTCATATCCGGGCTCTGCCTTGATCAGCTCAGCGACTATACCGCATATTTGCGGGTGTTTGCCCTCCGCCTTTTCCGAGAGTATCTCCTGGAGCGAGCTGTTTAGCCCTTCGCTTTCGTTCTCCATTTTTCTAAGAACGGCCAGTTCACTCATGCAGCCGCTCTTTTCTTCACGGAGACGGGCAAGTTTCTCGTTTTTAGAGGCTACGCCGGCATTTATTTCAGATATCTTAGAATTATAGGTCTCAAACTGCTCACGAAGATAAGACTCTTTTCCCTCATTTTCTCCTATAAGTTTTTTGAGTCTCTCTCGGTCCTCTTCCATACTTTTCATCTGTCTGCTTAGATTTTCAATACGCTTGCTCGTGTTTAGTTTCTGAGCGTCAAGATTCTCACGGTATGTTCCAGAGCTGTTTATTTCGTTGGATATCTGGCTTGATCGCCGGACAACTTCAAATGAAGCGTTCTTTGCATCCTCCAACTGGGCCTCCAGCTCCATACATCCTGTTTCCGCCTGGTTAAGCATCTCACTCAATGAGCGGAACATTTGCTGATGTTCATCAAAGGAGCCTTTGTTCTGCTGGATTTTAAATTGTATCGCAGAGTGATTTGCAGAAAGTTTTAAGATTTGCTCTTCAAGCTGACTGATTCGCTGAGAAGCTGTGTTCTTTCTATGTTCGAGCTCTTCTGAACGTTTTCGCAGGTACTCTATTTTTTCGAGGTTCTGCTCAATCCGCCCTGTAATGGCTATGAGCATATTGTCGCTTCTGTTGAGCTCTGTTTCCGTCTGCGATATATCGTTTTTGATATTGGCACTTAGCGCATCATCCCTGCTTATGATCGCTGAGAGCTCATGATATTTGTCATTTACAAGCTGATATTTTTCCTTTGTCTTTTCTGCTTTTCTGAAAAACTTGTCGTATTCTGCGAGGTAGTAACTCATTTTGAGCTCATTAAGCCTGTCACGGTATTCGACATAATTTCTTGCCTTGCCGGCCTGCATTTTCACACTTCTGAGCCGCCGCGACACTTCTTCAACAATGTCGGCGACCCTGAGCAGATTCTGTTCGGTTTTCTCGAGCTTACGGGTTGCTTCAACCTTTTGAGCTTTAAATTTGCTGATGCCGGCCGCTTCTTCGAAAATCAACCGGCGTTCAAGTTTGCTGGCGGTCAGCAGCTGCGATATCTGCCCCTGCTCTATGATTGAATATGCGCTTACGCCGATGCCAGTGTTTAGAAACAGCTCTTTTATGTCTTTCAGCCTGCAAGACTTATCATTGATTAGATAGACGCTGTCCCCATTTTTGTAAATTCTCCTGGAGATTTGCAGGAAACCGTCATTGCCGGCTTTGCTGTCAACGCCGGAAAAAACAATAGAGACCTCAGCCATGCTCGATGGCTTGCGATTTGCGCTGCCGTTAAATATGACATCTGTCATCTGGCTGCTTCGCAGGCTCTTTTTTTTCTGTTCTCCAAGAACCCATTTAACCGCATCCACGACATTGCTTTTGCCGCAGCCGTTGGGGCCTACAATCGCTGTGATGCTTGAGTCGAATTTAAATTCTGTCTTGTCAGCAAAACTTTTGAAACCGTTTAGTATAATTTTTTCAAGTCGCATTGATCTTTATTTCTCTTTTTTATTCTGCAAGCGTTTCTTGTTCCGTTTCCTGCGGCCGATTTTCTGAAGGGATAGACGGCCTCCGGGCGACAGGGCCTATTACCAGCTCTCCTTCAATGATACCCATGTCAAACATCTTTTTAACCAGGCTTGTCATCTGGGAGTAATTAACCTGCAAACCAATCCTGTAAACATCGTCTGCCGGCAGCTTGGAACACAGGCCGATAATTATATCCTCGAGTTTTGCAGAAGTTTTCAGCGGGCCTATAAGATTCGGCTTGCTTGGGTGTTTCCTGCTCAGAGAGACACTGTCGTCCTGGGGCGAGGAATTGATAAAAATCGTGTTGTCGTCCGACCTTACAAAGACATCGCTGCCGGTTCTCACATCACCGAATATGATAACCTCTGGTCTTTGTGAGCGGGAAATATAGACAGCCGGCTTGCCCTTGCTGTAAGCGTTTGAGAGTTTAAACGAGCCGCCGATAGTGGTCATTGATACGTTTATGTCGTTGATTTTTTCAAGTATCCTGAAAGCTGCCATTCTTATCTCAAAATCATCATCATTGAGGAACCGCGGAACGGTTGTCCTGACAAAATCTTTGTCTGCAAGTGCCAAAGCCTCAACAGCTTCAACGCGGTATTTGAATTCAGGATCAGTGGCAAACTTATGAAGCACGTCTATACCTTCATTTCTTTCGAGTGCAAGCAGAAGTCTTGCTGCTCTGAAACGTTTTTCCTGGTTCTCTGAGTCAAGAAAGGGCAGCAGGTATGGTATGGCAGGGCGGCCGACGGCTTCCAATGCTGTTTCGGTGTCGATCGAAACGTCGGGATTGCTGAGATTTGCGGCAAGTGCCTCAAGATAATCGTTTAACGATTCGCGGTTTTCGGGTATGTAAAGCGTTTTTACAAGCGAAGCGAATTTGCCGTACTTGCCCAGGTATCTCTTGGGCATCTTTATTTCGATCACCCCCGGGCCTATGGCGGTAGCAGTGTCCTCATTAAAACGCTCATTTATCCGGTTTCTCAGGATGCTGGCCAGACGGAAGTTTGGCTCGAAAAGCCCCAGTGCTATCTGTGGAAATTCCAACGGAATCCCGCCGCCAATAACAACGCCCTCAAGGAGATTAGGGTCTTCACCGCCGATCATATCTATATAAACCTGGCCGTGCGCCAAAGCTATTGTCCTTGCGCCGCCAATACCAACGCGGCTTCGTTCGTAAAGACTGCATTCAAGGAGTCTGCCGTTTTCAAGCGAGATTGTCTGGGTGCTTGCAAAAGGTTCGACAAAAACATCGAACCTTTGGCCGGGCATGTGTCCCGAGGGCAATACTCCGTAAACCCTTACAACAGAATTGTCTTTATCTTCCAAAAATTCTATCGCTGCACGGCGGTTTCTGTTTTTTAACTTCTGCTGTATGAATTTAAGGACTCTGTCCCTGATTGCCGGCGGGCATTCAGCAGAGCCGCTGCCTTCAAGTCCGACAACGATACCAAAGCCTTCAATTGGTATCTCGCTGCTTACCAGCATTTCAGCGTAGTTGCCGATGGTGTCGTTGAGCGAAACTTCAAGATTCATGTCCTGCTGATTTCGCTTTTGGGTTTTCCCGTTTTGACAACCACAGAGCAGGCTTAGTATAAGTGCCGGTAAGACAAGGATATATATATGTTTTAATTTACGCATAATTGTCCTCGTTAATATATAAGTTATTATTGGTTAAATGATATAAAAGACTTGTTTAAAAGTCAAGTGAATAACAATATGTATAGAATATTTGTGTATTAAAACACAATATATTGTGGTTTAGCAAGTTACAGCTTTAATGTTGATCGAAATCTTCCTGCGCGGCGATGTAAACACCCGTGTCAGAGCTTGAGAATGTAACGATAAATACTTGTTTTACAGTAGTTTGTGATTTTATAAAATTTGTGATTTCTTCTAACGCAATTTTAGATGCCTTTTGAATGGGGAATCCGTAAGCTCCGGTGCTTATTGAAGGAAAAGATATGTTTTCTATGTTGTATTTCTCGGCAAGCCGCAGGCAGTTCTGGTAGCATTGTGCCAGAAGCCTGCACTCGTCCCGTTCGCCTCCACGCCAAACCGGTCCAGCGGTCTGGATGATGTATTTTGCCGGCAGACGGTAACCTTTGGTTATTCTTGCCTCTCCGGTAGGGCAGCCTCCAATTCCGCGGCATTCTTCAAGAAGCTCCGGGCCTGCTGCTCTGTGTATTGCGCCGTCAACCCCGCCGCCGCCCAGAAGAGAGCAGTTGGCGGCATTTACTATTGCCTCGGTGTTCTGCAGAGTTATATCTGCCTGTAATATCTTGATTAACGGATCACTCATGCGGCTCTCGCAGGTGTTTTTGCAGTTTTTCCCGCACAGATTCAGGAATCGGCATTGACCTCTGTGTCTTAAAGTCATAATGAACGCCGACAGCAAGCCCGTGGGCACAGCGATGTCCGTCTTGCCAGGCTTCCTGCTCGACAGTAAAGGATGAATTGCCGATTTTATTGACCCACGTTTTGACCTCTACGTCTTTGCCAAAGTATATTTGAGAGAGGAAGTCGTATTCCGATCTGGCAAGGATGATGTTCCATGATTCAAAATCGTCTATCGCACCTGGTACAAAGAACTTAAATATTGGCACCCTGCAGTGTTCGAACCAGATTGAAAGCGATGTATTGTTAATATGTTTCAAACCGTCCGTCTCGCTTAAACGGGGCACAATAGTTTCTTTAAACATTTCCTCTTCTCCTTGAGATTCAGTTTCAGGTTTATATTTTTATGTACGATTTCATAGATAATATCGGTTATATGCTGAGCATTGGTTCAGCGTTACTCGAATTGTATATCACATATGTTGAATTGCAAGTTAGAATTCCCGTTGAAGCTGTTAAGCTCGGCGGTAAAAGCAACGTTGAAATAATCAGCTTCTATGAGTTTTTTTTCCAGGTTACCCATACCGAAAGCAATGCACCGTACAAATCCGCTGCGGTCACGTATGCTCAGCTGAAGATGCGTGCCTTTTTCTCCGACAATCCGCGGCGTATTATACAGACGCACACCCATCGCCGCGAAAACAGGCACCGGATTGCCCTGGCCAAACGGGCTGAGCTGTTGTATCTGCTGTATGGTACGTTCGTTGAAATCACCTATCTCAAAGGTGCCCTCAATATCGATCATTGAAACCGCCTCATCTTCGAGTATGTTCTCGCGGGCGTGTTGTTCAAAGGCCTCGATGAAGTCAGGCAGTTTTTTTGATTCAACCCTAAGTCCGGCAGCCCCGGCATGTCCGCCAAAGCTGATAAGATGTTTGGCGCAGCTGCTTATACCCTGGTAAATATCGAAGTTTCTTACCGAGCGGGCAGAACCGACACATGTCTGGCCGTCATTATTAAAGACTATAGCCGGACGAAAATATGTTTCGGCCACGCGGCTTGCAACGATACCGACTACTCCCTGGTGCCAGTTTTCGCCGGCAACTACGATTGTTTTACGGTCCGGGTGGTCGTATCCGCCGGTGGTTATCAGCTGAGATGCCTGTTTAAAAATCTCGCGTTCAATTTTACGGCGTTCGTTATTTTGCTGTTTGAGATATTGGGCAATTTTTAAGGAATTAAGTTCGCTGCTGCTTGTCAGAAGTTCAACCGCAAGGCGGGCGTGGCCCAGTCTGCCCGAGGCATTGAGCATGGGTGCAATCTGAAATGCGATGTCTCTGCTGCTTAGGAGTTTACCGTCAAGTCGGGCAGTATTTATAAGAGCTTTTACTCCCGGCATATCTGATGAGCTCATCGCTTTTAGCCCAAAATGGGCAAGTGAGCGGTTTTCTCCGACGAGATCCATGACATCTGCAATTGTTCCGACAGCTGCGAATTTTGTCGCGTTTATCAGAAAGGATTTAAGTTTTGGATATAAATCATTGTTATCTTTATACTCGTTGCATACAGCCCAGGCCAGTTTGAAAGCAACCATAGCGCCGGCTGAGGCCGGTGAAGGGTAATTCATGTCAAGCTGGGGGTGCACAATCGCCGAAGCCTGCGGAATTTCATTTTCGATCTTATGGTGGTCTGTTACGATGACGTCCATCCCGAGCTCTGAAGCCCTGCTGATCTCCCCGCAGGCTGTTATTCCGCAGTCAACGGTTATAATAAGGTTAGTGCCCTGTTCAGCGAGTTTTTCGATAGAAGCCGTATTCAGGCCGTATCCCTCTTCAATACGGTGGGGAATATAAAAATTGACCTTAGTGTTGAGCATGGTCAAAAGGCGCCACAGTATAGCGGTCGAGGTTATCCCGTCCGCGTCATAATCGCCGTATATGGTGATTTTCTCGCCGGCCTTTATTGCTCGCTGAATTCTTTCAACCGCCTCAGAAATTCCCGGCAGCAGGTTAGGCTCCAGCAAATCTGTCAGCTTAGGGTTCATAAACTTTTTGGCTTCTTCGCTGGTGGTTATGTTGCGGTTGAGCAGAACCTGTGCGACAATTCGGCTTATGCCGGTTTCTCTGGAAAGCTGTTTCGCCTGTTCAGTTCTGACAGGGTGAATTTTCCAGATTTTTGAGAGCTGTTTTTTTATTTGTTTTTTGTGAGTGGGCAATTATAAGTTTTCGTGTCAAAAAGTTAATATCGTTCTATTCGCTATAAACAGCTTCGAGCAAATCGTTTAAATCAGTCGGGATTTGAGCTTCCCAGGATTTCTTTATTATTCCGTCCTCGATTACAATAAGCACCGGACTTGCGGCGTACCACTTTTTCGATTCATCCAATATTCCCAGGAGGCACTTTGTGTCTAATGGAATTGGAGTCTCGGTTCCGTCTCCGTATGGGGGCATTTCGATGAATGCTATTTTGATTTCCTGCTCATCTGCTCCAAGCATTTCGTAAATTTCGCTGTAAACGGGTGCAGTCTGGCGGCATGTAGGGCAGTCATGGTGATAAAGAAACAGAATAGAAACTCCCTGCTCTAACTGCGGAGCTATATCTATCTGACCAAGCATGGGCAGTCTCTCTCCCACCCAGCCGTCGTGGTCTATAACAGCGTAATCCTGTGTCTCTTTTGGCGGCACAATCATGACCGCAGACACTGCCATCGAGCCGAGAACCAGAAAAGTCAAAACACATATACTGATAAAGTATGCCGGCTTTGGCCACGGCGGGCCTAAAAATTTGCCGCTTTTAGGGCGAAATATCAGTAATCCCGCCAAAATCGGCACATCAATCAGAAAAAGCGAAATTCGCGGATCAACCGTTGCGACACCGAAACATCCGCAGGTGTCTGAGCCTGATATCCATTGGTTTATTGTGTATCCGCAAAAGATCAAGAACGTAATAACAGCAGCAAGCCAGCCTGCTTTTTCAAAGAGCCCGCTTAAAAGCCATATTGCCAGACCTGTAATAAGTATCGCCTGCACAGCGGTAAATTCCCGCATCTGGTAGAGTGAATCTCCAAGCGAGGGTCTCGTCAGCACCTGATGCATTTTAAATCCGGCAGCCGTAAGAAGAACCGCACTTGTTATCCACAGCGTTAATTTCGATGCGAATTTGCCGCTGTTCACTATCTCGACTCCTGGGCGTCTTTGATGATCTTATATTCAAAGCTGTCTTTGAGGGCTTTCCAGCTGGCATCAATTATGTTTTCGGACACACCGACTGTGCCCCATATGTCATTTTTGTCTCGGGATTCAATAGTAACTCGTACTTTCGCGGCAGTAGCAGCTTTTGCATTTACAACACGTACTTTGTAATCAACAAGGCGCATATCCGCCAGCGATGGGTAAAAACGCTCAAGAGATTTACGCATTGCCTCGTCGAGTGCGTTTACCGGGCCGTCGCCTTCACTTACTACATGTTCGGTCTCGCCGTCAACAGTCAGTTTTATAGTGGCTTCGGTTGTCTTCTCGCCTGAGCCGCTCCTTTCAACGTTGACATGGTATTTTACAAGGTGGAATGTTTCCTTGTACGTTCCCAGAGTTTTCTTTATCAAAAGGTCAAAACTCGCTTCGGCAGCTTCGAACTGATAGCCGTTGCTCTCCATCTCCTGTACCTTGTCAAGCATCTTGCGTGCCAGGTCGCGGTCATTGGAGAGGTTGTATTTTTCAAGTTTTGCCAGAATATTCGACATGCCGCTCAGCTCGGAGATGAGCAGCTTTCTCGCATTGCCGACCATTTCAGGGCTTATGTGCTCATAGGTTGCCTTGTTTTTCATCAGGGCGTTTACATGCAGTCCGGCTTTGTGCGCAAATGCGCTGTCCCCAACGTAAGGCATATTCGCGACCGGCTGCATATTTGCGATTTCCTGAACATACCTGGAAACCTCAGTCAGTTTTTGCAGGGCGCCTTCTTTCAGAACTTCATAACCCATTTTATACTTCAAGTTTGGAATTATTGAGCAGAGATTGGCGTTTCCGGTACGTTCTCCCATGCCATTGATGGTTCCCTGGACGTGACGGGCTCCGGCTTCTATCGCCGCGAGGCTGTTTGCCACTGCACAGTCAGTGTCATTGTGGCAATGGATTCCTATTATGGGCCCTGATATGGCATCTGCAACCGTCTTTGTGATTTCATAAACATCCCTGGGAAGGCAGCCGCCGTTAGTTTCGCAAAGACAGATAACATCTGCGCCTGCCGCGGCGGCAGCTTCAAGTACCTTTAAGCTGTATTGCGGGTTGTGTTTATAGCCGTCAAAAAAATGTTCCGCGTCGAAGACAACTCTCAGCCCCTTGCTCTTTAAATACGCTGTAGAATCAGAACATAGAGCAAGATTGTCCTCAAGAGAGCAGCGAAGGACTTCTGTGACATGCATATCCCATGATTTGCCGACAATTGTGGCAACTGGTGCTTTGCTGTTGAGTATGGCCTTGAGCGAAAGGTCTTCTTCGAGGGACGCTGAAGCCCGGCGGGTATTGCCGAAACCTGCAATCAATGAGTTTTTCAGCCCAAGGTTGGCCGCCTCGTGAAAGAATGCCATTTCTTTCTCGTTGCTCGCGGCATAACCGCCTTCAATATAATCTACACCAAAATCATCTAAACATTTGGCTATAAGCAATTTGTCCTGCAGCGAGAAGCTTATGCCTTCTGCCTGCATACCGTCTCGAAGAGTCGTATCGTATATCTCAATTCTATTCATTATTAAACCTGTGTTAAATTTATTTTAAAAAGCGATTATAATTCATATATATAGTTAGTAAAGAGTGTATGTTCCGGAAAAAATCAGTTTTCGCATTCAATTTGTTATTTGGCAGGGGGTTATCTTAACAATTATAATACGGGGGAAAATTTGCTTTCTTCTTATTTTTTTACCGCCGTTCACTAACTATTTTCTGCAAGATTTCTAACCACTCACTGTATGCCCGCCTGCAGGGGGCAATAATCTTCTTATCCGGTTCTACGGTTTGCCTTGCGGCCAGGCCGGTGAAAGCAGTTTCAAACGTATAAATTCCTGCCCCTATTCCGGCTCCGCGGCAGGCGCCCTGTGCGCCGTCAGTCTCATAGAGCTCGACTGTCGAATCATTAACCGCGGCAAAAGTCTGGGTAAAAACATCGCTCATAAACATATTGGCGTAACCGGCACGGACAGTATTAACTTTCAGGCCGGTTTCCTGCATAATCTTAATCCCGTATGTCATTGCGAAAACGATTCCCTCCTGCGAGGCTCTCAGTATATGGCCGAGCGAATGACGGTTTAAGTCTATATTTGCGAACATAGCGCCCGGACTGACGTTTTTGAGGGTTCTTTCTGCCCCGTTGCCGTAAGGCAGGGCAATAAGTCCGCCGCTTCCGGTCGGTATCCGGCGGGCGGCTTTGTTCATTTCATGGTAATCCATGCCCGGGCAAAGATTGTTCCTTATCCAGCTGTTGAGTATCCCTGTGCCGCTAACGCAGAGAAGAACTCCATAACGCGGGCATTTCTTTGTATAATTAACGTGAGCAAATGTATTTACACGTGATTTTAAATCACATTCAGGTTCGCTGCCTACTCCATATACAACTCCTGATGTTCCGGCAGTAGCCGCGATTTCACCAGGGTTGAGGACGTTGAGCGACAATGCGTTGTTGGGCTGGTCTCCGGCTCTGTAAGTTACCGGAATTCCTTCGCTTAACTCCAATTCGCCGGCTGCCTGCGATGTTAGTTCTCCTTGAAGCGAGAAGGTCTCTACGGCTTCACAGAAAATCTCGGGGCTAAACCCGAAATGCTCCATAACAAAATCTGCCGGCCGCTTTTGAGAGAAATCCCATAAAATTCCTTCAGAAAGTCCCGAGATAGTTGTCAGCGGCCTGCCGGTCATTTTTGCTGCTATAAAATCCCCCGGAAGCATTACTTTGTGGATTTTACTATAGATATCCGGTTCATTATCTTTGACCCATTTCAATTTTGATGCTGTAAAATTGCCCGGAGAATTTAAAAGCCTTTTTAAACATTTTTCGCTTCCTATGTTTTCAAAAGCTGTGTTGCCGATTTGGACAGCACGGCTGTCACACCATATTATGGAGTTGCGCAGTGGGTTCAGGTCTTTATCTACACAGACCAGGCCGTGCATCTGATAGGTTATTCCGATTGCCTTAATATCTTTTTTGTCAACGCAAGCCTGATATAAAACCTTTTGGCAAACGGTTTTAACGTTTTTCCACCATTCGAGAGGATCCTGTTCCGCCCAGCCGTTTTTTTCTGATTTAATTGGCATCTCTTTTGTCGGCCATGTCGCGGCGGCTGCCGGTTTGCCGTCGGCGGCATGAAGTAATACGGCTTTTACGGAAGAAGTTCCAAGGTCAAAACCAAGAATATACATGTTATTTTTCTCTCTGGATAACTAATAGATTTTATAAAACATAAAAAATTTCTTTACAAAGGTTTATGTCTTATTATAGTTAAGCTCAATGCAATACAATATATTAAATCGATTTTAAAAATTCAATGAAAAAGATAAAATATTCATGAATTTAACTTGATGTATCAAAGTCTTTGTAGTATAGTGATTTGCGAAACATAGAAGTTAGTAAATGCCGCAGGTGGTATATTGCCGGTGGGTAATGTGCCGTTTGACGGATTTTGAGTAATAATTAGCTGTTCTTAGAGGTGAAAATGGCTACAGTAACAAAAAAAGAGCTGATCGACAGAATTGCGGATTTAACAAATGAGAAAAGGGTAGTTGTAAAAAAGGTTGTCCAGTCGTTTTTGGACGAGATGATCGACGAGCTTGCCAAGGGTAACCGTATGGAGTTCCGTGACTTTGGTGTATTTGAGAGCCGTGTGCGTGCAGCCCGTGTAGCTCAGAATCCAAAGACTATGGACCGTGTAGATGTTCCAGAAAAACGTACCATCAAGTTCAAAATGGGCCGTTTGATGAAAGTTAAACTTCAGGAAGCAGATAAATCCTGAACTGACTGAGAGAATGATCATCTGAATCATTGGTACTGAAAGGTGTCAGTGAGTTAATATGGAAACTGGCAAAATATCGTGGTATGACCAACGTAAAGGTTATGGATTCATAAACCTTTGCGATGGTTCACAGGTTTTTATCCATCGCTCAAACCTCAAAGGCAATTTCAGTAAGGAATTGGTTCCGGGCAGAGAAGTAACCTTCAAGCTGGTCAATGGCGAAAGAGGGCCCAAGGCGGAACAGGTTTCTCTGGATTAACGGTATAAATCTATAAGCAGTGCCTGAACAGGTTATAATCGGTTCAAGGCACTGTTTTTGAAGATAAAATGAAAAATAAGAAGGAAAAGCAGCAGGGGCCGTCCAAATCTTTTATGACTTCAGGTCCGACCCTGCATTACAGCCATTCCAACGTTCTGGCAAGTTTCTGGTTTTCATTTATAGTCTATGCGGCTTTATGCTCATTCTGGGCTAAAATAAATTATGGACAGGTTGGCATACCTGATCTGAACACTCTCTTTGAGCCTGACAGGTGGTATTTAAGTACTTTCCTTTCTACACCTTTGAGCATCTTTGAGTATCGATATCAGGGGTTGGTAATAGGCGGTTTGGTTGGGCTGCTTTCGATTGTTCCCTTGAGCGTTTCGCTGCTGCTTAGTTTTCCCCACAGTATTTTATTTATACTCGCCGCTGCTTTGATAGCCCAGCTTCCCGGCCTTGCTGTTGTTCTTCTTGTAAGCTGTGTGGCAATATCGTGCCGTCCATTGCGGTTTCGGTCTCGGTTTATCTCTATAGTTCTCTGTATTGTTCCGTCTATGCTGTTCTGGTTTCTTACAGGCGGACTGCATACAGTTGAGCCGTTGAGATGGGCTTATTCTTATTTCCCGTGGATGTTTGCGTGGATAGTGGCGCTTGCGTATGCGGGTTTCGCTCTGGCAGTGGGGCATTATACCAGGTACCGCCCAGGTACAATCGGCTCGCTTTCATTGTTGTTTCTGTTGGGGAACATATTTTTATTCACGTATAAAGTGGGTTTCTCAGAGGCCGATTACCAGATTTATGTGGAAGTCCACAACGAGCAGCAGTCAACAGTATTTGCAAAAAAAAGCATAACCCCGATACTTGACGAGGCAGTGCAGGATCCGGTACTGAAAAGTTATCTCACCGCTTCATTCTATTCTCAGGATCCAATAATGCTCAGGTCGGAACTCAAACGTGAGATTGTGGATATGCTTAGATGGGATCACTGGCCGCAATGGTTTTCCGAGATTATGCCGCCGGAGTTTAATTACCAGGCAGCACGTGACAGGATGGATTCAGACCTGGATTTCTTTATCAATAAACATAAAAAAAGCTGGCGAATTCCGCAGGTGTTGTATCATAAGGCGATGCTTGCAGAGATGGAACCTTCGCTGAAAATTCTTGAGATGCATGAAATTTTAGAGTTTGATTCAAGCCACGCCAACACTGAGGTTATTCCCATCTGGGGCAGGCTTTACAGGGATTTTCCCGAATCTCCAGAGTCGATCGAGGCTCGCTGCCGTATTGCTTATAATCTCGCTGCTCACAAGAGTTTAGATTCTGCCTGCGAACTTGCTCAAAAGGCATTGGAGATGATAAAAGAACACATTAAGAATTTAAAAGATAAACCTGCCGAATTGTCAGGGGAGATATTCCTGCCGATAAAGAAAACGGCGATCACAGACCTCAAGGCAAATGATTTGCAGTTTCGGCTTGAATATCTTTTAAATCTTATTTCATCTAACCGCAGTGATGACCCTGCCGAAAATGCCACGATAAGCGAGTTTATCTCGCTTAACCCCAATGATATAATGTATGAGAAAAAACTTAAATCCATTCTGGCCGGGCTCGCAGAGAAGAATCCCTTGCGGGATAATGTGGAGCTGGCGATCATACTTGAAATCCAGGACCCTTATGCCCAACAGGAAGAGCTGGAAAAGTTTATATCAGAAAACAGCGGCGCCGATTCTTTTATAAAGGCTCGTTACAAACTCGCAAGGCTGAAACTTGACATCTCCCGCAGCATCGAAGACGACGAGGAGCGTGCCACTCAGCTAAGGCGTCAGGCTTTGGATGTATTCAAAGATATCCAGAAACAATCCCCTGACAATATCTACAATGAAAGCATCGAACGCATTCTGACCGCAATAAAGGATTAGGTTACTTTTATCTATCTCTAAGTTACATCTCTGCATTCCAAGCGTATCGTTTTTTTGTAAACTGATACAAAAATCAGAGATGTTTTTATAGTAATCAGAGGTATTTAAATGAATAAATTTTTTGAAATAACCGAGATTGACCAATATGACGAGCCCAGAACAGGTGGTTTGAAAGAATGTCTGGACAACTGGAAATCTCAAGAGAGGTTCCTGTTTGTGAGTCCGCATGATGATGATGCCGTCCTTGGCGGTGGGTTGATGATGCAGGCTGCTCTTGATGCCGGAGCCGAGGTTAATCTGCTTATTGTAACCGACGGAAGCATGGGGTATTGCAGTCTTGAAGAAAAAGATACTATTGCCCGGATAAGAAAAGCTGAATCATTCGAGAGTTATAAAAAAATTGGTCTGCCGGCTGAAAATATAGCCTGGATGGGCATTCCGGACTGCCGCGTAAATCTTTATCGGGGCAAGATACCCGCCGATGAGAGTGAACCCGGTTTTATGTCAGGTTTTACCGGCCTTCAGAACGCTTTTACGTATTACTTGAGAAAGATTAGGCCGACTCGGATTTTTGTGCCGACATCAGCGGATCTTCATCCCGACCATAAATTTGTTCATGAAGAGCTGCTTATTAGCATATTTCATGCCTCAGAATCAATCTGGCCGGAACTGGGCAGTCCGTATCCGGCAGTGGACAAGGTGTATGAGATGGGCGTTTATTGTGATTTTCCTGAAATGCCGGATATCCAGCTCAAAGCCGATGAATCGTCTTTGAAAACGAAAATGGCTGCAATACGGGAGTTTAAATCACAAAAACAGATTTCATCTCTGATAGAAATCGTTGAGAAAAATGGTCCGTTCGAATTCTTCCGCCGTGTAGAATACGAACTTTATCAGCCGATAAAATACGTTAATTTTTTTGAAAACTTAAATAACGAGGTAAACTATGAATAAGTCAGATAAATACAGAAATTATGCACTTGTAAACGAAATGCTCGAGACGTCGGGTATAATCAGAGACTTCCGTGTTTCAGGCATGGAGAAGCCGGTCGAACAGGCAAAAAAACTGAAGAAGGTTTTATTTACCGGTGAAGGTTCAAGCAGGATATTCCCTTCTAAAAATGCCATGGCCCTGGCACTCAGACGCGGCGGCAGCATTCATATGGTTACTGAAGGCTCTTATCAGGCAAAAGAGTACAAACTGGACGATTTTGTGGTGTTTGCTTCTTCGAACAGCGGGCAAACCAAAGAGACGATCTCTCTGATTGATCAGCTTGCAAATGCGGGGCATCAAAATCTTTATGCTGTAACCGCAAACTATGAGACACCATTAGAGAAGTTGTCCAATATGAGTTTTGTTCTGAACTGCGGCAAAGAAGATGCTGTGGCAGCTACCAAAAGTGTAGTTGAGCAGGCTCTTGTCTATGTTAAATTCGTATCAGAATGTGCGGACAGAAAAATAGATGATGAACTTAGCCCGCTTGCTGACGCGGTTGCCCAGGCACTCGAGACCGATGTTCCAAAAGAGATGGTCGATGCCATGATATCCGCTCCGACGGTTTACTTTGCGGGCAGAAATGACGGCGTAGCAGAAGAGCTGACTCTAAAAACAAATGAAATTGTCCGCAAGAAAAGCGATTTTCTCGAAGGTACTTACCTTCTTCACGGTATAGAAGAGGTAATGCACAAAGACGATGTGATCATACTGATAGACCCATTCAAACAGGAGCTCGAACAGATAAGAAAGACACTGGGCGAAGGTGTCGGGGTGAAGATTTTTGCTATCAGCTCGCAAAAGACAATTTTCGACGGAATTCAGATTCCATATACCGGCCCCTTGGCTTCTTTTGTACATCTGTGTGCGGGCTGGAATCTGCTTGTAGAAGCTGGCTTGAGCCTTGGAATTGATCTTGACCACCCAGTCAGGGCAAGGAAAGTGGGCAATGAATACAAGAGCGAATAATTTGCCTGCCCGGGAAAATAAAATATACACAATAAAAAGATCAGACTCGCCTGTTGTTCCCGGCCAAGGCTGGAACAGCACGCAGTGGCAGGCCGCGGACACGGGCAGTCTTGATTTTTATATGGGCGGCAAACCGGCGTTTATGCCTGCTGTTAATTTTCGCCTTCTTTATGATGAGAGCAACATTTATGTTATCTTCAAAGTCAAAGACAGGTTTATAAAAGCCTGCCGGCGGGACTACCACAGCGATGTTTGTAAGGACAGCTGCGTTGAATTTTTCTTTACACCCGGCGCGGATACCTCTCAGGGCTATTTTAACCTTGAAATGAACTGTATTGGAACCTTGCTGTTCTATCACCAGAAGCGGCGGGACACAGATAATGTGGAAGTTGACGTCAAAGACTGCAGAAAAATCAAGCCGGTTTCGAGTTTATCGGCTCCCATTGAGGATGAAATCCGCAGAGATCTGACATGGTTTGTGGAATACAGCCTGCCGCTCTCAATACTGCCGGCATATGCACCTTTTGAGAAACCCGGCAAAGGTGTAGAATGGCGGGCCAATTTCTACAAATGCGGCGATGAGACATCAAACCCGCATTACCTTACATGGTCAAAGGTTGATTTACCCGGGCCGGATTTTCATCAGCCGGATTTTTTCGGAAAAATTATTTTTGATTAGAGTTATCAACAATTTTGAGACGTTGTATGCAATTAGAACAGATAGTTAAGCAGTTCCAGATTTATGGTGATTTTGTTGAGGGCCATCCTTATGGAAGCGGCCATATCAATGATACCTATAAAGTTAGCGTAAATCTCTCCGGTACAAAGGTTAATTATCTTTTACAGAGAATAAATAACGCGATTTTCCCAAACGTTGAAAAACTTATGGAAAACATTACCCGTGTTACAGAGCACTGCGCAGAGAAGTTCTGCCAGATGGGCTATAGTGACATCAGCAGACGCTGTCTGACCGTGGTTAAAACTCATTCGGGCGGCAGTTTTTATTTTGACCACGAGGGCGGGTACTGGCGTGTTTATCTGTTTGTTGAAGATGCCACTGGTTTTGATGTTCCTGAAACAAATGAACAGATATACCAGGCGGGTGCGGCTTTTGCCCGTTTTCAGTCCATGTTGGTAGATATTCCAGGGGAGCCGCTTTATGAGATTATCCCGGGGTTCCATGACGGCAAAAAACGTCTCGCCGCGTTTGAAAACGCTTTGGAGGCAGACCGCTTTAACAGAGCCGCAAATGCTTCAGCAGAAATAAAATACCAGCTTGATAATGCCTGGATGTTTGATGTTCTGCCCGATTTGGTCAAAAAGGGGGCTGTCCCGATACGGGTAACCCACAATGATACTAAAATCAATAATGTTCTGATTGATGATAAGACGGCCGAGGGAGTCTGTGTAATTGACCTTGACACCGTTATGCCGGGGTTGTCGCTGTATGATTTTGGCGATCTTGTGCGAACATCAACAAGTCCAACACAAGAGGATGAGAAAAATATTGATATTGTCGGGCTGCGTTTAGATAGATTCGAATCACTTTTAAACGGATTCATGAGCGTGGGCCGGGATTATCTGAATAAAACCGAGATTGAGTACCTTGTATTCGCCGGCAAACTGATTACAATGACAATCGGTATGCGTTTTCTGACTGACTATCTATCTGGAGACACATACTTTAAGGTACACCGTGAAGGCCATAACCTTGACAGATGCCGCACACAGTATAAACTGGTGCAGTCGATAACAGATCAGCAGGACGAGCTGGAATCGCTTGTCGCAGATACCGTCAGATAATAAGGAAAGCAAAATATGAAAGTATTGATAACCGGTGGAGCAGGTTTTATCGGAAGCCACATAGCCCAGCAGCTCCAGGGACGGGCTCAGGTCCGAATTCTCGATAATCTGCGAAGTGGATTCAAACACAATATAGAACCCTTTGACGTAGAATTTATAGAAGGTTCGATTACAGATAAGAAAATCGTTCGTGAAGCGGTTGACGGTGTGGACTATATTTTTCAACTTGCGGCAATGATAAGTGTTCCTGAATCAATGGCCAATCCCGCCGAGTGTGTAGAGATAAATGTTAACGGCATTCTAAACGTATTGCAGGCGGCGGCTGATGCCGGCGTAAAAAAACTGGTTCACAGCAGTTCCGCGGCTATATACGGCGATAACCCTGTTGTACCAAAACTCGAATCAATGTATCCCGAGCCGAAGAGTCCCTATGGGATAACAAAACTTGATGGTGAGTATTACTGCCGGATGTTTGCAGAAGAAGGGCTGCTCAATACTGCATGTTTAAGGTATTTCAACGTGTTCGGTCCCCGTCAGGACCCCAACAGCCAGTATGCGGCGGCTGTGCCCATCTTCATATATCGTGCACTTCGCAACGAGCCAATAATGATTTTTGGTGACGGCGAGCAGACACGGGATTTTGTGTTTGTTGAGGATGTTGCCCGGGCAAATATTTTTATGGCGACAAATCCTGAATTCAAAGAGGTTTACAACGTAGCTTACGGCAAAACCACCACCATAAAATCTCTCGCCCAGAGCATAATACGCTTTACGGGTTCAAGTTCTGAAATTGTATTCAAGGAAGAAAGGCCCGGAGATGTAAAACACAGCACTGCCTGTATCGATAAACTCCTCGGGTGCGGATTCTCTCCTTCGGGCAGCTTTGAGGCGGGTTTGCAGAAAACTATTGAGTTCTTCAAATAAGTCTTCGGGGGTAATTCGTCAACAGCTAATCAGTTGTCTTCTTCTATCCTGAGCAGGTTTACTCCGCTTTGAGAATCTTTGACCCGGGAGGCTTTGATACCTGTTATTTCTATTATCGTAACCTCAAGAACCAGAAACACTTCCGCTCCGCCTCTTGGACAGCCCACGATATAGTCGTCACCTCTTCCCATTGCGGCATGAAGGTGCAGTTTGGGACCTTGTTCGTCCCAGTATAATGTACCTACGCCAAGAACTTCACCCGGGCCGGCAAACTGTTTGAACCAGCCCTCAAGTTTCGGCTTTTCCTGCCTGGGGCCTACAACAACATCGGCCTTGCGTATGCCGCCGGTGATTAAAACTGACCCGTGTTTGATATTTTCAATACGGGCTGTCTTTTCAATTGATTCATATACGTCTTCACCCTCAAACAGCCGCAGTGCAAAAATGCGGCCTGCTTTGCCGGCAGCATATTCCATTATTGCCTCGCTATTCTAACAATACTGTTATCAATTTTGAGCCTGCCCTGTGTAAAAAGCCTGACAGCCTCGGGGTAAGCCAGGGATTCCTGTTCGAAAACTCTGGCAGCAAGCTGCTCTGGAGTGTCAGTGTCATAAACAGGGCAGCTTTTTTGTACAATTATCGGGCCTTTGTCGTATTCATTGGTGCAGAAATGTACTGTGCATCCGCTTATTTTGCATCCGGCTTTCAATACGGCTTCGTGCACATGACGGCCCCACATGCCCTTTCCTCCAAAGCTGGGCAGAAGGGCGGGGTGTATGTTCATGACGCGGCCTTCAAAGTCATCGTAGATCTTCCAGAGACAAAGCCAGCCGGCCTGTATAACAAGTTCTACACCTGACTTACGAAGTGTTTGGGCAATTGAAGTGCTGAAAGTGTCAATGTCGGCATAATCCTTTTTCCGCACAATTTCAGGTTCATATCCCAACTCTCTGGCAAGGCCAACTCCCTTAACATCACTTCGCGAGCTTATAACACATACTATTTCTGCATCAAGGCTGCCGTTTGCAATCTGTTCATGCAGGTTTAGCATGGTCGTGCCGCCGCCGCTGATAAGTATTCCAAGTTTTGTTGGATTTGTGCCCACAGAGCTAATCTTCCTTATCCTGGTGTAGGACAACGATTCTGCTGCAGCTTGGGCATCTTATTATGTCGTCATTTGATAAAAGCTGATTGACAGTTTCATTGGTAAGGCTCATAAAACAGCCGCCGCATGTATAATTTCTGCGTTTACCTCCGGTTGAATCCACATACGCCAGTGCCTCACCGTCGTAATTATCTGAAAGCCGCCTGAATAACTCCAGAACCTCATTAGGTATTCCCCGGCTTGCTTCATCCCACTCGTTTTGCAGTTTAGAAAGAGACTCCTGAATGTCCTTAGCCTTTACATTTACCTGTTCCCTGACCTGTTCAATCTTTTGTGACTGCTTTTCAATCTGCGATTCAATCTGCTTGGATTCTTCCTGTTCATTTTCTAAAGCGGCCATGAGCTCAAGAAGCTCATTCTCTTTTTTGGAGTTATCGGCTTTGTTTACATTTATCTCTGTCAGAAGTGCCGAATATTCCTTGTTGTTTTTTGCATTGTTGAGCTCTTCCTGTCTTTTTTTGAGAGCTTCATCACGAATTTGCATTTCAAGTTCGATCTTATCGATTTTATTGCGGATCAGTTTTGCTTCGTCTTTTTTGCTTTCAAGGGTATTTTGGATATTTCTAAGCTGATTTTCCTGTAGAGTAAGCCCTCTTCGGGTTCTCGCCAGTTTTTGTTTTACGCCGCGAAGTCGGGATTCTACTTCCTGAAGTTTAATTAGCCCGTTAAGAACTGGTCCCATATATTGCTCCTGATTTTTCTTTTGTACTGTTCATTATAATATAATTAAAAAAGGGCAGAAACCTGTTTTCAGGTTTCTGCCCTTTGGTATTATTTAGTTTACTGCGATTACCTCTTTAACCATCGGCACTCGTTCTTTAAGAACTCGTTCAACACCGTTTTTGAGTGTTGCTCTGGCTCCGGGGCAGCCGTGGCAGGCTCCCTGCAGTTTCACCTTAACAGTCAAATCATCAGTGATTTCAACTAATTCAAGGTCACCGCCGTGGCTTTGAAGGCTTGGCCGGATTGACATTAAAGTTTCAGTTATCTGAGCGTGCAGGCCATTGTTCTCGGCATTGCCATTACTCTCTGTTGTCATTGGTTCTCCGTTATTTAGATTTTAAATTATCGTTTTTTATGAATTTTGCATTATATAGAAAAAACAAATTGAATCAAGGATTAATTTTATAAAAAAATGGCGTTTATTACGCCTCTATTTATGTTGATTGACAGAGTTAGTCCTGATGTTATAATCTTCTAACTTCATCTAAATTATGGGATTTAACAATTTGGCTAAGAATAAAATAGAAATAATTCACAATAGCGGCGAGCTGCTGGTTATAAATAAACCCTCGGGGGTTAGCGTGACCAAAGACCGCACCGGAAAAGCTGATATTATCCATCTGCTGTCACTGCAGTTAGATGTTGAAAAGAGCAGCTTTCGGCTGATACACCGTATTGACAAGGCGACATCGGGGATTCTGCTTATCGCTAAAACTGCCCGGGCCCAAAGCCGCTATGCCGCCATGTTTGCAAAAAGAAAGATAAAAAAAACATATCTTGCTTTTGTTAAAGGGTTTGCGATGGATGAGGGCGGAGTGGTAAAACAGCCGCTTGACCGTTCCAGTAAGTTTAAGGGTACCATGTATATCGCTCCCAGACGCGGCAAGCAGGCAGTAACAGAGTGGCAGCTGCTTGCTGATTTTGGTCTTGTATCTTTAATTAAAGCCAGCCCGATTACAGGCCGTACACACCAAATACGTGTTCACATGAAGCATATTGGCATGCCTCTGGCGATAGATCCGATTTATGGGGGGCAAGAGCCGATACTTTTGTCTGATTTTAAGAAAAAATACACACCCAGTCCCGGTAAGCCGGAAAAACCGCTTATAGACCGCTTGACACTTCATGCATATCAGCTTGAGATTCCGGCCGAAGATGGTTTTGAGGGCGGTGTCTTTGTAGCTCAACTGGAAGATAAGTTCAAGGCCGCACTTAAGATGCTGGCACGGCACAATCCCCGGGGCGAGGACGCTTTTATTGACAGGAAAGTTTATCACAGCATAATTGCCGCTGAACAGATATGAGTTTTTCGGTTGTGTCAGGAGTCTGGTTCGCGAGATTATGACATGCTTTTTAAGGGCGGATAATCAATGTTATTGCGGTCATCTTCTTTTCAGGACTGCCGGAGTTGTTCTTCTAAAAATTCAATATGTGTGTTTTATGTTTGGACTTTTAGTTTTTAGTTGAAATTGCGTGTTTATTGCTGATATAATGAGTCTATGGCAAAGATAGTCAACAAATGTATAAAACAGCTTCTAAAGGACGTAAGATTCGCTCCTAAAAACACTAAGCTCAGGCAGCTGGTTTCGGCTGAAAATTTTATTGATACTATCGATAAGAATAGAAGTTATCCTTTTGATTTTGTATGTTATAAAATAACAGGCTTTCGTTATCATGAGGATGAATTTTCTGAAGATGTTTTAACTGGTTCAGATTTATATACCGATTTACTTGGTTTTGTATTAAGTCTCAGCTCACAGATATCGATTCCTGTAAAGGAAGTTTCAGAAAAGGTTTACACAGTAGTTGAGCTTGCGGGAAAATTCAAAGTCGCGAGGAAGACCATAGACCGCTGGCGCCGGCAGGGACTGGTATCCCGAACCTATATTTATGAGGATTCCCGCCGCCGCGTGGGCGTACGCGAGTCAGATATGAAGAAATTCATATCCAGGCACCCCGAAATGTTCAGGCGGGCCTCAAAGTTCAGCCGAATGAATGACCATGAAAAGAGGCAGATTATCTCTTTAGCAAAAGATATGGCGGCGGAAGATCATCAAAACCGCAAAGAGATAATCGATTTGATTGCCGCAAAGGTTTCCCGCTCCTGCGAAACAGTCCGCTACACTCTCGAGGCGTATGAAAAGCAAAATGGAACCGAAAGTGTTTTCAGCAAACCCTTTGGATCGATAGACCCTGAAACCGCAGCATCAATACACACCGCTTTCAGTTCCGGAGAGTCTGTCGAAAAACTCGCTCAAGAACATAATCGCAGTACAAGCTCAATATACAGGATACTCAACCAGGTAAAGGCAAGGGATATCAAGAATCATAATTTCAGCTATGTTTACAACCCTGACTTTGACAACAGAAACAAAGTCGATTCCATATTAGCCGCGAAGATAAGTTTTGATTCGGATACAATGCCGGGTACTGTATCGAGTGAGCATGAGATGCAGGAGTATATCAACATTATAAACAATATGCCGGTATTAAACGCTGATCTGGAGATTGCCGCTTTTACAAAATACAATTGCCTGAAGTATTTGTGTTCCAAAATTCAAGATAAGATCTCAATATCAAACCCAAAGTCATCATATATTGCTCAATTTGAAGATTATTTGAAAGAAGCGGAGAGGATTCAGAACTTTATAATAGAGTGCAACCTGAGAATAGTTGTCAATACAGCCCTTAGGTATGCCAATAAAGGGTATTCGTTTTATGACCTTATAAGCGAGGGTAACCTTGCTTTGATACGTGCTGTTGAAAAATATGACTGCGTTTACAGCCACAGATTCGCGAGCTTTGCCAATCTGTATATCCAGAAGGTCTTTGCCGCGAAACTCTCTAAGGAGTGGCGCCGTAAAGACAAGCCCAAAGGCTTTGATCTTGCCGGTATTGCAGTCAGTACTGAGATGAGTCCGTTAAAAAAACTTGGCGATGATGAGAAAAAGTCTTATAATCTTGAAACGGTGATAAAAAACAATCTTACTAATACAGAGAGTTATATTATTCGCAATCACTACGGCATCACAGGAAGTTTGCTGCCGTTTAAACCAAAAACCATTAAAACTATCAGCGAAGAGCTTGGAATAGGCAGAGACAAGGTTAAGCTGCACGAGTTAAAAGCTCTGCAAAAGCTGCGGCACTGTCTTAGCAAGGAAGAATATGAGCTTTTTGAGAGATAATACGAGAGGATACTACAATGTATAAAGCAGGATTTATCGGCGGCGGAAACATGGCAGAGGCCATCGTAAAAGGCGTGCTCAAAAAAAAGATATACAAGCCCAATGAAATAATAGTAACCGATATTTCTTCCCAAAGGCTTGATTGTTTCTCCAGGGATTATGGTGTAGATGTAAGCCATGACAACTGTGAAGCATCCTCGCAATGTCAAATACTGTTTCTCTGCACAAAACCCCAGAGCATGAGGGGTGTGCTCAATGGAATAGCGGGTAATATCAGTGAATCGGCCTTGATCGTCTCAATAGCTGCTGGAATCAGAATAGATTTTATAGAGGAGATTCTTGGTTCTTTTCCAGTTATAAGGGTAATGCCGAACACTCCCGCGTTGTGCGGGGCGGGTGCAGCGGGCATATACGCCAATAAAGCCGCTCAAAAAGAAGCGGCAAATTTAGAGGCTGTTTTCAACTCGATCGGTAAGGCTGTCGTCGTGGAGACAGAGGATGAAATAGATATTGTAACTGCGCTGAGCGGCTCGGGGCCGGCTTACTTCTTTTTGATGATGGAGGAAATGATAGCCTCGGCGCAGGAGCTTGGTTTAGATTATGATTCAGCCAAAACCCTTACTCTCCAGACAGCATTTGGTGCGGCAATGCTTGCTCTTGAGTCGGACAAAGAGGGTGTCACACCGGCCCGGCTTAGGGAACAGGTCACATCCCCGGGCGGCACAACAGAAGCCGCGTTAAAAGTATTCCAGAGAGATCAGTTTGGGGCGATTGTTCTGATGGCAATGGAAATCGCCAGAGAGAGAAGTAAAGAACTTTCAGGAAAATAGAACACCTGAAGCGATAATGATCTTCAATTAAATGAGTCTTAGAAGCCTTAATGTTTTTTTAGTATTTGCGGAGATATAAAATGACTGTTTGGAAAAAAGCCGGTATGCTCTATCATGGCAAAGAAGGGTATAACTGTGCTCAGGCCCTGATTAAAGCCTTTCAGGATATTTGTGGTGCAGATGAGTTCGATATTGAAGAGTTTGCGGCTTACGGCCGCGGCAGGGTCGATGGAGGTCTGTGCAGCCCGCTCTACGCGATATATCGGCTGATTGATAATACGGTTGTTTACGAGCAGATTCTCGAGGAGTTCGCTAAAGAAACCGGCTCTGTTAAATGCCGTGAAATCAAGTTAGGCATGCAGCTGGGATGCCGCGAATGTATTGAGCTGGCAGGCAGGCTGCTTGTTGAAAAGGTGCCGGAGAAAGAAATAAATTTCAGAGAGGAATAAGGCGTTGGCCTGTTATCTGTTACCAGGCAATAATTTATAGCAATGCGGGGCAATGAAAACTGCTGGAAAAAATCATTACGAGCAGGCATTTGAGGCTTATCTGTCAGTGAACTCTGTAGTTTACTCCCGTATTCGGCAAGAGAGCAGGTTCTGCTGGAAAGAGAGAAAGATCAAGAGTTTCGATTATTTTGTCCGCCTTGCTAACGGGCCGCATATGGCTTTGGAAGTTAAAGGCCGCAGTTTTTATGGTAAAACTCTTGATGGATTGAAAGGAGCTCAGAGCTGGGTAAGTGCCGATGATATTGAAGGGCTGGACAGGTGGCTTTGTGTTTCGCAAGATATTCAGGCTGCCGGTTTCATCTTTGCTTATCTGATAAAAAGAGCTGATTTTGATGGTAACGGTGCTGAAATATTTGAATTTGACGGGCGGTATTACGCTTTCTATTATGTGGATTTTAACCGTTACTGTAATTCCATGAAACGCCGGAGCAGCAGCTGGCGGACTGTTTATATGCCCGCCGCCAGTTTCAGGCAGGCGGCGGTAGAGACATCTGCCATATTGCGGCCTGATGACAGCCGTTTCTGATGCGGCTGCTTTTGCCCAGACAAGCCCGTCTGGGCTGCTACTTTGGGTTGTCTATAAAGATCATATAGCGTAAAGTCTGCTCGCTTCCGGGTTTCCAGGATAAGGGAAGCTGGATTTTCAGCTGTTTTATATCGTATAATGTGCCGGCAAGTGTGCGTTTGTACTGATATTGAAGGCTGACATCTTTTGTGCCGTATATTTTTATTACAGCAGATTCTCCATCTGCGTCATTTACAGTGACTGTTGTATCTATCCCCTCCAGCTCGACAGATACATCCTTTTCGGTCGTGAAAAGAGGCAATTGTATATAAACATCATCATAGCTCCGGGATGAGCTGGATTTAACGGTTGTTGTAACTTCGATCGATTTATCACGGAAGACGTAGTCATGCGTGTATTCCAGCGGCGTAGATGATATCGCTCCAGTTGTAGTGAGACGGTTCTGTTCGGGCCGGAATGTGTAGTCGAAGGAATTGTAATCGCCGTAGAAGACTTGCTTCTCTTTCTCTTTTTCTACAACAACACCGTGATGTGTGTAGCTGTCCATGCCCTGGCTTGCAATCAGCGTCCTTAAGCCGCGAAGCCAGAGAAGTGAAATCCCGCCCGAGGTTCGCGGACCCATACCTGATTTTGGCGAGGCGTTTGCTCTTGCAGAGTGGAGCCCGGGGCGGCCGACGTAGAAACAGGCGTAATAGTCTTTGTTCCTGATTATTGCAAATTCATCTTCGATCATTTCCTTGACGGGTGATTCCTTCTCGCAGGGCAGTTTGACAGTTTCTAAAGGTATATCCGAATAATAGGTTGTCTCGTTATATGCCGGCGAGAAATAACCGGCTATGCTGGTATCTTTGAGATTTTCTATTAAATCACTTTTGTACGGCAGGCTTTTAAGCCTTGCTGAAATTGCTTTCTCTGCTAATTTGCGATGGTTCTCTCTGCCGCTCAAATAAGCTGCTGCTGCCGGCGCATCAGGAGCGATGACAGCTGCGCCGCCCTGATTTGGTGCGGCGTGCCATGGACACGGCCAGGAGTGCCCAAATTCACTCGAGCCGGTGAACATGCCGTTCTTTTCGATGCCGGAGGTGTAGTTGAAAAAGGAAAATGATTTCTCGATTTCCTCTTTTATAATCTCAATTCCCGTATCTTTATAAGTGTAGGATAAGAGGGCGGAAGCTATTGATTCATACCTGGGGGCAGGGCCGTACAGGATTGGATAGTAAGTTTTACCATCCCTGGCTTGCCTGAACATTTCAGGGATGTAATCTTTCAGGAAATCCAGATAAAACTCATCGCCGCTTGCCTTGTAGAAAGCCGCTATTGAATATATCAGCTGGGCGCAATCATGGGCGGAACCTGATACGCTCATATGCAGTGTGCGGTCAATATAGCGTTGTATTCCTTCAGTCCAGAGCTCGTGAATATCGGGGTAAATCTCTTTTACCTCATCGCTTAGAATAACGTAGGGGTCTATGAAACGCGTTCTTACATTGGCGGCGAATATGCTGTAGTAATCAGAGAGGCCGCGTCCGTCGGTTAGTTCCCCCTCGTCCATCAGCATCAAATCTCTGCACGAGGCTATAATCGCACGATTGAGCAGAGCACGGTTTTTATACAGCGGGTTAAACGGTTCATCAAGTGAATAGACAACCGCCGGCACAGCCGCGGCGTACTTAGGTGAAAATCCGGCTATTTGAGAAAATTTCTCCTGATTAGTCGCATCAGGCATTTCGAAAGCCCCTGCATCTTGTGAATTGTATCGGTGAACAGGTTTATAGTAGTCATAAATTCCCGCAATTCCTCCATAATAAGGGCTTTGCGGGTCTATAACCTGTGATTCAATCGCAGTATTTATAGCCGCGAAAACTGATGATGTTTCAGTGAAAAGAGCAGCGTACTTGTATGGTTCTGAAAGTATATAATCCTGCCACTGTGTGAAATGCCCTTCCGGGATGTATTCGAGTTCGAAATCTCCGAGGCTGAATTTCTGACGCAGCAGAGAGTCGAGTTGCTCCTGATAACGATGCGCTGCTATCTGTCCGGTGCTGAGTTTCACCGTGGAGCCTTTTAGCCGCTGCGCAAAATCTCTGCTTGGGCATACAATTACTGGGAATCCGAGGGTTCTGATGAAGCCTTCGGGCCAGGTTTTAGGGTCAGCGTCAAAACTCCATACAGTTTCAGTTTCGCTGATTTTAATGGTTCCCTCTTTATCTTTGAGCAGAGTTTTGCCTTTGGCGTCCTTAATTTCAAAATCGCATTTTACAGGTTCCAATTTAAGGCTCTTTGCCCCTTGAGGAACATATATCCACGAATTAGAGTACCCGTTTTTTGGCGGTGCTATGGCATTTTTTGTTGTCAATATTCCATATTCAAGCGACGGTAAAGTCTTGAAAGAAAATGTCCCGTAGCTTGAGAGGCCTCCGGTAATTGCTATTGTGTAGAAGCCTTTCTGTCCGCCGGAGACATTGTGTTTTAACCTGGTTGAAAGACCTTCCGGTTTGCCTTCTTTTTTCAGCGGAAAAGCGAGCCTTTGGCGGTGAATCAGTTTTTCCTGCGGGTCAAACACCCTTACCAGCATTTCATCAAAAGGGATATTTGCCCCTTGATAAGACCGCAGCATATCGATTTGAAATTCAAAATCGCCGCCCGGGTTCCATAGATACAGATAAGTAGAGCAGGTCTGATACTTGACCTTGGCCGCCTGGAAGACTGTTTTGTCTTTATCCAGATGATGCAGCACTGTCAACAGCAACAGACAGACAGCCAGGCCGCTTAACAAAAACAACAGAAGCCCGTGAAGTGAGCTGACCGAATCAAAGCCGCTGTCTTTAGATTGGACGGCAAGTTTTTTTCTTAGTTTCTTCCACAGCATTTTTTGTATTTTTTCCCGCTGCCGCAGGGGCAAGGATCGTTTCTTCCGACTTTTCGTTCGGTTCTGATTATCTGCTTAACTCCCTGCTGGTTCTGAGGTCCTGCCGCTGCTGCCCGCTGTTTGTCTGATACATCAAAACCGGCGGCTTGCTGATGGCTCGCAGATGAGACGTTATAAACATTTCTGCTGCGAACACCCGGTGCCAGCTGTACCTTGAAGATCCTTTCAGTAACGCTGCTGTCAATGATGTCAAGCATTTCATTAAACATCCTGAACCCTTCCTGCTTGTATTCAAGTTTAGGGTCCTTTTCAGCGAATGACCTCAGGAAGATTGTATCCCGCAGCTTATCCATCGCGTAAAGATGCTCTTTCCATGCACTGTCGTACACCTGCAGAAGGATAAACTGTTCCAGACGAGACATGTCCTGACGCAGAAAGTTCTGTGCCTCTCTAAACACCTGGGCACGAATATCTTCATCATCGGAGATTTCGATTTCTGTTTTGATTTCAAAACGGCTTTTGGCCCACTTTATGAAATCTTCGCGGCTTCGGGAGCTGTATTCACGATCAATCATATCCCGCAGCTTTTGTCCCCGCAGGTTCTGGGCGGCTTCCACAAGCTGCTTATGAACCTGTTCGGGTTTCATCTCACGCAGTTTGTCAGAATCAAATCCGATGTCATAAAGCCGGTTTGCACGGTTTGCCAGATTATCAAGCGAGTAAACGTTTTGCCTGTTTTCACCATAGGCCATCTGGCACATCATATCAGCAGAGCAGGCGGTTTCCTTGCGTTGGTATTTCTCGTCAAGTTTTTCAACTATTACAGTTTTAATTTCTTTTTTTGGCAGAGACTTGAGCTGATCAAGAGATATATCCAGGGTGAATCTTTCGCGAAGATGGGTCTGGAGAGTTTTGACCGCGAAGTCTTCGTCAAGAAATTCTACAATGCCTGAAAAATCCTTTTTCATGATTTGTTCCTGGGCGGCATCGCCTATTTCGCTTTCTATTTCGTCAGCGGATAGCTCCCTGAGCTTTGAGACAGAAAGATTGGCGTTGAATGTTGACATTGCCCATTTTGACAGGTCGGAGAGCTTCCAGCTGCTCGGATCATCCCAGTCTTCCAGGAACTCGGCTATTGTCATTGATATTTTGCCGCGTGCGTTCTGGGCGGCGTCTTTGCGGACAATCGCCTCAACTTCACTTTGTTCGAGACCGTATATCTTTTTGATGTCGATGTCAACGCCGAAAGTGTGCAGTATCCACGCCGCCGCAGCCCTGTAAGGATACGTTTCATCAAGAACATCATCGCATAATGTTTCTACGACGTTTTCTATCTTATCGAAAATTGTCTCTCTAAGCTCTTTGCCCTCAAGGACTTTTCTTCTGCGGCCATAGAATGTTTTCCGCTGGTAATCCATCACTTCATCATATTCGAGCAGTGATTTACGGGCTTCGAAGTTCTTTTCCTCTACTTTTCTCTGAGCCTTTTCAATTCCTCTGCTTATCCAGGGATGGTCGATAGCCTCGCCTTCCAGCATTCCTTTTTTGGCAAGGGCTTTAATGACCCAATCGGGGGCGAATATGCGCAGGAGGTCATCATCGAAACACAGGAAAAACTGGCTTGAGCCTTTATCTCCCTGCCTTCCGGCACGTCCCCTGAGCTGGTTGTCGATACGTCTCGATTCATGACGTTCAGTACCAATAATATGCAGTCCGCCAAGCTCTGCTACACCTTCGCCGAGCTTGATATCGGTGCCTCGGCCCGCCATGTTTGTTGCTATTGTAACATTTCCGCGGCGGTTTCCGCGAGAATCAGTGTGCTGCTGGCCGGCTTTTTCCACGATCGTGGCTTCACGGGCGTGCTGTTTGGCATTTAGCACCTCATGTTCCACGCCGTATTTGCGGTGAAGGGCGGTTGATATCGCTTCGGACTTTTCGATGCTTACGGTACCTACCAGGATTGGCCGTCCCTGGCCGCTGATTTCGTTGATCTCTTCTACGATGGAGTTGAATTTATCCCGCATGTCCTTATAAATCAGGTCGTCGCGGTCATCCCGTATGCACGGCCTATTTGTTGGTATCGAAACTACGTCAAGTTTATAGATATCCATAAACTCCTGAGCCTCTGTCATGGCAGTACCGGTCATACCTGCAAGCTGGTCATAGAGCTTAAAGAAATTCTGGAGAGTTACTGTTGCCAGGGTCTGGGATTCTTCTTTGATCTGGACACGTTCTTTTGCCTCTACTGCCTGGTGAAGCCCGTCTGACCACTGCCTGCCGTGCATAAGGCGGCCGGTAAACTCGTCAACGATGACAACCTTGCCGTCCATGACGACGTAATCCTTTTCACGCTCAAAACATACGTGCGCCCGCAGGCCCTGTTCAAGCAGGTGGGGCCAGTCCATATTGTTTCCGGTGAAGAATGAGCCGATTCCGGCAATTTTCTGGGCTTCGCCAACGCCTTCATGTGTAAGGTGAACGGCTTTTCTGTCAAGCTCAACCTCGTAGTATTGTGTCATACCCTCGAGCTTTTCCTCGAGCTGCTGCTGTTTTGCAAGGTTCTCCTGGGCTATTGCCTCATATTTTGCGGAACGCTGCTTGTCTTTGACCTTTTTGGCATCTGCCGCGATGCCTTCGGCCTCCGCGGCTTTGTGCTGCGCTTGTTTTATCTGGGACTCTATATTTGTGTAGCCTCGCTGCATACTTATCAGCTCTCTTACGACGCCGTCAGCCTTGCGGTAGCGGTCAACATCGTCCATCGCAGGGCCGCTGATGATAAGCGGGGTACGAGCCTCATCAATCAGGATTGAGTCAACCTCATCGATTATTGCGCTTTCGAGCTCACCCTGGCAAATCTGCGATATGGACATCTTCATATTGTCCCGGAGATAGTCGAAACCGAACTCGTTGTTAGTTCCGTACACTATATCCATTTTGTAGATGGACTTACGTTCGTCTCCGCCCGGATCCATGTCGTTTTGTATTGCCCCCACAGAAAGCCCCAGGGCGTTGTAAACAGGGCTCATCCATTCCGCGTCACGCGATGCGAGGTAGTCGTTGACCGTAACCACATGCACGCGTTTTCCGGTTATATGTATAAGGTATGCCGCCAGTGTTGCAACCAGGGTTTTACCCTCACCGGTTGCCATTTCAGCGATTTTGCCGTCTGAAAGCACGTTTCCGCCGACAAGCTGCACATCATAATGCCGCATTTCCATGTTGCGCCTTGCCGCTTCACGTACAACGGCAAAAGCCTCGGGCAGAATATCATTAACAGAGCGTTCTCCGGAGTTTACCTCCTCACGAAAACGCTGTGTATTGGCTTTGAGCTGCTCGTCGCTTTGCGATTTGAATTTATCTTCAAATTCGGCGGCTTTGACAGCGGTCTGCATATATGCCTTGACCAGCCTGTCGTTGCGCGTTCCGAATGTTTTTGCTAAAAACTTGCCGATAACTGGAAACATTGGGTATCCTTATTAACTGACATTCTCGGATGTCAGCTCATTTTCTGTATTATTCTTTAACCCTGGTGACATAGTCGCCTGTTCTGGTATCAATCCTGATCATTTCACCGATTTTAACAAACGGCGGCACAGAAACCGTAAGCCCTGTTTCAAGTGTAGCGGGTTTGTACTGGTTTGTCGCTGTAGCTCCCTTAATCTCGGGGGCGGTGTCGGTTACTTCGAGATCAACCGTTGTTGGCAGATCGACCTGTATCGGTTTTTCCTGGTACATTGACACCTGAAGCTGCTCATTGGGCTTGAGGTAGAGTTTGGCATCGCCGAACTGCTCATCATCAAGGCTCACCTGGTCATATGTCTCCAGGTCCATTATTACATGCTCTGAGCCTGCAGAATAGAGGTATTCATATTTGCGTTTATCGAGGTAAGCCTGCTCAATATTTTCCTCGGCGCGCAGGCGGATATCACGGATTCCGCCGTCAATAAGATTGCGCAGTTTAGTCTGGTAAACAGCTCCGCCTTTTCCCAGTTTTACGTGCTGGTAATCTACTATCGTATAGAGTGTGTCATCCAGTGTTACTGTCATACCTTTTTTCATTTCAGATGCTTTCATTGCAACTCCGTGAATTATCTGTCTTTACATAATAAAATCTCTGTTTTTCAAAGCTGACTTTCAACTTTGACGTTATAAGGGTGACAAGTATAACAATTACCGCTGAAATTACAAGAATTGATGTACAAGAATTCGTCCGGAATAATAATTGACCCGGGTTTGTATTTATCACAATCCATTGATTTTAACCGGTTTGCAGAGCTGCTGCACTTGACTGCGGTCTATTTATGTGCAAAAGGGGAAGGGACAACCAGGATAGGGCAGTGGGCTTTTCTGACAATTTTTTCTGTGATATTGCCAAAGAAAGCTGACTCAAATACACTTGAGTTGTGCCTGCCTATTACAATAAGGTCTGCTCCGATTTCTTTTGCGAAATCAAGGATTTCCTCGTTTTCTTTACCGATGCGGAATTCTATATCGATCTTCATCCCTTCGGGGACTTTTACCAGATACGATTCTTTTATACGTGCATCGATATCCGCCCTGGCCTTGTCGTCAACGTTTTCAATCTCATAGATGTATGTTTTCCAGAACTGTGATTGTGATTCCGGCACAACATGCAGGACAAACAGCTCGGAGTCGGCGCAGCTTCGTGCCGCGTAGAGGGCATAATCGAATGCGAAATCAGAATTCTCTGAGAAGTCGGTGCAAAAGAGTATCTTACTGTACTTTATTTGAGGTTCATAGGCCATGGCAAAATCTCCTTAACCAATCAATTCAGGAAGGAAAAGACATATTTTTGGAAAAATCATCAGAAGAATCGCCGCGATTATAAGTGCAGCCAGAAACGGCATTGCTCCCCTGAATATCTTCTGGAGCGGCACATCTCGTTCGATTCCGCTGACAACATATACGCATACACCTACCGGCGGGCTGATAACACCCATTTGTGTTACGATAACGATAATAACCCCGAACCATATAGCGTTGTAACCAAGCTCGATCACAACCGGATAAAAAATCGGGATAGTCAGCATAATAAGTGCTAGAGCGTCAACGAAGCAGCCGACAATCAAATAGAAAAATATTATCAGCCCGATTATAACCCAGCTTGGAACTGAAAGGCCGGTAAGGGCAGAAGCCAGCTCGTAAGGTATGTGTGTTACAGTAAGGAACCGTCCGAATATGACAGCTCCTGTAACTATTATCATAACCATGCACGAGGTTCGGGCAGTTTCAACCAAAGAGCGTTTAAGCATTGAAAAACTGAGTTTTTTTCTCATCAGTGCTACTATAATGCTTCCGGCAGCTCCTACCGCGGCGGCTTCTGTTGGGGTGAAGAGCCCCAGAAACATACCGCCTATTACCAGTAAAAACAATAGAAGTGTTTCAGCTACGCCGGCAGTGGCTTTAAGGCGGGCTTTCCAGCTGAAAGGCTCTGATGCCGGTCCAAGATGAGGGCGCCGTTTACAGTTTATATATATAGTCAGGCAGAACAGCAGGGCAATCAGCAGACCAGGGCCAATACCGGCTATAAATAGTTTTCCGACAGACTCTTCTGTTAAGATTCCGTAAACTATAAAGACCACACTTGGCGGAATAAGCATACCAAGGCTTCCGCCGGCAGCTACCGCACCGCAGCCCAGCTCCATATCATATTTGTATCGTTTCATTTCGGGCAGAGCTACTGCCGCCATCGTAGCCGCTGTTGCCGGGCCGGATCCGCATATCGCTCCAAAACCGGTGCATGCTCCAACGGTTGCTATCGCCAGCCCGCCCGGCATGTGCCCGAGCCATTTATAAGCCGCGTCAAAAAGCCTGCGGCTTATGCCGGAGTGAAAACAAACCTGCCCCATGAAAACAAAAAGCGGAATCACAGTAAGGCTGTACGAGGTAAAAGTGTCATAAAGGTTCATTGAAAGCATACTTGCGGCGGCATCAGGGTTCACAACGGCCGCGAAACCGACAAAGCCTATTATAGCCATCGAAAAGGCTACCGGCATACTCGCCGCCAGCAGAACAAACAGGAAAACACACCCGATTATGCCGATTTGAACGGGAGTCATGGTTTGATCATCTCCCTGCCCGGATTTACCAGGTTGTAAGCAATGACAAGGATAACGACAAAACAGCATCCGCCTATAAGCCATGGCAGCCAGAATATCGGCAGCTGAAGTGTCTGTGTAACCTGTTTGGCCTTGAGCATACTGTTACCATAGATAATGCAGTGGTGTCCCATCAAATAAAATAGCGCCATTGCCATCAGCCGCATGAACGAATCAACAATTATGCGGCCCCGCCTGTTGAATTTCTGGAAAAAGAATTCTATTGCAACATGTCCTTTTACCGCTGTCGTGTAGGGCAGCGCAGCGGCAAGACTAATGCAGCCGGCTATTTGTACGATATCGTAAGCTCCTGTTATGGGCCTGTTCAGCGGTTTCATTCGCAGTATTATATCAAGGCAGGTTACGGCTGTCATTGTCAGAACGCCTAATCCTGATACAACGACCAAACCCAGAGTCAGATGTTTGAGCGAAAAGACATATATTGTTCTGAGTCTAAATAGAAATTTATCCATAATCGGTGTCGGTCTGTACAGATATATTCTTTACTTATGCTGTTCTAATTCAACCTGAATAGCCTCAAGGAATTGGGCTCCGGGCAGGCCTGTTTCCTGGGTTTTTTTCTTGAAATTATCGAGAATTGGCGAGACTGCCTCGACCCAGCGTTTTTCTTCTTCCTCAGAAAGTGTTATAACCTCTTTGCCAAGGCCTTCCACAAATTCAAGTCCTTCCCTGTCCGCCTCATCCCAGGCGGCTCCATGCTTTGCTATCCATTCCTGACTTACCTGGTCAATAATCTCCTGCAGCTCGGGATCGAGAGAGTTCCATTTGTCCCTGTTCATGACGACAAACATGGAAGTTGTATAACCAATTGCTGAAGTGTCAGTTACATAGTTGATTACCTCTCCCTGGTTCCAGCCTTTCAATGTCTCTATCGGGCAGAATGTAGCATCAACGACTCCTTTTTGAAGGGCTTCGTATGTTTCCGGCTGGCTCATAGCGATAGGGGTTGCTCCGAGACTCTCTACCAGTTTTGCCGAGAGGCCGGTTGCACGCACTTTAAGTCCGGCCATGTCCTCAAGTTTTTTTACCGGCTTTTTAGAGGCAAGAATCCCCGGGCCGTGAGCGTGTATGTAAAGAAGTTTTACATCTTTAAGTTCTTCCGGATTAAAATCAAAGGCCAGCTTGGTTGCGATTCCAGTAGCGGCACCGCCGGTTGGGTACCCAAGCGGCAGGTCGAGCCCCTCAAGAAGGGGGAAACGGCCCCGTGTATAAGCAAAACAGCTCATGCCTATATCCGAAATGCCTGCAACTACACCTTCATAGCATTGCGGAGCTTTAGTGAGTGTGCCTCCGGAGTGAATCGTTATGTTGATTCTGCCGTCTGAACGCTCCTTTATCTCGTCTGCCCACTCTTGAGCGGTAACGCATTGTATGTGGCTGGGCGGGAAAAAGACACTGTATGAGAGCTCAACAGCCTTTTGTTCTGCTGAAGCCTCACCGTTCTGGCCGTCCGATTTGCCGCAGCCTGTTAAAAGGTTTGCAGACAATATCATAACTATCGTGAGAGTAATAACTAATTTGCGGTCCATCTTGATACCTCCAATACGGATTCTATTGTTATTAAATTACTACATTTGATTAAGTTACCAATAATGTATCAAAAATTCAACCACTTTATTGCAGAGTTTAAAAAAAGATAATATTTGCTTGAAAACAGGTTTTATTTCCATAAAATACGCTGTTCTATCTATACTTGCTTAGCTTGTTATCAGCTAAACGGTTATAAATTGTAAATAAAACTTTAGGTACTGAAAATTGTTCGAGAGCCTTACAGACAAGTTTAATACGACATTCAAGAAGCTTTCGGGACGCGGCAGGATCACCGAAGCCAACGTCTCTGACGCCATGAATGAGGTGCGCAAGGCCCTGCTCGAAGCAGATGTTAACTATAAGGTAGTAAAGCAGTTCTGCAAAGATGTCAAGCAGGCCGCCATGGGTGCCGAGGTAATTAACAGCCTCAAGCCCGGCCAGCTGATGGTCAAAATCGTGCAGGATGAGCTTACTAAGCTGATGGGACCTGAGGACAGCAATATATTTTTTGTTTCTCCCGGGCCGACCGTTATCCTCCTTGCGGGTCTTCAGGGCAGCGGTAAGACAACTACCGCCGCGAAGCTGGCTTACAGGTTGAAAAAAGAAGGCCGCAAGCCTATGATGGTTGCCGTTGACCTCCAGCGTCCGGCGGCGATCCAGCAGCTTCAAACACTTGGCGAGCAGATTGAAGTGCCGGTACACTGTGATTTTGATACCAAAGATGCTGTCAAGGTCTCAAAGTCCGGCGTAAAAGAGGCAAAAAAAGCCGGTTGCGATACCGTTATACTCGATACCGCCGGCCGTCTGCACGTTGATGACGAGCTGATGACCGAGGTGTCCAATGTTGCAAAGGCTACCTCGCCGCACCAGATATACCTGGTCTGCGATGCTATGATTGGTCAGGATGCCGTTAATTCAGCCAAGGAATTCAATAACCGGCTTGAGCTGGACGGCGTAATTCTGACAAAACTCGACGGCGATGCCCGCGGCGGTGCGGCACTGAGTGTCAAGGCTGTAACCGGTAAGCCTGTTAAATTTATCGGTTTAGGCGAGAAGATTGACAATCTCGAACACTTTCACCCGGACAGGATGGCCAGCCGCATACTCGGCATGGGCGATGTAATTACCCTCGTTGAGAAAGCACAGGAGCAGTTCGACGAAAAAGAAGCCGAGAAAATGCAGAACAAGATGGCCAAAGGCACCTTTGGGCTGGACGATTTTCTCAAGCAGATGGCAAAAATCCGCAAAATGGGCGGTTTGATGAGTATGCTCAAACTTATGCCGGGTATCGGCAATAAGCTTGAGGGGCTCAATATGGACGATAAGGAGTTTAACCGTATTGAGGGTATTATCCATTCGATGACGCCGGCGGAGCGGAGTGAGCCGGACATGCTTAACCCCTCTCGCAGACGCAGGATAGCCGCAGGCAGCGGTGTTAATGTTACCGATGTTGCCGGACTGGTCAAGCAGTTCAGGCAAAGCCGCGAAATGATGAAGATGATGGCATCAGGCGGTGGCGGCGGCCTCGGCGCGATGAAGGGTATGATGAGCGGCGATATGGGTGCTATGGGAGGCATGGGCCAGCGAAAGGTTAAACAGCGTTCAAAACGCAAACGTGTCATCAAACGAAAAGGTAAAAAAAGAAAAGTACGCTAAAATTCCCGCTTTATTGCGATAGCGTGTTAGATTCAAATGCCGGCCGAGACTGCCGGCCTGATTAAAATGACGATAGACGAATATCTTGAACGGGTTGGTGAGCATGTTGATGATGAGTATGGACTTGCTTACCGGCGTAATTTTGCCGATAATCTCGGCACCTCACAGCCGGGTATGCTGGGCTGCCCGACAAGAGCGGAATATCAGCAGCTCAAAAGGGCTGTAGCTATAATGACAAGTGAAGAAAAGCGGAATGTCGCGGCTCTTAGCGACGAGCAGATCGAGCGGATAGCCGATGATGCCGGCGTTGACAGGGCGAATTTCGCGATATTTATCAATGCTTATGCGTTGAAATTAAGAATTAAGAATTAAGAATTAGGAATTAAGAATTGCGGAGTTCGCTTCGCTCACAATTTTGTATATCGGCAAAGCCGATTCGTTATAATTCCTAATTCCTAACTAAATTAGATAAACGTGTTCGCTGAGGCATTGGGCCTCTAATGCGAAATTAATTTATATATCCATTTAAAAGGAATCAAAAATGGCAGTAAAACTTAGAATGACAAGAATGGGCCGCAGGCACCGTCCTTTCTTCAGGATCAATGCCGTCGATTCACGCACTCCGCGTGACGGACGTATCCTCGAGAAAATCGGCCACTATGACCCAATCGAAAAAGACAAAGAAAAACAGATTGTTCTCGATGTAGAGCGTGCTCAGTACTGGATGGACAAGGGTGCTATACCCTCGGAAACCGTCTCTGAGATACTCGTTAAACACGGTATCACAGACAAGCACGCGATCGCGCGTAAAGCACGCCGCGAGAGAGCCTTGAAAATCGCCCGCAAGAAGGGTAAAGCCTTCACAAGTGCGGAGAAAAAGGCCGCTTCCGGTGAGTCTGAAAAGAAATAAAGCAAATCTTCTCGGGGCAGATGTATGCGTATTGACGTTTTGACACTTTTTCCCGAGATGTTTGAATCTCCCCTGGCGCATTCGATAATAAGACGTGCCCGGGAGAGTAATGCAGTAGAGATAGTTCTTTCAAATATTAGAGATTTTGCCGCGGATAATTACCGCAAGGTCGATGATAAGCCCTACGGCGGCGGCCCGGGAATGGTGATGATGTGCCAACCGGTTTTTGACTGCTACGAATCGGTCAAAGCCCAAAGCACTGATAAACCAAGGGTTATAATGATGACGCCGCAGGGCCGCAAATTTGACCAGCAGCTTGCAAAGGAGCTGAGCCGTGAAAAACGGCTGATGCTGATTGCCGGCCGCTACGAAGGTTTTGACGAGCGTATCCGCGAAGGGCTTGATGCCGAGCAGATATCGATCGGCGACTATGTGCTTACCGGCGGGGAACTGCCGGCGATGGTAGTAATAGACGCTGTAGCAAGACTGCTCGAAGGTGTACTCGGCGATGATGCCAGTGCCGTTGATGAATCTTTCAGCGATGGATTGCTCGAGTATCCCCAATACACGCGGCCCGAGGTTTACCGTGACATGCGTGTTCCGGAAATACTGCTCAGCGGAGACCACGGCAAAATTGCCCAATGGCGAAAGGATAAATCTCTGGAACGAACGAAAAAATGGCGGCCCGATCTGCTTGACGGACTGCCAGATAATAAGAAATAATAAAGTCAGGAGCATAGACGTGAAAACTGAACTTTTAGATGCAGTTGAAAGCAAGAGCTTGAAGACGCAGGTGCCGTACTTTGAAGTTGGCGACAATGTCGAAGTGCATTGCCGCATCAAGGAAGGCAACAAAACCCGTATTCAGATATTCAGCGGTATCGTGATTGCCCGTAAGGGCCGCGGTATCAATGAGACATTCACCGTAAGGCGTTTCATCGCCGACGAGGGAGTCGAGCGTATTTTCCCGCTTCATTCGCCCAACATAGTTAATGTTGTAGCCATTCGAAGCAGTAAAGTCCGCCGTGCCAAACTGTTTTATCTTCGCGAACGCAGCGGCAAGGCTGTTAGGCTTCGCCAGAGGCACACAACCCACACCATTGCTAAGTAAGTCAATAAGATTAAGGTCATTAAGGGCTCTAAGGTCCTTAATGACCTTTTTATGGTGAACCAACCATGAAAAGGATAGCAAATCAGGATGGTTTTATACCGCGGCAGGGGAATTTCAAATCTTTAATAAGCTATCAAAAGGCCGAGGCGATCTACGACATAACCTACTATTTCTGTACCCTTTTTCTGCAAAAAAGTGACCGTACCGTTGACCAAATGATACAGGCGGCTCGCAGCGGCAAGCAAAATATAGCCGAAGGTTCCTCCGTTTCTTCAACATCCAGTGAGTTTGAGATCAAGCTGATCAATGTCGCAAAAGCGAGTTTGCAGGAGCTGCTTATTGACTATGAAGACTATTTGAGAACTCGCGGGCACTTGCAATGGCAGGAAAAATCAGCACAATTTGAGGCGATGCGGAAACTTGGCCGGGAGCATAATGATAGCCGTTTTTTTATGGCAATGGTTACTACTCGTCCTCCCGATAAAATCGCTAATATGGCGATAATCCTCATAAAACAGACCGATTACCTGCTGTTTCGCCAACTTAAAGCACTTGAAGCAAAATTTCTCGATGAAGGTGGAATGCGAGAAAAAATGACTGGTATCAGAAAGCAGGTCAGGAAGCAGCAAAGCAAAAGTCTTTAATGTCTTTAAAGACCTTAGAGTCCTTAGTATTCAAGCGAAAACGAGATAGACCGGTGTTATTTAAAACCACATATAAAAAACTCCTTTCTTCAACCCGTGTGCTGGGCAGATGGGGAGAACGCAAGGCTGTAAAATACCTTAAGGGCAAGGGCTATTCGGTCCTTGCCCTTAATTACAGGTGCAAAGCCGGCGAGATTGACGCGGTTATGTCAACTCCGGAAGGGGTCATTGTTTTTGTAGAGGTCAAAAGCCGCCGAAAAGAAGGACTCTGGAGGGCGGTTGATGCCGTTACCCGGAAAAAACAGCGAAAGATTGCCGCATCGGCAAAATTCTTCAAGAAACGCTACAAATGCACCGACCTTATCTCACGATTTGATATAGTAACAGTGGTTCTGGACGAAAAGAAAAAGCCCAAAATAACCCACTACGAAAACGCGTTTTACGCTTAAAATTTGCTTGAAAATAGTCAAATCTGGGTTTAAAATACTTCTATGGTATCTTTAAGTGACATTCAGGCTAACCGCGGCAGGATAATAGATATTGCCGAAAAGTACGGAGCTCACAACGTGCGTATTTTTGGCTCAGTCTTGCGAGGCGAGAATACCGCATCAAGTGATATTGACTTTTTGGTAAATATTGATGATAACCGTTCTCTGCTTGACCATATTGCTTTAATGCGGAGCCTTGAAAAAATGCTTGGATGCAAAATAGATGTAGTAAATGAAGATGTTTTGGATCCTCTCATAAAAGATCGTGTTCTTATGGAGTGTAAAGCAATATGAGAGACGGCTTCTCTGACTTTTTATGAGTTTAATAGATACACATGCACATTTGACTTTTGAGGGGCTTGTTGAGAATCTCGATGATGTTCTTGGACGCAGCCGTGATGCGGGTGTTGATACCTGGGTTACGGTCGGCACGAGTCCGCAGGAGAATATAAAAAACATAGAGCTTGCCCGTCGGTATGACAATATGTACGCCGCGGCGGGGTTCCATCCGCACGATGCACGGCTTATTACTGAAGATGACCTGCAAGCCCTTTCAAAACAGATAAATGATGATAAAGTCGTTGCTTTGGGCGAGATCGGCCTTGATTACCATTACAATTATTCTGAGCCGCAAATTCAACAGGATATCTTCCGCAAACAACTTGAAATCGCCGCCGCGGCCGGGATGCCGGTTATTCTGCACAGCCGCGAGGCATTTGAGGATACATTTGCTATTCTCACCGAGTATATGCCCCGGCTCAAAGATGTCGTATTTCACTGCTTTGGCGGCGGGGCGGCTGAGGCTCAAAGAGCGGTTGAGATGGGCTGTTATATTTCGTTTACCGGTACAGTAACATTCAAAAATGCCGATACAGCCCGTGAGGCCGCGACGGCAGTGCCGCTTGAGCGGCTTATGGTCGAGACGGATTGCCCTTTCATGTCACCGGCTCCTATGCGGAAACAGCGGACAAACGAACCCGCATTGATGATTCACACCGCGACTAAGCTCGCAGAGCTGCACAATACAGAGCTTGAGGAGATTGCCCGCGTAACCACCCGAAACGCTGTAAGATTTTTTGGGCTTAAACAATAAAAAAGGCAGCCGTTAAACGACTGCCTGTAAAGAGCTTACCGTCTATGGTGTTTACATCAGCTCGTCCAGTGCCTCGGTGATGTCTTCCTTACTGGTAACGCCGACCCATTTCTTTTCGAGCTGGCCGTTTTTGAAAATTACAACAGTCGGGATAGACTGCACGCCAACCTGGTTGGCCGCGTCTCTGTGTTCATCAATATCAATCTTGCAGATCTTCGCCTTGCCGGCGTATTCTTCCGCGATTTCTTCGACAACCGGCCCGATCATTCTGCATGGGCCGCACCACTCTGCCCAGAAATCAACAAGAACCGGTACATCAGAGCTGCTTATGAGTTCGCTGAATTCACTGTCTGAAATATGCATTACGTTTTCACTCATTGTGATTTATCCTTTCAAAAAATATGAAAATTATTATTCTCATTTAAAGATATATTAGAAATTACTATGTTATATTCTGCATGAAATAATAATTTGTTCAAGTACAATTGTTAAAAAACTGAAGTGAAATTGGGCATATCTGATTATGCCGTGTTTGTTCTGGTAATTTCCGTGCTTATCTAAGCTATTTCAGATCAAACAGAGAGTTATTGTCAGGGCCGAACCACCCCAGAGCCATTTGGGCGGTTTGTTTTTCGCTCATAATGGCGTTAGTAACGTAAGGGGCGCTTAAATCCATAGTATCATTTGAGACGTGGCCGTCGCACCATACGGTGTTTGTAAATTTGCCGTGTCTGAAATGAATTGTCGGCTCGGGGCGTGCACCAATAGAAGATGGGGGCGGGCCGGCCGGCATTCTGCTTTGCATGTCAAGGTACCACTGCCAATACGGAGGATGAGCAAACGAGTATTCTATAAAGGCGGTGCCGGAGCCCTTTATTTTCTGGCGGTAAGCGGTATCGGTGAACATGATTGTTGATGAAGGGTTTTTGACAGCGGCTGCTTTTACTGAATCGCCGGTTCCGGTCATTGTATTACCGCCTATGTAGTCGTTGTATCCGTATCCGCCGCAGCCCGCTTCAAAGTTAGCGTTTGACTGGCCGGAAGCCGCGTAATAATCACTCTTTTTAAACGCCGGACAGCGTTTTACTCCTCCCTCACCCAGATACGCAGAAAGCGGTCCAAGCAGCGGGTCAAACGGCTCATTTTTGTTTTTACGTGTCCCGTGCCAGCGGTAGAGGTTTTCTCCCCATATATCCCGGGCAGCGGGTACATAGTGTCCTTTGTTTTCTGAGACATAGCCCTGGTTTGCAAGCTGGAGCTGGCGTATATTGGACTTGCATACAATTCTTGCAGCGCTTTTTCTCGCGGCCCAAAGTGCAGGCATAATGATAGACATCAAGAGGCCGATTATGGATATAACAACCAGCAGCTCTATCAGCGTAAAGGCTTTTATGTTTTTATCAGTCTGTCTCATTCTTTTATTCTGCGGGTAAAGCCCGCTGCCCGGTTTTGTACTTATTTCTTCCTTTTTGCGGCTAAAAATGCCCCCAGACCCAGCAATGCAATAGCTGCCGGTTCTGGTACAGGTGCCGCATCAGCAGAGCCGTTGATATTATCTAAAGCGAAATAAGACGGCGTTACCATTCCGTAGTCATTGTTATCAGTGGAGCTCATGGCAAAGGTTAATTTGCTTATCTGACCCAGAGAGCTCAGGTCAAGCCACGTCCATGTGTCTATAATATAGTCCCGGCTGTTGTCTTCGAACGTGAAGTCGGCAAGCATAAAGTCGAGAGACTCGGAGCTTTCGTTTCCTGTGCCGGTTATGGTGAGCTTGAGCCAGTCGGGGTCATTGCCGCTGTCTCCGCCGAATTTTTTGGCTAAACCGTCTCCATTCAGCATAGAAAGATAAGCGTAGGTTGTGTTTGTAATCCAAACACCCGAAATAACAGATTCAGCATTAAAGTTTATTTCCGGTGTTCCGGAATAACCGTCAACGTAGCATATGCCGTATGTGTTGCCGGGTGTTTCGGCATAAGCGCTTGTATCATTTGTATAACCTTCCGTTGTTGTATCTGTTTTGTTCGAGTAGGTAAAGCCGCTCCATGATACCATTGATCCCCAATCGGTTAAATACTGGTTAAATCCAGCATCACCGCTGCTGAAAGTCCGTTCAACAGGTGTGTAAAGCGCATCTGGTGCCTCGCCCACCCAGTGGCTCTCAGGAGCCAGTGCTGCCCCGACATCTTCAAGATCAATGACGGCAGAAGCCGTTGCAGTCAGTATTGTAATTACATTTAAAACCATAAAAATCTTTGTCAATTTGTTCATTTTGTTCATTCTTTTCTCCGAACACAATAATTATTATTCGCACCAATCAGGGTATGGCCACTAACAGTAAAATTGGTGCTTACTTATTTCTATAAAGCCAGTTTCCGGCGAGCAGCAGATAGTCATCAGCATCTACAAAGCCGTCTTCGTTAAAGTCTCCCTGAGGCCAGCCGCCGGTTTTGTTCCAGTTTTTATGCAGTCTCAAGAAGTCATGAAAATTTACTTCGCCGTCCGAATCGCCGTCGCCGGTTATATTTTCCAGGATACCAACAGCATTGAGGTCAAAACCTCCGGAGCCCCAGGTTTCCCAGGCATCGTATATAGGGTTGCCCAGACTGTCTGCAAAATAACCGTTTCCTGCTATATCAACTATTCGTATATAGTTTATCTGTTCAATATTCACCGTATTGTCCAGAACCAGAGGATGCTCTGATAAATCCGATAGGTTAAAAGGCGTGCCCCATGAGCCGCTGCCTGAATTTATATGTTTGCCTGCGAGGTTCCAGATCTTCGTAACATCAATATACCCATAAGGCCCCACCGGCTCCGATGAGGCATTATAATAGCATGGAAATCGGGCAAAATCGGTGCCGTTTGTGGAAACTTCAACAAATGCAAGCTCTGCAGGCAGCAGCCCGCCAGAGCCGAATGTGTTTTCAAATACAGCAAAATCAGGGCCCGGGCCGTTAGAAACCGTTTCAGGGAAAGAGAGAGTAATAAAACCCGGTTCGTCATCAATATCATAAGTTACCCCGTCTTCCCAGTTCAAATCTCCAAGAGAGACCACATCCAAATCGCTGGTTGTTACAGGGCCAAGGGCGTTGGCTGTGTCGCTGAAATCGTTACCGGTATAGGGTGATGGGCCGATACCGTCTATTCCATAGGATTCTGTCTCGTCAGATGGAAGGTATTCAACGACAGTTACTGCCCAGCCCGAAAAAACAGGGTTGAGCTGGTTTTCAAAAACACCCGGTATGCCGGCGTCGATGGCATCTGGACTATTGGTGCCGTCGGAATATTCACCGGCAAGGACAGAGCCCGACAGGATCACCATCAGCAAAGACGCGAGAATATATACTGTTATTCTTTTATTGCTATTTACCATCTGTATTATCATTATTCCAAAAAAAAAGCCATTGTTCCTGCGGCAAGAACAATGGCTTTTGATATTCAGCTTATTTCTTTCTTATTCCTTACGCGGGAAACTGCACACTGCGCATGCTTGAATTACTAATTCAGCTTTACAGTGCTAAAGATCTATACCAGTGCAGGTCTTCTGACTTGCGTTTGCAAACAGGCGCCTTCCCGCGACATTAGCTGTCACAGTGGCATATTGCCTGTTTCTGGATTATTCTTGTTATCCAGACGCATACAGCGGCGCGACCGTTGCAGATTTTCACTGCATTCCCTTTTAACCGGAATACGGACACGGGCATATTTTTAAATTTTGTAATGAGCAGGAGTTTATTTATATTTCATATATCAGATTTGTCAAATGAAATTCATTATCTGCGGTAAATAAGCAGTATTATGACAGAAAACAGTTCATTATGCCAAAATCCTGCTGAATAAGTTTTCGTAAAAGCTGTTTGTTATGTGAAAGTCCGGCGGGTTATTTCTCTTGTATAAACTCGCCTGACTCCGTGAGAAGATATACTTCTTTTACCCTGTCTTTTGAAGGCATGTTAAATGCCCTTGAGTATTTTTCGTCTTCAGGGTCCACAAGGGTTATCTTGTCCAGCTTTATGCTAAGTTCTGACTGCCGTTTGTAGAAATACAGCCGTATTTTTCTGGGCAGGATATATTCACTCTCAAGCGAGACGGGACGGTAATCATCCAGCTCACAAAGCATTATCAGATTGTTTTCGCTGTTAAAGTAGCCAATTCTCCTTAAAGTATGGTCGTCAGGCGAAAATTCCAGCGCCTTGACCATTTGGCCCCGGCCGTTGCCTATGCCGATTGATAACTCGTCAGAAACGAACAGCTCTTCTTCCTTTTCATAGTTAACATGTCCCAGGCACTCAAGAAAAGCCTCCGGCCTCAGTCCTACCGGCAGCCGGTTGTCCATAACCAGCATATTCTGCTGGCCCCAATAGATGTCATTTCTGTCTCTGAACCGGCTCCAGATCCAGAATTCATGACCGGTAAGGCCCAGACTTACAGCGGATTTTTGAAGCAGATGGTCCATAGAGACGTAGAGTTTGTTGGGCGGGTTGAAGATAACATCGATTCTGGTTATGTTTTCCATGTTTTTCTCACCGTCCGCGTCGATAAATTCGGCACGTCCGGAGCCCTGGGCTTTGAATGGGACGGCAGAGGCCTTTTGTTTGGCAAGAAAATTCATGCTTGAGTTGTATTTTCGCTCACTCTTTTCAAACTGCTGGCCGCAGCCAAGTAAAAATATGGAAATAAGTATGGAGACAGTTATTTTAATCTTCAAGAAGCACCTCCCGGATGTTTTCTGTCAGAGCGTCAATCCGCTCAGGGCTTAATTCAGGTTTTATGAGTTTTGATGTTTTATTTGTTCCGGCTGTTCTCATATTCCATATCTCTACGCCGTCAGAGCTTTGAGAGTTCTGATATTTTAAAATCCTTTTTCGCATCAGTATCAAAGCGAGTATGTACCTGAAGTTGATTTTTTCTTCATTTTCTTCATCGCTTAGCCGCTCATAGAATGCCAGCAGCATCTCATCATCAATAAAAGTTTTTTTGTTTTCATCCGGCAGCGGTATGCGGCTTTTCCAGAAATAAAATACCTGAAGCTGATTCTCCATCCAGTATTTCCTGCTGAAATCCCGCCGCTCAAGATTGCCGTCTTCGTTTTCGGTTAACACTGCGAAATACTCCTCCCCCGGTTCGAGTTCCCGCTGTGTTCCGTAACAGAAGCCTGTTGTTTTTTTTATTTCCCAATCTGCCATATAAGTCTGAATTTCTATTTGCGTTTATTTCTCGCTTTAAAAGCCGCGATTTCCGCAATTGTCCGTGCTTTTACTTCTCCAATACCTTTGACGTTAATAAGCTCATCGGCATTTTGAAACTTCCCTGTTTCTGATATTTCGTCTCTATACTTTATTATTGCGGCTGCCGTCGCGGGGCCGATGCCTTCAATAAGCTCAAGCTGTGTCAGTCCGGCTTCATTGATGTCAAGTTCAGATAAACCCTCCGGGTCCGGGCCGCTGTCTGAAACTGGAAAGTAAAAGAACGCCGCGGCCGAGGCGAACATAACGGCCGAAAGAGCCAAAAGGGCGGTTTCTGTAATTGTTTTGCCTTTAATTGCGACAGACATTTTTTAAAGTTTCTGCAGTTTTAGGATTTTCTTATACGCTTTGGACACATCGTAATTCTTGCTTAGGATTCCGCAAGAAGGCCTGTTGCTGTTTGCTACTGCGGCAGAATATGAAACTCCGGCGACAGATGGTTTACTCAGGGCTATTTTGTAAACATATTCCAGCCATTTAGCCTGGATATCCTGGGACCATTCTTTTTCCCAGTATCCGTAATAGATACTGTCTGATTGCCTTGGAGCCTTGAGCTCTGAGACATATATCTGGCGGCCAAGATTGGTAAAACTGTCTATCTTGGAGGAAATCTGCAGTAAATCTCTTACAGCGGGATACTTGCAGCGGTTCCATATATCCAGGTCAAGCGAGATGCCGTCAAACCAGATGTTCTGCTGGATCAGCATTTCAAGGAAAACCAGCGGCGGGATATTGTCATAGGATACCGATTCGCTGCTGCCCCAGGGGTCGCAGATTTGAATAAGTTTCCCGGAGCTGTCGCCGTTTCTTGCCGCGATGAACGCCGAACGGGTTATCTCGAGAATCTCGTCAAGGCTGAATTTGAGGCAGTTTTTGCAGTTTATGCCTTTGAGAACGATCCACTGATCTACAAAGTTACGGAATCTGCCCAGGCATTCAGAGATATATCCGTATGCCGCTTCCTGTATGTCTGCAAATGAAGCGTCCTTTTGCTGGAGCCAGTCAGGAATGCACTCTTTTTCAAAGGAAACAAGGGGGCCGGCAGTGATTTTAATGCCTTTGCTGGAGGAGAGTACTTTGATGATCTTTTCTAAGCTCCCGAAGTCATATTGTCCTGGTGTTTTCTCTATTTCTCTCCAGTTAAGGGGGATTTCCACCCTGCCGAAAGCGTTTATAACTTTTTTCAAGTATTGCGGAGATTTTTTAACGTGTTCAACTTCAAGTTTGCAGCCAAAGTAGTCTTTGCCGTAGTTTGAAAGTTTTTGACGTTTCCTGAAGCCGTTTTCTGCCTGAACAATCGCCAGTTTCTCAGAGAAATGCAGTGCGTTTATCAGGGAACGGTCGGCATGTACCGACGCTTCCTGGGGATTAGCCGATGATTTTATGGCATCGACGAAAGATTTCTTGGCGTTATCAAAGTATTTTATCATTGATTCGGACATCTCAATTTCAGAGTAGTCCTCAATTTTGGATATTATAAGCATCAGCCGTGCGCGGGCCAGCTCAATGTTGAGGTTATAACAGCCTGGTTGACGCAGCAGCCTGGTTGTCGGCAGCATTATCGTGCCTATGCCTTCAATATCCCAGGGCAGGCACAGAGCGGCGGTTTCTGAGCCGGTGCAGTCCGCCGCGAGAACCTCCCGTTCGTACTGTATCAGCGAAGAGTCGCGCAGGAGATAGTTATCATGGCTGAATATGTAACTGCCTTCCAGGTTTAACTCCTGTGCAGGGCTGCCGTTCTTAAATACTTGAAATTTCAATGTTTAAAAGTCCTTTAGAATAAATTGAATACTAATTTAAACCAGGATATTATAATACAAGAGTTGGTGTTTGGCAAACTACAAACCAAGATTTTAACCTTGATTTAATATTTGAGCGGCAAAGCTGCTGTTTGGCTATTTCAGGTTTTCCCGCAGATCAGGGCGGCTTGCGGTGATTTTACCGCCGTTCTGATCATTCATGGTAATTTGCAGCGCGTTTAACCATTCTGACAGAATTGCCTTTTTTGTTGAATTTGACCTTGTCCATGTAGGCTTTCATAAGCAAAACGCCGCGCCCTGAGGTTTTAAATAGGTTTTCTTCGCGTCTCGGGTCGGGCAGATCCTCTATCTCAAAGCCGGGTCCCTCGTCTGTAATCTCTATTTCAAACTGTTTGGGAGTGATCGAATACGATACGGTAACCTTTTTATCAGGGTCGTTCTTATTGCCGTGCTTAACTGCGTTGGTGATGGCTTCGTCAAGCACAAGCTCTAAAGCAAAACGGTCCTCAGGAGAGTAGGTGCTTTCGTCGAGCTCTGAGAGTATAGACTCATAAAGCCGGGTATATTTAACCGGATACCTTAGTTCAAGGGTTTTAGAGACTGTCTTCATGGCAGACGGCATAAGTTCTGTTCTAACTCTGGTTTTCTAAACTGGTTAAGGCTTCTTCCGGCTCGTCGTAGATGTCGAATATTTTTTCCAGGGCGGTTATTTTGAAAATTTGCGCGATGTTATCCTCGATATTACAAAGAGCGAGTTTGCCTTTTTTCTCATTGACTGCGGCGTTTATTTTTATAAGTGCTCCAAGCATCGCACTCGAAAGAAACTCTACTTCGTCAAAATCAATAAGAACCTTTGGAACCGGCGCCGCCCCGATAGCGCCAAGTATCGAGTCGCGTACAGAGTTGATGTGTTCTTCTTCAAGAAGTTTTTTACAGTTCAAACTTACTATGACAATCTGATCTTTATTGAAAATTCTCACTAATCCATTTGAGGAATTCATTGTATATAACTCCGGTACTAAAATATTATTACAGTTAGAATACTATCCGGTATAATGCGTAAATGTCAAGTTATTTTTTGTTTCTGTTCATAAATACCGGCAGAGAGGGCCAGCCGATTTTTCACATAACTTTCAACTGTGGTTCTGACCTTGCAGCAAAGCGGGCAATCGGGAAGGCTCTCAAGAAGCATTTTTATATAACCCCTTGAGTGTATTCTATTAAGGGCAGCATCATAGTGTATCTGGAACAGCCAGCCCAAATGCAGCAGCTTTCTGTCGGTGAACGTTTTCACGCCGGCATATAAGACGGGCTTGCCCTTGATCACCGCGGCGGCTATCTCTGGGGTGGCCTTTTTCTGTTCGAAATCTCCAAATCCGATTGCGCGGTTATAAGATTGAGGGTCTTTCAGGTACTCATGGTACGCTTCAGATATGACGCGGTATATATCTATCTTATCGGCATCACGGATCATTCTGGTTAGAAGCAGTTGTTTCTCGTCGAGCGATTCAGTATCAAAGTCGAGCTTGTTATGAAGTTTTACCGCTGTTTTTATCGCATTTGAGTCTGTCTCGTCAAGCCCCTCGAGAAGTGAGTTGCGGTTCATGACATTTATTGATTCAGTTGCATGACAGCAGCTTTGCGGGTCGCTGAAAGTCCGATATTCGACTATTTGAGGAAATCTGCCTAAATCATGATACAGGGCCGTTATCATAGCCAGCTCTGTTAAGCGGGGATCCAGTTTGAGAATTTCACAGAGCCGCTGCATTTCAAGGCACACCATTTTGGTGTGTTCTCTTTTAAGCTCTATATTTCGATTGATAAATTCATCTTCGCAAAGATGAGAATCAACGAAATCTGCAAACCATATCAGGCGATTTTTAATCATAAATTATATTCTATATTTTAATGAACATTTTTCAATATTTTATCTTGTTAGTTTTTCTGCTTAAAATATATTATGAGCTCATGAAACTGAAAACAGAACATCTTCCCGGCATTCCGGTGCCGGTTTTTTTTCGTAGAAACCGCAGGGCAAGGCGGATTGTTGTAACTACAGAACATAACTGTGTTAAAGTCTCTGTTCCGTTGTGGAATAGCTACAGCCAGGCGAGGGATTTTGTTGTCTCAATAGCAACAAAAATAAATTCTAATATCAAAGAACTGACTGCCAAAGGCGTTGATACCCAGCGTGACGTAAATATGCGTTTGGCGAGAATGCCTGTTGAAGCCAAAAAACTGGCCGACAGGTTTGTTTACCTCGCTAAGAAATACGGCTTTAAATATAAAAAACTCACAATCAGAAATCAGCGAACCATGTGGGGGAGTTGTTCGTCTTCAGGTAACATTAGTATTAATATAGCCTTAGCGGAATTACCCGGAGATTTAAGGGACTATGTGATCCTTCATGAGCTGGTTCACACAAAACATCCAAACCACAGCAAACGCTTTTGGAAAGAGCTGGATAAATACACTTTGATCAGTTCGAAAATTACAGATCGAAAACTTCGGGATTACCGAATAACTCAATGGTGGTAAACGAGTTATTCGTTTCTCCTAAGAGCCTCACTCTTCTTTTTTCGCAGCGTCTGCATTTGCTTTGAGTATCTCTTTTGCCTTCTCTTCGTTTTCGGGCGGCCATTTACCGGCAGCCTGAAGTTCTTTGAGTTTTTCAAGATGATCGAGTTTCACGATTGTCCGGCAGCGGGGGAACTTGTTGCAGCCCAGGAATTTACCTCTTTTACTGTCACGGATAACCAGCTCGCCTTTTGCGCATTTATAGCACTTTATACCGGTAGGCTCCGGCGGGGCCTTGGGCGGCACGGGGTTGCCGTCTTTTCCTATACGCATAATGGTTTTGCACTGAGGATAATCCTCACAGCCGAGGAATTTGCCGTAACGGCCGTTCTTCTCAATCATGTTTTTGCCGCAGTTCGGGCATTTTATGCCGGATGGTTTTTCTTCTAATATCTTGCCGTCTTTATCTACCGGAGCCGCGAATTTGCATTCAGGATAGGTTGAGCAGCTCAGGAATCTTCCGTTTCTGCCGAAACGATACACCAGCTCAGCGCCGCACTCAGGGCATTTATAGTCGCTTGGCTGGGTTTCAGCCTTTGCGTGCTTCATCTGCTCAAGGGCGTTGTCGAGGTTCTCTTTGAATGGCCCGTAGAAGTCATTCAGTACTCCGACCCAGTTGCTGTGCTGGTCTTCAATGTTGTCGAGTTTCTGCTCCATAAGCCTGGTGAAGTCCATGTCCATGATTTGCGGGAAAAACTCGCTGAGTTTATCTGTGACGACTTCACCAAGGTCAGTAGCGTGAAACTTTCGTTCTCGCTGTTCAACATAATTTCTGTCCTGAATTGTGGAGATAATGCTGGCATAAGTACTTGGCCTGCCAATCCCCTGGTTTTCCAGGGCTTTTACCAGTGAACCTTCAGTGTATCTTGCCGGCGGTTTTGTCCATTTTTCATCAAGACTTATATCAACGGGCCTGAGCTGTTGGTCTGTTTCTAATTCGGGTATTCTCTGTTCGTTGGAGCTTGTGTGCCAGACTTTTGTAAAGCCGTCAAATACAAGCTGCCTTCCGGCAGAGCGGTAAAGACCTGTTTTGCCGCTGTTTTGGGCCTTGATATCTATTGTGGTAATATTCCATTTAGCGTTGGACATCTGGCAAGCCACAAACCTGCGCCATATAAGGTCATAAAGTTTGTATTGTTCAGCCGTTAAGTGAGGTTTTACAAATTCAGGGCTCAGAGCAGGGTCGGTGGGGCGGATAGCTTCGTGAGCCTGCTGAGCATTCTTGGCGGAGGTGAAGAAATTCGGTTTTTCGGGGACATATTCGTCGCCAAACTCTTTGCCTATAAAAGTTCTTGCCGCGTTAAAGGCTTCTGGTGAGATGTAAGTGCTGTCGCTTCGCATGTATGTAATAAGACCGACAGAGCCCATTGCCCCCAGTTCGATACCTTCGTAAAGGTTTTGCGCCAGACGCATGGTTCGTTTGGTCGCGAATCCCAGTTTATTCGCGGCGGTCTGCTGAAGCGAAGATGTTATAAATGGCGGAGCCGGGCGGGACTGGGTTTGTTTGGTTTTATAGTCAGAGACCTTAAAATCCGCCCCTTTGAGTATCTCGTAGGCGGTGAAAGCCAGGTCTTTATCTTCCGGGACAAATTTTTGGCCGTTGATTTCCTTAAGTTCTGCTCTGAAGGCATCATGCTCAGAGAGCCATTTATTCTGGTCTGAAACAGTGGGGCGGTTTTTCTCGTCATCACCGAGAAACTGTTTCCAGATTTCTGAACAGTCTAAATTTAAGTCAGTGGTGAATACCGCCGGTATCAGCCAGTATGGCTTGGGGTTAAATGCCCGAATCTCTCGCTCACGCTCAACCACCATTTTAACCGCGACTGATTGTACCCTGCCGGCACTAAGTCCCTTGCTTACCTTTTTCCACAGCAGCGGGCTGATCTGATACCCAACAATTCGGTCAAGGATTCGCCTGGCCTGTTGAGCCATTACCTTGTTCATGTTCAGTTTGCCGGGCTCTGAAAATGCATCCTGTATAGATTTCTTTGTAATTGCGTTAAATACAACACGATACGTTTTTTCCGGATCAAACTTTAACATCTCGCTGATATGCCAGGCTATTGCCTCTCCCTCGCGGTCAAGGTCAGTTGCCAGGTATAGTGTGTCGCATTTTTTCGCCGCACTCTTGAGTGAGTTGAGTGTCCGCTTCTTTCCGGGCATAATGTCATACGTAGGCTCAAAGTTGTTTTCTATATCAACGTTAAGTCCTTTGCTCGGAAGGTCACGGATATGGCCAACAGAGGCTTTTACCTCGAAGTTCGAACCAAGGTATTTGTTTATAGTTTTCGCTTTGGCCGGTGACTCTACGACTACCAGCGCTTTTGTGCTGTTTTTTTCCGCCATTGGTATTCCAGATGTAACTCTAAATTTTACAAGTAGATAAAAATCTTTTGTGCTTTAAGCAAGCAACATAATTTATTTCTTTTAGTGCAATAGAATTATGTTTTGACAGTTTAAAGTCAAGAGAATTCAAAAAATATTATGTCCCCATCTCTTCGCTGCCGCTATGCCGCTGTATATAAAACATGCTGTTTAGAGCTTCGGAATCAGTAAAACCACAAGGCCGGCTTATAAAAAAAGGGAGCATTTCTGATGCTCCCTTATCGGTTTTGATTAAAATATCACTTTGACTTGTGTCAGCTCTTGAGCCAATCTTGAATCCTGTCAATTCCTTTGTCTATCTGTTCCATTGAGCAGGCAAAGCTGAGTCGTACATTGTTGTCACACCCGAAAGCCCCGCCGGGAACAATCGCTACGTTCGCCTGTTCGAGCAGAGTCTGAGCAAATGTCATACTGTCGGTTATCTCAACGCCGCCAATAGTCTTGCCGTAATAGTGACTTACATCAGGGAAGCAGTAAAACGCGCCTGTCGGTTCCGGGCAGATGAATCCCTCAATCGCCTTTAAGCGTTTTGACATATGTCCGCCGCGTTTCTCAAATTCCAGCCGCATCTGTTCTACAACGCCGTCCGGGTCTTTGAGTGCTTCAACAGCGGCATACTGGACAAAACTAACCGGATTCTGCGTCATATGTGACTGGAGTTTGCCCATAGCCTTTATAATCTGCAGCGGGCCGGCAGTGTATCCCAGACGCCATCCGGTCATGGCGAATGCCTTGCTGAAACCGTTTATAGTAATTGTCCTGCTGAAGGCATCGTCGCTGAGAGCGGCGAAACTTATAAACTGTGTATTACCGTAAACAAGGCGTTCGTAAATCTCGTCAGAAACTACTGTTACATTTGTTCCTTCAAGCACTTTGGCCAGCTCTTTGAGCTCATCAGGTGTATAGCAGAAGCCGCCGGGGTTGTTGGGCGAGTTCAGCAAAAATGCCGCTGTCTTATCTGTAAGGGCATTTTTGAGCTGTTCTGGAGTAACTTTATAACTGTTTGACGGGTCTCCGTTTATGACTTTTGGTGTTCCTCCTGCAAGTTTGATTGCCTCTGGATATGTTACCCAGTACGGAGCAGGCATAATAACTTCATCGCCATCATCAAGTATAGCCTGGAAGGCTTCGTATATAGAGTGTTTTGCTCCGATATTGCATATTATCTGTTCAGGGGTGTAGTCGAGATTGTTTTCAGCTTTGAGCTTTTCGCAAATGGCTTTTTTCAGTTCGGGTATTCCCGGAGTTGCTGTGTAGCCTGTTTTGCCGTCATTTATAGCTTTGATTGCCGCGTCTTTTATGTATTGAGGTGTGTCAAAATCCGGTTCGCCGGCGCCATAACTGACAACGTCGATGCCTTGTGCTTTCATTTCTTTTGCGCGAGTAGCTACCAGCATTGTTGCTGAAGCCGGAACGGCTTGTGCTCTTTGGCTAATTTTCATTTTTGTCCTTATTTATAGTAACATTAACAAATCTGATTTTACCATCAGTTTACTTAATTGCGGATGAACAATGGATTTAAAAGTCTTTATTACTATACTTAATCTGTGTGCAAGGTCAAGAAATAAGCATTTATTTCTGAAAAATTGTGCTGCGAGGCGGTTATCTAAAATAGTCTCTTTTTGTAACGGTTAATTTTATCTATATTTGCGTTAAAATCTAAGCGGTATCTTTTTTGCTCAATCCGGCTTGCCTGCTATATAAGCGGCTATTATAGAGCCGGCAGCTATCATGGCGATGCTGATAATTTGTGAAATGGTGAGTGTGCTTATTTCATAAGGATTGTCATCCCTGAGATTCTCAAGTATTATCCTGCCAAAGCCATACAGCACAAGCATCAAAGCGCCGGTAATGCCCGGTCTGGCAAGCCGGTATCGCATGGGTGATTTCTCATGTTCTTGTCTGCCGTAAAGCGAACCGGCGCCGGCGAGCCGCCAGTAGAAGAACAAGATCGCCAGCCAGCTGAAAGCAAAAACAGAGGAGTAGAGCTGAGTGGGATGTATCGGCACGCAGTGGTTAGGACCGTTTTTAGAGACAGCCTGCTTTTCTTCTTCGGTGAGCATTTCATACGGTTTCAACGGATAATTAAATTTTGCATCGCCCTCGGGTGCCGGAATCCAGCGGCCGTCCTGGGATACTCTGCCGTAATAAGACGACGGCAGTTTCAATGTCGGTTCATCTCTGCCTCTTTGAGGGTCAGGGTATGCCTGTGAGTTGTAAGGTATTGAATCGTAAGGGAATACCACAGCCCAAGGCAGACTGCATGGTTTGCCGTAGCAGCACCCTTCAAGCAGGCAGCCGATTCGTCCAAAACCTATACCCGCCATGAGTGCCACGGCGAGAATGTCCAGGCACAGCATAATCCGCTGTTTTTTTATATGGAGATACACAACTATGGCAATGATAGCCGCGATTACGCCGCCGAGCAGCTCTCGCCCCGGTTCCCAAATGCGGAAAACAGCGAGAAAACTGTCAAAATGCTCGTAGTAATGGACGACGTGAAGGACTCTTGATCCGAAAAGGCCGGCAACCAGTGATATAAGTGCCGCGTTGACAAGGATATCATCCTTTATGCTGACCCTCCTGGACATGTACTTTACTATAAAAGCCGCGGCGATAAAACCGATAGCTATCATAAGTCCGGGGCCTTTAACGGTCAGGTTGGTAAAAGGTATAGTGAATAGTTCCGGTTTCATGGATGCGACATCTTCAATTAGAGGGCAGTTTACATAGTTTTTGCTATGCCGTTTTTGTCATCAGCTACAACCACTACGGGTTTGTGTTTTTCCATTTCCTCAGGGCTGTAATAGCCGAAGTTTATGATAATCACAATATCACCCGGCTCAAATTTCCGTGCCGCCGCACCCAAAATGCCAATTCGCCCACTACCCTCAGGGGCCGGCACAACATAGGTTTCCACCCGTTCGCCGTTATTTATATTGGCAAGCAGAACCTCTTCGTAAGGTCTTATTCCAGATGCCTTTAACAGGTTTGTGTCGATCGCTACGCTGCCCGGGTAGTTCAATTCAGCATCTGTTACAGTTGCCCTGTGTATTTTTGCTTTAAGCGCTTTTACAAGCATGTTTAAATCATTCCTTATTTATCAAAATATACTAAACAAAATATTATACAATAGAGATTGCCTGTTGTTCAAGCAAAAAGCCGGTTAATACCGCTTATTTAGATGGTTTTTTTGTGGCAATAAAAAAAGCCGCACTCTTTCCCGTAAATCTGTCAAGTGCCTTCAGCCTCATTCGATTAGTTCTATCCTGGCGGCTTTTATGGTAAATGTCATGGTTTTCTCGGTTTTATCAGTTTGTATGCCTTTCCCGAGGAGGATGCAGCTTTGAGTGTTATTTGAATCGGTAATGGCAAATATTTCAACTGTTGCTGCTATGAAATTGATCTTCTCGCTGCATATTCTGTTTCCTTCCAGGCTGTAAACGGAGAGAATTGTTGAATCTTTCTGGCCTATGATATCTGTATAGCCAAACACACAGTTTGAGCCGAGAACAGTTTTATTCTCAATCATTGCGTTTTCAGTGTCGGTGACCCTGGCCGTCCATTTGTGTTTGAGGCTTGTGTCTAACATGGTTATTTTCTGGCACAGTGACATTCCCTCGCCGGTGAATTTTACCCCGTTACCGGGGCATGTTTGCTGTGTTTGTTGATTGTTTCCTTTTTCTGACGTGACTGGTTCCGTATCAAGGTATGAGATTGCAGCTCCTGATTTGGCGGCTGAAATAACAGGAAAGTTGAATGTGCCCAGGCCAGTTTCGAATGTGTATTCACCTTTAAAGTTGCCGTCGAAATCATATTTGCGGACAAAAATATCTGCGGGGGATTTTAAACCGAATTTCGATTCTGATTCACCGGATATGCCGACTATGTAAATACCTTCATTCTCCACAGCGGACATGTCGTTAACTGCGCATGTCTGGTTGTAATCAATCTCTCTGAGCCAGCGGAGCTTGTTATACATGTCCATCTTGAAAACGCAGCCGCCGGGGTGGTTTATGCCGCAGTAGTAAATGCCGTTATCCGAGACGTATGAATCAGTAACCGTTGTCCGAATTCCGTAGTCTGTCGGTTTGAAGTTTGGCGTTTCATATAGAATAACGCCTTTGATCTCATGAAGCGGCTTGAGCGGTTCTGTTGTTTTGCTCCTGGACGGGCGGAATTCGCCCACCATTTTCAGCCGGCCGTTGTATTTGTAAACAGCCAAAATAGAATTGCTCGTCATCTTTGCCCAGAATTTGTAATCTGGAGCCTTGCCGATGAGTTTTTTTGTAATCCCGCCCTCGTGGTCAATGCTTCCGGTATATATGCACCCGCTTTGTGGTTCTTTCGTTATGAAAGAAAACCCGGCAAATTCAATTACGTTTTGCTTGTTTAACCACGCTTTCGAGATGCAGGAGCTTTTGTCGTCTTCAAAAGAGAACTCTTTTTCCCAGACCAATTTAAGCTGAGGTTCCAGAGCCGCGAAGATAACATCACAGCATATTGCTGTAATCGCTATGACAGTTACATACCTTTTCATTGTTATTCCTTATTAAAAGAAGCTGCAACTTCCGGCAATCCGCCGGCAAAACATGTATTATATAAATGATTATGTAAAAAAGCTATCTTATTTTGTGAGCTGAAGGATATCCTTTTTAAAATCGGGATATTTCCGTATAAGCTGTTCTCTGTCTGCCATTTGAAAATCTTCAAATTCAAAGCCTGGAGCGACGGTGCAGCCCATCAGGGCGAACTTTCCACCCTCAGCAAGCCGGCATCCCTGCCAGCTGCCTGCCGGAACAAGAACCTGGGGCTGTTGGCCGGTATTGATGTCTGTGCCGATAGAGATATTTTTGCCGCTGCCGTCAGGCAAAAGCTGGAGCATTTCTACCGCATCCCCAAGATAGAAATGAAATATCTCATCACTGGCAACCCTGTGCATTGCTGAAAAAGTGCCGGATGTCAAAAGGTAGTATATGGCGGTGCCTGCGCAATGCTGCGTCTTGTATGTGTTTTTAACCGCGGGATTATCAAACGCCAAACCGCTGCGGTATGTTTCAGTGAAATATCCGCCTTCAGGGTGGGCCTGGAGCTTGAATCTTTGAATGATATCCTTAGCGGTAATATTCATGTTGTTTGCTTTCTGCAAAGCCGCGGCGAGCACTTGAAAACAGCCATTGCTCAGGCAGCCTGCACAGCCCGGCTTTGCATCTGAATTTGAATTTCGCTAAATCAGTCCTCGTTTTTTAGTACCGTCATAAATGCCTCCTGAGGGATCTGAACCGAGCCGACGCTCTTCATACGCTTCTTGCCTTCTTTTTGCTTTTTGAGCACTTTCATCTTACGTGTGATGTCTCCGCCGTAGAGCTTAGATGTAACATCTTTTCGGAAGGCCTTAATAGTTTCTCTGGCGATTATCTTGCCGCCGATGGCAACCTGCAGCGGAATTTCGAACTGGTGGCGGTTTATAGCTCTGCGGAGTCTGATAAGCAGCCTCCTGCCGCGTGCTTCGGCGTTGGATCGGTGGACTATTATTGAGAGCGCGTCAACGGCGACCTTGTTCACGAGAATATCAATCTTAACCAGGTTCGATTTTTCAAAACCCAGCAGCTCGTAATCCATTGTCGCGTAGCCGTGTGTAGCACCTTTGAGTACATCGTAGAAGTCGTAAACAATCTCTGCCAGCGGGGCCCGAAATTCCATCATGACACGGATAGGGCTGATATATTCGGTTTTGTTGAGCTTGCATCGCCTCTGTTCAGTAAGCTGCATAACCGCGCCTATGCTTTCTTTAGGCATTATAATCTCAAGGCGTACAATGGGCTCACGAAATTCTGCAACCAGTGAGGGATCCGGCATCTGGCTGGGCGAGTCAATCCGCATTACCTCGCCGGAAGTAGTTAATATTTCATAGCTTACAGTTGGGGCGGTCTGAACAACACCGATGTCGTTTTCACGCTCAAGACGTTCCTGTATTATTTCCATGTGCAAAAGCCCCAGAAAACCGCAACGGAAGCCAAAACCCAAAGCAGGGGAGTTCTGAGGTGTAAACGAGAAACTTGAGTCGTTCAGCGCCAGTTTCTCGAATGCCGCTTTCATTTTTGGATAATCACCCGTGTCGGCGGGATAAAAGTCAGAAAAAACCATCTGCATCGGGGGATTGTAGCCGGGCAGCGGGGTATCAGCGGGATTGGCATCGTCTGTAATTGTGTCGCCGACAGTGACATCTGCAAGGCTCTTGATGTTGGCGATAAGGTAACCCACTTCGCCTGTTCCCAGTGAATCAACAGCGACCATTTGCGGCTTAAACTTGCCCAGCTCAGTAACATTATAGTTGCGGTTTGAGCCCATAAGCATTATCTTCTGGCCGGTTTTCAGCTCGCCGGAAACAACCCTCACATAACATATAACGCCGCGGTAGCCGTCGAAATGACTGTCAAAAATAAGAGCCCTCAGGGCTTCATTGCTTCTGTCCAGCGGGGCCGGGAGTTTTTCGACAATAGCAGTAAGCAGCTCTTTCATGCCCAGGCCGGATTTTGCACTTACCATATAGCATTCGTCATGACTGAAACCGAGTATTGTTTCAACCTCTTCGGCGGCGACTTCCGGCTGTGCCGCCGGCAGGTCAACCTTGTTGAGCACCGGTATTATCTCAAGGCCGGCTTCTACTGCAAGGTATGCATTGGCAACAGTTTGTGCCTCAACACCTTGAGATGAATCAACCACAAGCAGTGCGCCTTCACACGCCGCCAGGGCACGGGATACTTCATAGTGAAAGTCCACATGTCCCGGGGTGTCAATGAAGTTTATCATGTATTTTTGGCCTTCATGGACATAGTCCATAGTAACCGCGGAGGCTTTGATTGTTATGCCGCGTTCACGTTCCAGATCCATGCTGTCAAGCAGCTGCTGGTGAAATTCTCGCTCTGTTACAGACCCTGTCATCAGCAGCAACCGGTCAGCGATTGTGCTTTTGCCGTGGTCAATGTGTGCCACGATAGAAAAATTACGTATATGTTCTGTTCCCATAGGTTTTTACAATTTTATTCCTGAATAATTCCGTTTCTGTATCTAATATTTTATTATATCCGTAAAAAATATAAATGCAATATGCTAAACGCCTGATAAAATCTTATTCAGGAGTCAATATGAAATGGATTAAATTGATGAAATATTTCAACCAGTGATATGGCAGGAAAAGCGGTTTCCGCAAACCGGTATTATGACAACTGTATCAAAGACATCTGCGGCGACAGTTATGTCAAGCCCAGAAAAGATAAAAAACTAATTGCAAAACTTTATACTTGTTTAATAATGTTTAGTGCGTAAAATTGAAATGCAGAAACCGATTGTTAATACAGGTGTATTTTATTTAGTGGCTTCGGTTTTTAACAGGAAGCTGTACAGTTAATTTAAAATGTTTGTAAGTGCATTTATAAAAGGTGTTTATTAAATTGTGGAGACTGATTATGAGCAACGTATTACCATCCTATCTTAAAGAAGCCTCACCCAACTCGATGGAGAACCGCGCACCGTGGTACAAGAATACCGCACCGTCGTATGCGGGCATATTCATCTCAGTACCCTTTATGGCGGGTATGGCCGGCGCTCTTGCCTACGGCAGCGTAAACGCGGCGGTAATAGGCCTGATCCTGGGCTCGCTGTTTTGTTTTCTCATCTATTATGTGCCTGGAATTCTTGGTTTTAAGACCGGAATGCCGCTTTATGTTGTGGGCTCATCCACATTCGGCACCAAAGGCGGAATCCTGATGCCGGGGCTGTTGATGGGTGTTCTTCAGATCGGTTGGCACGCAGTTTTTACCTTCACAGCGACGAGTTTTTTCATGAAAGCCATCGGCAGTAACGCCGAAGCGGGCAGCCTGCTTTTCTGGATAGTCGCGGCCGTGTGGGGTCTGATCCTCGCATTTGTCGGGGCAACCGGCATAGGCCTGCTCGGAGCGATTTCAAGCTGGGTGCCGCTGGCGCCGCTTATTGTTATTATAATAGCCGGCTTTTCTAATCTTGATGGTATATCAAAGTTTTCCGATGTAATGTCAGGATTTAACTCATTCGGAAGTGCCGTTCCCGTGATGGGTATAGCGGCATTCGCGGCGTTTCAGTCTGCCGCGGGCTTCTTTGCTACCGCCGGTGCAGCGGGAGCTGATTTTACATGCAACAGCCGCAGTGAAAAAGATGTTGTTATGGGCGGTCTTGTCGGCATCACGATTGCAGCTCTGGTTGCCGGTATCTTTGGTATTATGACCATGGCCGGCGCAATCGGCAACAACCCTGAGCTGGCTGTTCATGCCGGCAGCGGAACGTTTGCGGCATTTATAGAGTCCATCGGAACTGTAAGCGGATTATCAAAAATCATGTACTGGGTATTTGTAATAGCGTGCGTATGCCCGACAGGCTTTTGCGCGTTTTTGGCGGCTAACGCCTTTGCGACAATGTTCCCCAAAATACCCTCAAAGCCTATGACGCTGGTTTCCGGAGGCATAGGTGTAGTGCTGGCGGCAACAGGTCTGGCGGCAAATCTGGTTGGCTTTTTCGGCATAATCGGTGCTTCGTTTGGGCCGATACTTGGAGCTATGTTCGCTGATTATATCCGCAGCCGCGGCTGGAACGGACCCCGCGAAGGCGTCAACTGGGCAGGATATATCGCCTGGGCGTGCGGTTTTGTTGTAGGAATACTGGGCGTAATTCCCGGAATCGGATTCGCTTACGGTCTGGAAACGCTTATGTCGTTTATTGTAGGCTTTGCAGTATATCTGCTTGCCGCGGGCATGGGATGTGAGCCGAAAACTGTGCCGCTCGAGAATTAGGCATGAGGCGCTAGTGTAGAGAAAATTCACGAATTTTCTCATTTTGAAATCTGGGATTTGAAATTTCAGATTCGAGATAAATATAAAAGACATAGTTTTCAAAGTTGAGAGTCAAGAACAATAAATCGTCATTTAACAGCGATTTATTGTTCCTTTGAAATAATTTATATTATACATTTTATATTTAAAATGGCCGCAGAGGCCGTTTAGAAAGGTAAATTATGGCTAAAATATCAAGGCGTAATTTCGTGAAAAGCTCCGCGGCATTGGGTGCGTTTACTTTTGTGCCCAAACATGTTCTCGGAGCAAATGGTCAACCATCCGCCAACAACCGGCCTAATATCGCCATTGTCGGCGCGGGCGGAAAAGGAAAGAGTGATACAAAATCTGCTTCGCAAGAGAGCAACATTGTGGCGATATGTGACATAGATTTTGAACGGGCGTCAGAAACTATTAAGAGTTTTCCCAAAGCCAGGAAATATCATGACTGGCGGATAATGTTTGACGAGATGGATAAAGAAATAGATGGTGTTATAATCTCGACTCCTGACCATACCCATGCCGTCATCGCCGCAGAAGCTATCAAACGCGGCAAACATGTCTGTGTTCAGAAGCCTCTTACGCACACGGTCTATGAATCCCGTTACCTCACCGAGCTTGCACGCAAGCACGGCGTTAAAACACAGATGGGCAACCAGGGCCACTGCGGCGAGGGTATCCGTCTGGTATGTGAATGGATCTGGGACGGCGCAGTCGGCGACATCCGCGAAGTTCACACCTGGACTGACAGACCGATATGGCCGCAGGGCGAATATGTAAAACTTTCAGAAAAACCTCCGGCGCTGCCTGATCACATAAAGTGGGATCTGTGGCTTGGGCCGGCTCCTGCTGTACAGTATTCGCCGGAGATACACCCTTTCAAGTGGCGTGGTTTCTGGGACTACGGCACAGGCGCTCTTGGCGACATGGGCTGCCATGTGATTGATCCAGTGTTTGAAGCCCTGAAACTTGGTTCTCCCAAGTCGGTCGAGGCGAGCTCTTCAAGGTATAACGAGATTTCCGGTCCGGCGGCTTCGATTGTTCATTACACGTTCCCCAAACGCGGCGATATGCCCGAGGTCGTTGTTCACTGGTACGACGGCGGTCTGCTGCCGATGCGGCCTGAGACTATGGAACTTGCACGCAGAATTGGAGACAACGGTGTGCTGTTCATAGGTGACAAAGGTATCCTGGGGTGCGGCTGTTACGGCTCAAGCCCGAGGCTGATACCGGAAACCGACATGCAGGCTTATGAGCGGCCGGAGAAGACAATACCGCGTGTTAACCCTTCTCCACAGATTGACTGGGTTCGCGGCATTGTTGATTCAAGCCACGTTCCGTGTTCGAATTTTGAGGCTTCAGGCCCGCTTTCCGAGATGGTGCTGCTGGGCAACCTGGCGCCGAGATTCAGAGGCGATAAACTGATTTGGGATTCAAAGAATCTTAAATTTACCAATAACCAGGAAGCCTCAAAGCTCGTTCATAAGGAATACAGAGAAGGCTGGAGCCTGTAATATTATCCAATAAGCTGAAAATTCGGAAATTAACTTTAACTGGAGAGACGCGGTATGATTTTTGGCCCGATAGATATTTTGGTATTTGTGGTTTTTGTTGTTGCGGTAATCTCTATCGGCATAGTAAAAAGCCGCAATGAATCTACAAGCGAAGACTATTTTCTCGCCGGACGCGGCCTTAGCTGGTGGCTGATAGGGTTCTCTCTTATCGCGGCGAATATCTCTACCGAGCAGTTTGTCGGCATGAGCGGAAATGCGGCCAGCCACATCGGCCTTGCTATTGCCAGTTATGAATGGATGGCGGCTGTGACGCTGGTCATTGTCGGATTCTGTTTCCTGCCGTATTTTCTGCGGGCCGGAATCTATACCATGCCCGAGTTTTTGGAATACAGGTACAACAGCGCCGCAAGGCTGATAATGGCGGTAGCGACGATGTTCATTTATATGCTGCTGCTTGGAGCTGTAACCTATTCCGGTGCACTAACCATCAGGACGCTTGCCGGCAAGATGGGCTATGACGTTTCTCTGCTTAGCGGTTCTGTTGTTATAGGCGTTATAGCAATGGTTTACGTGGCGGCAGGCGGGCTTAAGGCCTGCGCCTGGGCAGATTTAATTCAGGGCAGCGCCCTGATACTTGGCGGAGCTGTTATCATGATATTCGCTTTTGCTGCCCTTGGCAATGCCGATGAGGCCGCGGCGGTATCTGATGCCGGCACCGGCGAGGTTGTCTATAAGTCCTTTGCCCAGTCACAGTCATCGATAGAGCGGTTCTGGGAGCTGAACAAGGCCCGCATGAATATGTTTCTGCCAAGAAACGACAGGACACTGCCCTGGACGGCGCTGCTGCTGGGGCTGTGGATACCGAACTTCTATTACTGGGGGCTAAACCAGTACATAACGCAAAGAACACTCGGCTCGGCTTCGCTTGCTCAAGGGCAGAAGGGTATCGTGTTCTCAGCGTTTATGAAGCTGCTGGTTCCCTTTGTAATAGTTGTCCCGGGTATCATTGCATTTAATCTGTATTCCAAAGATATGCAGCTCGAGGCGGTGCACGATAATGTCGCTGTTATGGTAAAATACTACAAGGCCAACCCCTCAACTGATTTTCTCGAACGAATCGAGAATCCCTCAAATGAGCAGATTCAGCAGTGGGGCTCAGATAGAATGATGATTGCTGTTTTTGACAGTGAAGACGTTCTTGCTCAAACAGAGTTAAACTCTCCGTATATACTGCCGCTGACCAAAACTGATTATGAGCAGATAACTGTCGATGAGTACACCGTATTCAAAAGCGATGATCAGTCGTGGGCCAGCACCTACCCAATTCTGGCAGGCGAGCTGGGGCCGTATAACATGAATGTCCAGGAATCAGCCCAGACCGGCGGCACAGGCATATCTACAGAGAAATTTGTTGCCTACAAATATGACACGGCTTTCGCTCAGCTGCTGGGCAATGTCCTGCCTCAAAACACGGGTTTAGTCGGTTTTGTGCTGGCTGCGCTTCTCGGTGCTGTTGTCAGCTCTCTGGCGGCAATGCTCAACGCCGCATCGACGATATTTTCCATGGATATATTCCACAAGTATATAGGCAAGACGGCAGAGCAGAAAACACTTGTCATGGTTGGCAGGTGCTGTGTCGTTGTATTCTCGCTGGTGGCGATAGCTTTGGCCCCTCAGCTTGGCAACCCTAAGATCAGCAACAGCATATTTACCATCATACAGGAAAGCCAGGGGTTTATATCACCGGGTATCCTGGCGGTGTTTGTTTTCGGACTGCTGATTCACAGGGCACCGGCGTTTGTCGGGGTTGTGGGCCTGCTGACTAACATCGCCGCTTACGGAATTTTAAAACTTTATGTACCGGGGCTGAATTTCCTCAACCGTATGGCGATATGTTTGGGACTTTGTCTGCTGATTATGGCTATTATGACAGTTATAAAGCCTCTCAAAGAACCAATTGTCTTCAGACAAAATACGCAGATAGAGCTGACAACTTCCAAAACGGCAAAGATTTTTGGAGTTGCGATAATTATAATTACTCTTATATTCTATATAGTTTTCAGTCCTATTGGGATATGTAAATAAATTAAAACAATGTGAGGTAACTATGAAACGAACTTTAATTATAATGGTGACACTTATGGTATTATCAACAGGTTTGTGCCTTGGCGGCGATTGTATAGCCGCAGGGCATCCATCAACGGAATTTTATGAAGGCTGGCGGCTTGGCACACAGGCTTACACGTTCAGACTTTTTACCTTCTATGAGGCTGTTGACAAAGCAGCCCAGCTTGGTCTTGACTGGATAGAGATGTATCCGGGCCAGAAAATCTGCGAAGAATTCGGCGATGCCAAAACCAATGTGGATATGACTCCTCCGCAGCGAAGGGCAGTCAAAGAAAAGCTCGATTCGGCGGGGATCCGGCTGGTGAATTTCGGCGTGGTAGGCCTTGGAGAAGACGAGCAGGCCAACCGCAAGGTTTTTGAATTTGCAAGGAACATGGGCATTGAGACAATTGTCTCTGAACCCCCGCAGGAGTGCCTGGACAAAATCGATGAGTTATGTAAAGAATACGACATAAACGTGGCAATACATAACCATCCCCAGCCGAGCAGATACTGGAACCCGGAGGCTGTTCTCGAGGCGTGCAAAGGCCGCAGCGAGTATATCGGAGCCTGTGCTGATATTGGACATTGGTGCCGCAGCGGAGTTGACCCTGTAGAGGCAGTTAAGATGCTTGAGGGACGCATAATTTCCATGCACTTCAAGGATATAAACGAGTTCGGCGTGAGAAAAGCTCACGATGTCCATTGGGGCAATGGTGTCTGTAAAGTTGACGAGGTTCTTGAGACTCTGAACAGCCAGGGTTTCAAGGGCGTTTTCTCCATTGAATATGAGCATAACTGGGAAAACTCTGTGCCGGATGTTTATGAGTGCATACAGTATTTCAACAAGAAGGCCTCGCAGATCAATTCCAGCGGCTGGCAGTATGTTTTCGAGCCGGACCTTTCAAACGCGGCTTATAAAAACAAAGATGCCAAATGGGAATATGAAATGGGAGTTATCAAACGTCTTGGCGGCGGGGATATATGCACAAAAGAGAAATACGCTGATTTTGTCCTCGATTTCGGCTTCAAAACAGAGAAAGGTTCAAACAGCGGTGTCCTGCTTCGTACACAGAATTATAACTGGACTCCCTGGATAGAAGTGCAGATCCTCGACTCATACGGAAAAGACACACCGGATAAACACGATTGCGGCGGCATATTTGACCTGCTTGAGCCTGCCCAGATAGCGGTAAATGAGCCCGGCCGGTGGAACAGAATGACAATATACGCGATTGATAACAGAATAAACGTTATTCTCAACGGGAAAACTGTTACCGAGATGAATCTTGACCTCTGGAGCGAGGCCGGCAAAAACCCCGACGGCAGCGAAAACAAATTCAAGGAAACAGCGTTCAAAGACCTGCCCAGAGAAGGCTACCTGATATTCCAAGACCACGGCCAGGAAATCAGTTTCCGCAATATAAAGATTCTGCCGCTGAATAAATAAAAAAAATTATTTTCTTATTTGACTTACACTGGTTTCTGTTTATAGTAACCTGTAGATAGAAATTTAAAACTTAATTTATACTGAAAATACAAATGATTAAATTTGCTGCAAACAACTTTTATTTTGGCTTTAACTGGCGTTATTGGTATCGCTCAGGGGCGGTAACGGTTGGATTGCAGTTTTAATTACTGAACGCATAAGGCCGTAAGCCCCTTGAGGTTTGCGGTCTTTTTTTTGTTTTAAAGATAGAGGCCGCAGGCAGATAACCTGGCGGCCTTTTTTGTTGGAATATTGACCCTTATGTAGAGAAAATTCACGAATTTTCTCAAATTGAAATTTGAGATAAATAAAATAGACATGATTAACCCGTCACTTGTTTTTAAAACAGGTTATATAGTGAAACAAGTGACGGGTAATCCTGTCTTATAAAGAAAAAAACAGGAACATAAGTTATGCTTTTACAGACGTTTCCAGAATGTAATAGATTTAGAGAGCTTGCTGAAAACGCGAATGTGATACCCGTTTGTGCTGAGGTGCTGGCGGATACAGAGACACCGGTATCGCTGCTCAAGCGGTTTTACCGCGGCAGGGGGCCTGTATGTCTGCTTGAGAGTGTTGAAGGCGGAGAAAGATGGTCGCGGTACAGCTTTCTGGGTATCTCTGCCAGGGCGACGGTGCAGGTTTACCGAGATTCAGTCGTCATTAACGAAAACGGCCGGATGAAGACCATCCCGCACGGCGGCAAACCGCTTGAAACACTGCGGGAGATTATGAAGGGATATAAACCCGCGCAGATTCCCGAGCTGCCGCGGTTCTGGGGCGGGCTTATCGGGTATTTTACCTATGAAGCCGTTAGTTTTTTTGAGCCGAAGATAATCAATAAATTGCCCGAAGATAAGCCGCTGGCGAGCTTTATGATACCTGAGACGGTTATTATATTCGATAATATCCGCAAGACGATGACAGTTGTTTCACTCGCATTCAAAGATGCAAATGAAGATGTGGACACGCTGTACCACTTCGCGGAAGAAAGGCTCAAAGACACGCTCAGCGCCATTGAGAGCAGGGATAAATACTCCACACCGATACAGGGCAAATCTGATATGACTTTAAAACCGCTTGTCGAAAAAGACACATTTATAGAGCGTGTTGAATATGTAAAAGAGCAAATCAAAGCGGGCGAAATTATACAGTGCGTTATCTCCCAGCCGTTTGTCAGCGACGCTCCCAAAGACGTTATATCTTTATATCAGGCACAGCGTTACATAAATCCATCACCATATATGTACTTTATTCATCTTGGCGGCACGGTGCTTATCGGTTCTTCGCCCGAGACAATGGTGCGTGTTGAGAACCGCACGGCGAGCCTGCGGCCTATCGCCGGCACACGCCAGCGCGGAGGCAGCGAACAGGAAGACCGGCGGCTGGCTGATGAGCTTCTCCGTGATGAAAAAGAGCGGGCTGAGCATATAATGCTGGTTGACCTGGGCCGCAATGATCTCGGCCGCGTCGCAAAAACCGGCACTGTGCAGGTAACGGATTTGATGGTAGTCGAGCGGTATTCACATGTGATGCATCTGGTGTCAAATGTAACATGTGACATAGAAGACGGTTACGATTCTTTTGACCTGTTCGGGTGCAGCTTCCCCGCAGGCACCCTCTCCGGCGCTCCCAAGGTGCGGGCGATGGAGATAATCGCCGAAATGGAGGACACTCCCCGCGGGCCCTACGGCGGCGGCGTGGGGTATTTCTGCTTCAGCGGGAATATGGATTTCGCCATCACGATACGAACAGCAAGCATTGAAGACGGAAAACTCACCGTGCAGGCCGGCGCAGGGATAGTGTATGACTCCGTGCCGGAAAGTGAATATACAGAAACAGTGAACAAGGCCGGCTCCGTCCAGAAGGCACTTGAGCTTTTGAGGAAAAACCAGTAAACTATAAACGTAGAATTGGAATATAATTATGATATTTATGCTGGATAATTACGATTCGTTTACATATAACCTTGTGCAGTATCTGCGAAAGCTCGAACGCGAGGTTGTCGTAAAACGCAACGATCAGACCACAATCGAAGAGATCGAGGCTCTTTCGCCCGAGGGAATTGTCATTTCACCCGGGCCGGGCAATCCCGACAGTGCGGGAATCTCGCTGGAGGTTATCAAACATTTTGCCGGCAGGGCGGCGATTCTCGGCGTATGTCTGGGGCACCAGGCGATTGCCCAGGCGTTCGGCGGAAAAATCGTCCGTGCAAAACGCATTATGCACGGCAAGACTTCTGAGATAACTACAGACTCCCAGGGAGTTTTCGAATCTTTTAAGAAACCGTTTCAGGCCATGCGGTACCATTCGCTTGTTGCCGAGCGGGATACGCTGCCGGAGGTTTTCACCGTCAGTGCCCAGAGCGACGATGGCGAGATTATGGCCATCCGGCACAAGGAATTTGCCATCGAGGGCATTCAGTTTCACCCTGAATCCATAATGACCCCGCTGGGAATGAAGATACTGAGAAACTATTTGAAGATTATAGATAAGCAATAGGCATTAGGCAAAAGGCAATAGTGTAGAGAAAATTCACGAATTTTCTCAATCTGAAATCTGAAATCTGAAATCTTAAATCTTAAATTTGAGCATATAAAAATGATAAACGAGCTTTTGAAAAAGATAACATCAAGAACTGACCTTACCCAGACAGAATCCGCTGAAATGCTATCGGCGATTCTTTCCGGTGAGGTCTCGCCGGTAATGATCGCCGCCCTGATCAGCTCACTGAGCACCAAGGGTGAGACATTCGCCGAGCTTGCCGGCGCTGCACGTGCCATGCGGAGCAAGGCGCATCGGATCCAGGTCATCTCGCCGGTAGTGGTTGATACCTGCGGTACCGGCGGAGACGCTTCGGGCACGTTCAATATCTCGACAGCGGCGGCGTTTGTCGTTGCCGGTGCAGGAATAACCGTCGCAAAGCACGGCAACCGCTCGATTTCCAGCAAATGCGGCAGTGCTGATGTGCTCGAGGAGCTGGGCGTAAACCTCGAAATGGAACCGGAGCTGGTAGAAGATGCGATAAACGAGATCGGCATCGGCTTTATGTTTGCCCCGAAGTTTCACGGCGCGATGAAATACGCCATGCCCGTCCGTAAAGAGCTTGGCATACGGAGTATCTTTAATATGCTTGGGCCGCTGACCAACCCTGCCGGCGCAAATTATCAGGTGCTCGGTGTGTTCGCGCCGCAGTTGACAGAGATGTTCGCCGAGGCACTCAAACTGCTCGGCTGCAGAAGTGCCGCGGTGGTACACGGCCATGATGGGCTTGACGAGATAAGCGTTTGTGACGCGACACGCATCAGCGAGCTTAAAGATGGAATGGTAAAGACTTACGAGCTTCTACCAGAACAGTTTTTCGGCGAAGCGGCAGACCTTGATGACCTGAAAGGCGGAGAGGCACCGGAAAACGCTAAAATAATCAAGGATATTTACTCCGGCAGAAAGGGCCCGGCGAGAAATGTCGTTGTAATAAACGCCGCAGCCGCGATCTCCGCCGCCGGCAAGGCAGAGAATATCAGCCAAGGCGTTAAATTAGCAGAAGAAGCCATCGATACAGGAAACGCCGCGGCAAAACTCGATGCGTTAATAAGATATACACAGGAGAATTAAGAGTTAATAGACGGGATTAACAAGATAGACAAGATTAATAGAAATCCTGTCAAATATAATTTGAAATCTGAAATCTGGCAATTTGTGATTTATACAGGTATTAGAAATTGAGCAGCAGAGAAAAAAACATACTTGAAACAATAATGGCCTCTCGCCGGGCACAGGTCGCGACGCAGAAAGCTGTCATGCCTCTGGAAGCAATAAAGGATATGGCATCTGTAATGCCGGCGGTGGGCAGCAGTTTTTATGACTGCCTCGCGGCAAAAGACAGCGTTCGGATTATTGCCGAAATAAAACGTGCATCGCCGTCAAAGGGTGATATCTGCCCTGAGCTTGAGCCGGAAAAAACAGCCCTTTCATACGTACGCGGCGGTGCGGCGGCAATTTCGGTACTGACAGAGAGCGAATTCTTCAAAGGCAGTGCCAGGGACTTCGCTGATGTCCGCGGCGCGGTTGATGTACCGCTTTTACGAAAGGATTTCATCTTTGACCAGTATCAGGTGTACGAGTCGAAGATGATGGGCGCCAATGCCCTGCTGCTGATAGTCCGCGTCCTGGAAGGGCCGCTTTTAAAAGACCTTATCCAGCTTACAGAATCTCTGGGTATGGATTCACTCGTTGAGGTACACCAGGCAGCAGAGACAGAAAAGGCCCTGAATGCCGGCGCTAAAATTGTCGGCATAAACAACCGCGACCTGAAGACTTTCGACACAGATATTAAGGTGGCTGCTCAGGTTTCTAAAGAGCTGCCTGGCGATTGTATTGCCGTCGCTGCGAGCGGGATATTTGCACGTACCGATATAGATTTCTATCTCGAACGCGGAGTGAACTGCTTTCTTGTCGGCGAGAGTATTGTCCGCTCGGCTGTTCCGGCGGCGTTTATAAGAGAACTGCGGGGAGTCAAATGACAGGAAATAGCGACAAACTTTTTGTGAAGATATGCGGCATAACACATCCGCGGCAGGCAGAGCTGACCGCTGCGGCGGGAGCCGATGCGATCGGGCTCGTTTTCTATCCGCCAAGCCCGCGAAATGTGGATGTATCGCTGGCCAGGCGTATTGCTAATGCGGCGGCTCCAGTGCCGTGTGTGGGAGTGTTTGTCAATGAGACACCGGCGAAGATTATAAAAACCGCACAGAATCTCAAACTCGCGGCTGTTCAGCTGCACGGCAATGAACCTGCCGAAGATGCCCGGGAAATAATGGGTGCCGGCATAAAGGTGATAAAATTTTTCCGTCCCGATTCACTGCCTTTGGTTGATTATCCGGCGGATGTTTATCTGATCGAAGGCTCAAAAGGCGAATTGCCCGGCGGCAACGGTACGGTCTGGAATTATCATATCCCAGAGCGGTTCCGCAAAAGGGCGGTTCTGCTTGCCGGCGGGCTTGGGCCGGACAATCTGGCTCGGGCGTGTGAGGCGGCACTGCCGGACGGCGTGGACGCTTCGAGCAGCCTCGAGATAGGCCCGGGGATAAAAGATATAAAACTTGTTGAAAAATTTATAAACAGCGCAAAAAATTTGAAAATAAATGTTCCTTTGAGGAGAATTTTAATATGAACGGAATGTTTGACTACAACTACCCTGATCAGCGGGGCCATTTCGGCGAGTTCGGCGGCATCTATGTCGGCGAGACGCTTATGCCCGCACTGATAGAAGCGGCGGCGGCATTTGAAAAATATATCATCGACAAGTCATTTCTTGCGGAGTTTAACTCTCTTTTAAAGCACTATGTCGGCCGGCCTACACCCGTTTATCATGCCGGCAGGCTCTCGGAGCATATCGGCGGCGCTCAGATATACCTTAAACGTGAGGACTTAGCCCATTCCGGCGCACACAAGATAAACAACACAGTCGGCCAGACACTGCTCGCCAAATACATGGGCAAAAACCGGGTTATCGCCGAGACCGGCGCCGGCCAGCACGGTGTGGCGACGGCTACGACCGCGGCGCTGATGGGTATGGAGTGCAAGGTGTTCATGGGTGTCGAGGATATCGAGCGGCAGCAGCCCAATGTTCAGCGTATGGGGCTTCTCGGCGCGACGGTTGTGCCGGTTTCCAGCGGTACCGGTACGCTCAAGGACGCTATGAACGAGGCGATGCGGTACTGGGTCGAAGCGGTAGAGGATACGTTTTATGTTATCGGCACGGTTGCCGGCCCGCATCCGTATCCGGTGATGGTTCGTGAGTTTCAGAAGATTATCGGCATCGAAGCACGCACGCAGATCAAAGAGCTTATCGGCAGGCTGCCCGATGTGCTCGTAGCCTGTGTCGGCGGCGGCAGCAACGCGATGGGGTTGTTCTATCCGTTTATCGGTGATGAGGTCGAGATGATCGGCGTAGAGGCGGCAGGCGAGGGTATCGAGACCGGCAGACACGCGGCGCCGCTGTGCAAGGGCACGGTCGGTGTCCTGCACGGCTCAAAGTCGTATCTGCTCCAGGACGAAGACGGTCAGATAAAACACGCATACTCTGTCTCGGCAGGATTAGATTATCCCGGCGTAGGGCCCGAACATTCTCTGTTAAAAGAGCTTGGACGCGTTCGTTATGTGCCGGTAACAGATGATGAAGCGATAGAGGCGTTCAAAATGCTTTCGCGTTTTGAGGGGATTATCCCCGCTCTTGAAAGCTCACACGCTCTGGCCTCAGCTCTCAAAGAGGCCCGCAGCAGGAGCAAAGACGAGGTTATACTTGTAAACCTTTCGGGCCGCGGAGATAAAGACCTGGCGCATGCGCTTGCAATAATTGGAAAAACCACAAAATAAAAGAATATACGGATTTTACTATGAACAGGATTGAAAAACGATTTGCAGAATATAAGAAAAACGGCCGCAAGGCTTTAGTCGGCTTTATCTCGGCAGGCGATCCGTCTGTTGAGATGTCTAAGAAGCTGATTCGTGAGATGATCGCCGGCGGGCTTGATGTTTTGGAGCTTGGTGTTCCGTTCTCCGATCCGACGGCAGACGGGCCTGTTATCCAGCGTTCCAGCAGCCGGGCACTCGCGGCGGGTGTCAATATGGGTGTGTGCTTTGATATTGTCCGCGATATTCGCTCGTATGACGCGGATGTGCCGGTGGTGCTGTTCAGCTATTACAATCCGATAATAGCTTACGGAGAAAGGTTTTACGAGGATGCTACCGCGGCGGGCGCTGACGGCGTGCTGATTGTTGATTTGCCGCCCGAAGAGGCCGGCGAGCTGACCGATAAATGGCCCGGCAATGAGCTTGTAGTCATTCACCTTATTGCTCCGACAACATACGACGAGCGGGTGAAGCTGATTTCGACTGCCTCGAGAGGGTTCCTGTATCTGATATCACGTACCGGAGTTACCGGCACCGGCGGCATAGATATTGACGGCGTCGGCAGATATGTTGACAGGATCCGCCGGCAGACAGATTTGCCGCTGTGCGTTGGTTTTGGAATCTCCACGCCTGAGGATGCTTTTGCCATGGCCGGCCATGCTGACGGGATAGTAATTGGCAGCGCATTCGAAAAGGTGATCGAGAAAAATCCCGACAATCCCGATTTGCCGAAAATCATGGGCGATTTTGTGCGTGGTTTTCGAGGGGCACTGGACCGATATTGACCGCCGCTGTTTAATGAAAATTAAGCAAAATATTACAAGACAACAGGTTAAAATTAGATAAAATGATACTGAATTGAAAACTTTTGAATAAATAAACGAGAATATCATGAAAGATTTAAAATTATGCCAAAAACAGTCACCCGAGCATAAAACCATCATCGAGGTGGGCGGCACAAAAATCGGGCAGGATTTAACGGTTATAGCCGGTCCGTGCAGTGTAGAGAGTGAAAAACAGACCGTAGAAACAGCCATCGGCGTAAAAGAGGGCGGCGCTACAATGCTCCGCGGCGGAGCTTTTAAGCCGCGTACTTCGCCGTATGCATTCCAGGGGCTCGGGCTCGAGGGACTCAAGATTCTCCGAACAGCTTCACGTGAGACGGGCCTGCCCGTCGTGACCGAGGTTTTAGACCCGCGTGATGTCTCCTGGGTATGTGAATATGCCGACATATTGCAGGTCGGCACACGCAACATGCAGAACTTTTCGCTGCTTAAGGAAGTCGGCAGGGCGAACAAGCCGGTGCTGCTCAAACGGGGAATGCACTCAACAATCAATGAATGGCTCTACTGCGCCGAGTATATACTCGCAGAGGGCAACAAGGACGTTATTCTGTGTGAACGCGGCATCAGGACGTTCGAGACGTACACACGCAACACGCTTGATTTAAGCGCTGTACAGGCGGTTCTCGAGCTCTCGCATCTGCCGATAATCGTTGATCCTTCGCACGCTACGGGACTTTTGTCCATGATTGAGCCGATGAGTCTGGCGGCCTTCGCTGCCGGCGCGGACGGGATCACCGTCGAGGTGCATTGCAAGCCCGAAGAGGCAATGTGCGATAAAGCCCAGGCACTGAGTATTCCAATGTTCAAGCGTATGATGGCAAGGATAAACAAGTTAAACGAATGTATGGCAGAGATAAAAAAACTCCCTGCTGCTGTGGAACAGGAGTAGAAACTTTAATCTCAATTAAAGGTTTAATATGATAAGCGATCATGAAAAACAAGCCATATTGGGAGTGTGCGAAAAATATCACGTGGAAAAAGTTTTACTTTTTGGTTCCTCGCAAATTCCTAATGTTAAGGCAAACGACATTGATCTTGCGGTAGAAGGTGTCGCGGATAAAGATTTTTTTAATTTTTATGCTGATTTAATGTTTGCTGTTGATAAACCGGTTGATCTTATTGATCTAAAAAAGGATTCAAAGTTTAATCGCCTGATAAAACACACAGGGACTGTTATTTATGGTTGACCGCAAAGAATTATAGATGAAAGAATTGACTGTACATGCTCAAAGCGGTGGTAGCCGGGTTCTTGTCGGTGATTTCGGCGGCGATTTCTCGCGGTTTGTGCCGGAGGATAAGCCGGCGGTTATCATAACCGATTCAAACGTTGCCGGGATATACGCGGAGAGATTCCCCGATTGTCCGGTTATTACGACGGTACCGGGCGAGGAGAATAAGACACTTGGCGGGCTTGAAAAGATATATTCGGGGCTGCTCGAGTGCGGCGCTGACCGGTCATGGTTTATACTGGCGGTTGGCGGGGGTATCGTCTGCGACACAGCCGGATTCGCCGCGTCAACATATATGCGGGGCATTGATTTTGGCTTTATCTCTACGACACTGCTGGCAAATATTGACGCGTCAGTCGGCGGCAAAAACGGTGTAAATTTTCATGGCTATAAAAATATTGTCGGCGTGTTCAGCCAGCCGCGGTTTGTTGTATGCGATGTCTCCACGCTGGCTACGCTGAGAGAATCTGACTATCGCTGCGGGCTTGCGGAGATGATCAAGCACGGCGCGATACGAGACGCCAGGCATTTTGAGAATATCGAAGATAACATGAGAGGTCTGCTCAAACGTGATATAAGTACTGTTGAGACTCTGGTTTATGAGTCTGTTTCAATTAAGGCTGAAGTTGTCGCCCAGGACGAGCGGGAGTCGGGGCTTAGAAAAACACTCAACTTTGGCCACACATTCGCCCATGCTATAGAAAAGGTCTGTAAACTTGCCCACGGCCAGGCGGTCAGCGTGGGTATGTGCATCGCATCAAGGCTTTCAGTAGAGATGGGTCTGCTTTGCGAAGATAAACATCAACGGCTGAAAGGCTTAATCGAGACTGCCGGCCTGCCGGTGTCACTGCATGAAAAAGCCTCAGTTCTGGCTGATGCGATAGCGGGCGACAAAAAGCGCCACGGCGGGGAGATAGATTTTATCCTGCTCGAGGATTTGGGAAAGGCTGTTATAAAACCCATCCCGATTGCGAGGTTGCAGGAGATAATACGCGGATTTGAATTTTGAGTGATATAGGCAACAGTATCGGTCGTATCGGACTGATCAGTCTGATAATTTTAAAACATTATGCAAAAATCAAAACATAACATTACAGAAAGACCCATTGCCCTTATCGGGTTTATGGGTGTCGGCAAGACCGCCGTTGGTACTGAGCTGGCAAAGCTGACCGACCGCGAGCTGGTAGATCTGGACAGCATCATTGAAGACCGCAGCGGGACGGATATTCCCTCTGTCTTCCGCGAGCACGGTGAGGATTATTTTCGCCGGCTTGAATCGTCGCTGATGGAGGATTATCTTACCAGCGGCAGGGGTGTCATACTCTCGTGCGGCGGCGGTATAGTTATTTCAGAGCGTAACCGGCAATTACTTGCAAAGCACGCTGAAGTCGTCTGGCTCGAACAGGATATCGACGTTTGTCTTGAGAGGGTACAGAGCGGCAGCAGGCCGCTGCTTGACCGCGAGGATTCGTCTGATTTTGCCAGAGAGCTGTATGAGAAACGCAAACCTCTGTACAAACAGGCGGCGGATGTTGTAATTAACAGAAGTGACAAAGATATTGAGACAACAGCCCGGGAAATATATGATATGCTTAAAAACAGCTAAGGCAAAAGGCCGCGTAATGGTTGAGCCGTCCAAGAGCATGATGCAGCGGGCCGTCGCGGCGGCTCTTTTGTGTGACGGCCGGTCTTGCCTGCGGAACATCTCTCTCTGTGATGACTGCGTGGCTGGAATGGATGTAGCCTCTTCGCTTGGTGCGGAAGTCTCCACGCCGGCCAATAACAGCGTTCTGATCACAGGCGGGCTCAAAGCCCCGTCAAGAGAGCTCTGCTGCGGCGAGGCGGGGCTGTGTATCCGCATGTACACGCCGATTGCGGCACTGCTTGATACGGAGGTTACGCTGACCGGTTCGGGCGGGCTGACAAAGAGGCCCATGTCAATGGCTGAATCACCGCTGCGGGCACTCGGCGCCCGGGTCTCGACCAACAACGGCTTATTGCCCATCACAGTCAAAGGCCCGCTTAAAGGCGGCGAAGTAACACTAGATGCGTCAATGAGCTCACAGCTGCTCTCCGGACTGCTGATTGCCTGTGCAAGGGCCCGGCACGACTCGGTGATAAATGTCAGCAGTCTTGCCAGCAAACCGTATATTGATATGACGCTGCAGGTGATGGATGCTTTCGGCATCGAATACGGACGTGAGGGATATACGCGGTTTATCGTTCCGGGCGGCCAGAAATACCAAAGCCGCGACTATACCGTTGAGGGCGACTGGAGCGGCGCGGCGTTTGTGCTTGCTGCCGGTGCTCTTGGCGGGCCGGTAACCGCGGCGGGGCTGCGAACAGATACCAAACAGGCCGATATCGCGGTATTGCAGGCAATAGAAGCGGCAGGTGCAAATATTGATATTGACGCAGATGCCGGAGAAATAACCGCATCACGCGGCAGGCTTAAGGGCTTCAGTTTTGATGCGACAGAGTGCCCGGATCTGTTTCCGCCGCTGACGGCTTTGGCGGCACACTGCGACGGCGTATCGGAGATTACCGGCGTATCCCGTCTTCGACACAAAGAAAGCGACAGGGCGGCAGTGCTTCAGGAGCAGTTCGGCCGTTTAGGTGTGGAAATATCTTTAAAAAACAATACCATGTACATCATCGGCGGAACGGGCACCGGCGGCAGGATAAATGCCTGCGGGGATCACCGTATTGCAATGGCGGCGGCGGCGTATGCTTGCGGGCTTGAAGGTGAAATGGTAGAAATAGAAGATCCCGAATGCGCCGCGAAATCGTGGCCGGGCTTTTTTGAGCAGTTTGGGAAAATAGGCATTAGGCATTAGGCAACAGGCAATAGTTATCGGTCGGATCGGTCAGATCAGTCTGATAAAATTCAAGAAAAAAAAGATTATGAACAGTTTTGGCAGAATATTCAGAATAAGTATTTTTGGCGAATCGCACGGCAAAAAGGTTGGTGTCTGCATTGACGGCTGCCCTGCGGGGCTTGCGATTGACGAAGCGGACTTTCGGCATGATCTCTCCCGCAGGCAGGGCGGCGGAGGCAAAGGCACAACCCCCCGCAGAGAGCCGGACTCGCCGAATATCGTCAGCGGCGTTGTAAACGGCTGTACAACCGGCAGCCCTATAACAATACTATTTGAGAACACCAATACCCGCAGCAGCGATTATGACAACCTTCGGGACATCCCCCGCCCGGGACATGCCGATTTCAGTGCGTATAAGCGATACGGCGGTTTCGCGGACATGCGGGGCAGCGGCCATTTCAGCGGCCGGCTGACAGTGGGAATCGTCGCGGCCGGCGTTGTAGCAAAAAAAATTATCGCCCCCGCAAAAGCCTCTGCGCGTCTTGTGCAGGTTGGCGGCAGTGAGGAAATTGACGAGACTATCGCCAAGGCAGCGGATTCAGGCGATTCGGTGGGCGGGCTCATCGAGTGCCTTATAACAGGTATAGAGGCAGGTGTTGGCGAGCCGTTCTTCGACTCGGTAGAGGCCAGGCTATCGCATTTTATCTTTGCGGTGCCTGCAACCCGTGGGATTGAATTCGGCACCGGTTTTAATGCCGCAATGATGCTCGGAAGCGAGCACAATGATCCGTTCTGTTCCCAGCAGGGCCGTACGCTCTCCAATCATGCCGGCGGCATCAACGGCGGCATAACTAACGGCAACGATATAATTTTCCGTGTTGCTGTCAAGCCGGCATCGAGCATAGCAAAGCCCCAGACCACCATGAACTTTACGACCGGCAGCATGGAGACACTCGAGGTGCACGGCCGACATGATGCGTGTATTGCTGTCAGGATTGTTCCGGTGATAGAGGCTGCCGCCGCGATAACCATGGCGGACATGATACTAACCCGAAAAGCCGGAGAGGCGTTTAGAGGTCAGGATAATTCGTACAAACAATGACAAGTGTGCCGATGAAATATGCGGCCGGTAATATTAGAAGAAAGGTAATAATATGGACTTAAACGAAATCAGACAGAAAATTGATCAGCTTGACTGCCAGATTGTGCAGTTGCTGAAAAACCGTATGGAAAGCGCCCGTATCGCGATGACGTTCAAGGAAACGACCTTTGACGAACAGCGGGAAAAGCAGATTCTTGAAGTGCTTTCGCAGTGCGAGAGTGCTTTGCTGCGTAGTGATTTTATAAAAGATGTTTATTCCCTTATACTTAAGGAGAGTAAAAATATTCAGGAGTCAATCGGCCCTGTTATCGCTTTTCAGGGTGAGCACGGGGCTTACAGCGAAAGTGCATGTATGGTTTGGGATCCCAAACTCGCACCCATGCCCTGCCATGAATTCGCCGATGTCTTCAGCGGCGTAGAACAGGGAGTCTATGATTACGGTATAGTTCCGGTGGAGAACACTCTCGGGGGTATGGTCGGCGCGGTGAACGGCCAGCTGATCAAGTCTGACCTGCATATAGTCGGCGCAGTCAAGATGGCGATAAATCATTGCCTGCTTGCTGTTCCGGGGACTGATTACCGGGCAATACGGCGTGTGTATTCACACCCGCAAGCGCTGACACAGTGCAGAGAGTACCTCAAGCGGCACAACCTTGAGCCGGTGGCGCATTATGACACTGCCGGAGCCGCACGAATCCTCGCAGAAGAGCGGCCCGCCGCGACAGCCGCTATCGCAAGCAAGCTAAGTTCCAGGTTTTATAACCTGAGTATCATACAGGAGCAGATTGAGGATCTGGATACGAACCAGACACGTTTTGTTGTTATATCCAGAGACGCTAACAAAAATCACGGCTCCAAGTGCTCGATAGTTTTTGCCACTCCGGACAAGGCCGGCGCTCTTTTTGGAGTTCTCGAGCTGTTTGCAAAGAAGAATATCAACCTTACCAGAATCGATTCAATGCCGGATGCGCCGGGCGAGTTTGCGTTTTTCCTCGATTTTGAGGGCTCTATCGACGACCCCGAGGTGGCCGGCATACTTGAGCAGGTAGAGCAAAGCTGCCATCACTACAGGTTCCTGGGCTGTTATGACGAGAAGGTGGCATTATGAAAATCTTTATACTCGGAACAGGCCGAATGGGAGCATGGCTGACAGAGGAGTTCTGTCTTGATCATGAGGTCGCTATATACGACTTTGACCGTAAAAAGATGAAGTTTTTCATCGAGGTACAGCGGCTCACAGATATGAGTCAGTTAAAAGAGTTTGACCCTGATATGGTGATAAATGCCGTCTCGCTTCGTCATACAAAAGAAGCATTTGACCAGATAATACCGTTGGTTCGCGATGACTGTATATTTGTAGATATCATGTCAGTAAAGGGCGATATAGACAAGTATTACAAACAGCACAATTTGCGTTTCGTCTCTATTCACCCGATGTTCGGCCCGACATTCGCCAATATCAGAAATCTAAAGGACGAAAACGCCGTAATCATCACAGAATCAGACGAAGAGGGCAAAAAGTTTTTCCGTGAATTCTTCGAGTCACTCGAGCTGAATATATATGAATATTCATTCGCAGAGCATGATGAGACAATATCCTACAGCCTTTCGATACCGTTTACGTCATCGCTGGTTTTCGCGGCGTGCATGAAAAAGCAGGACGCCCCTGGTACGACGTTCCGCAGGCACCATGAGATAGCCAAGGGGCTTTTAAGTGAGGATGATTATCTGCTGGCCGAGATTCTGTTTAATGCCGGCACGATTGAGCAGATCGAGAAGATCAACCAGCGTCTGTCATACCTGACCCACATCATACGCGGCAGGGACTATGAGGTGATGGTTGAGTTCCTCGACAAGCTCCGTGACAATATAGACTTTTAGACTGGTTTATTCGGCAGCGAGTTCGGTCTTGTCCGGCTGCTTCTGCATGGTACGCGGGAAATTCTCTATGCCCATAATCTCGGCTATTTTAGCGGCGAGATCGGTATGGTGATAAACGCCGGTAAAATTCAGGGCCTGGGGTCCGTATGCGAACAGCGGCACGTGAGATGCGGAGTGGGACTTGGTTGCCCATTCGACGGCGAGGTTTTCACTGCTGCTGCCGCCGGTAACCACGAGTCCGCCGGTTTCATGGTCGGCAGTAACCAGTACAAGGGTGTTTTTGTCTTTTACGGCGAAATCAAGGGCTTCCTTGACTGCCATGTCAAACTCGAGAGTCTGTTTTATGATATTCTCCACATTGTTGGCATGGCCGGCCCAGTCTATCTGGCTTCCCTCAACCATTAGGAAAAACCCGTTTTCGTTTTTATTTGAAAGGACTTTGATGGCTGTTCTGGCCATTTCCGATATTGTCGGTTCAGGGGCAAAGGTTGTCATGGCATGGTTGCTGAAAAGCCCGAGTACCTTATTTGTGCCGGGTTGAAGATTTCTGAGCTGATTGCGATGTTCGATAAATACATATCCGGAATTCAGCGCCTGTTTTATCAGGTCTCTGTCATCTTCTCTATTGCTTTTCTCATCAGATTTGGGCAGAAAATACCGTTTTCCGCCGGCAAAAAGCACGTCAAAGCCGTTTTCTATCATCTGTACGGCAATTGCCCGTTCCATGCCTCTGCTTTCAACGTGAGAAGCAAAACCGGCAGGTGTGGCGTGGGTCAGTTCGCTTGTAGCAACAAGTCCGCAGCGGCCGCCGCGAATCTTATGAAGCTCTGCGAAGGAGAAATATTTCAAGCCGTCCGGGTCCTGGCCGAGAGTTCCGTTTGTAGTTTTTATTCCGCAGGCAATCGCGGTCGCCGCGGCGGCAGAATCGGTAATAAATCTGCCGTGCGGTTCTGTTGTCAGAATACCGGTAACAGGCATCTTTTCCATATAAAGCCGTATGTCGGTGCCGCCGGCTTTGAGTGCGGCAAGGCGAACCTGGGAGAGCCCCATTCCGTCGCCTATCAGCAGGATAACGTTTTTAACCTTTTCTGATTCAGTGGTTACAGGGTATTGGGTGTCTGTCGGTGAGGGTTGATAAAAGCTGATATCAGATACGTCTTTAACCTCGTCCCTGTAATTGAAATTAAGGTCCTGTTGACAGAACGCGGCGGAGACGAGGCAGAATAGCAGCAGAGCTGTTAGTCTTTTCGTGAAAGCTGTATTCATTTTATTTAATCCTGTTTAAAAGTTTTATAATGTATATTGCTTATACAGTATTGCCGAAATCAAAAGTCTTTTAATCATATACTGAATAAAAATAATATCAAACAAATGTATATAGTAATCAGGACATTTTTTTCTGTGGGAGCGAAAGGTTGGAAGTTTAACTATAGTCAATGTGTGTCAGAGCAAAAAAAACAGCCCTTACAGTATTGTAAAGGCTGTTTTATGACCCCAAGGGGATTCGAACCCCTTGAGTGTGTAGGTCTAATGTTCTCTAATTGCATTTTTAGCACATTGTTTAGCACATTTAATCCTTGTTTTTAGCTCAAAAAAGGTTATAATTCAAGTGTAAAAGTTAATTAATCTTTGAGCAGAAATCAATATTAAAATAAGAGCAATTCCGTTTGTAAGGCTTTTCAGAAAATTTGCCACAAAATACTATTGATACCCAGTAGGTTAATGCGGATTAATCGGCGTTTCCTCGGCTTGCGGGCGTGCTTTGGGGGAGCAGTCGGGGCGAGCCTGGTGTGTGTTTCTTCTGGTCGTGTGATTTTAGGCGCACCGATAGTGTGGCAGGTAGTTTGTTGGTTTGTATTTGCGTTGTTATGCGGCTGATATTTTGATCGACTCTGATTTAACCAGTGAGCGTATGTAGTGCGGCTGCTTGGTTTTCACGTACCCCAATGCCGTGCCTAACATCGTGATCAGTGCCAGGTCTACTCGCATCTGCATTTTTTTAAGGCCTCGAATATAGTGAGTTTCAAAACCAAAGGAGACATCGAGCCGACTGTTGACCCTCTCGACAGAAGTCCGTTTTTTGTATTCGTCTTTCCATTTATAGCTGTCCCGCGGCAAAGCCATAAAGATACGCGGGTCTTTTTCCAACCCGATCCTGATACTCTTGCCAATTGGACAACTCCCTGATGCGGGGCATGTCAGCCCTTGATGGTGTGCCGGGCAACCGAACTTGATACTGTCTCTATCCTTCTCAAAACCCCTGTTGCACATCTTGTTGAGTTCTCCCCCCTTGCAGCACTTGCAGAACACCTCACCCTGCTGGTTGTAATATATCCTGTCAAGGCCTTCAACCGGGCTATGTTCCAACTGCGTCATATTGCGAGTATCAACAACAGCACGTATATCGTGCTCCTTCCATAACCATAGCTTGAAATCGCCGCAATCATAGCCTTTGTCTGCCGAGAGATATTCGCACTTCTCAAGAGCCTTTGAGGGACAGGCGTCAACCAGATTGTACGCCTCTAACATATCATTGTCATTACCCGGCGTTACGATACGTGCTATCGGCAGTTCATAATTGGCATCCACTGCCAGATGAACCTTGTAACCAAATATCGTTGTTTTTTTGATAATCTTACCGTTTTTATCTGTGTAAGTTTTTGTTGCCCAGCCGCCGTCAGTATCCCTTCTGCCGTCAGGCTTATTTTCTGAACCGGAGTTTGCCGCACTCTGGATGACTTTGCTGTCAATCGCTATACGCTGACCAAAGCCGGGCAGTTCCCGGGCAAGACACTCCAGAAGATTCTGGAAAATACCGGCTACTTCTGCCGGATACTCCATAAGCGACTTGAGCAGGTTGGTATAGGCGTTTGATGATGGTACCGGGTGCTCTTTGAGAGGATCAAAACCGCAGATATCCCTGAGCTGACCGTTGCGAGAAAGCTCCCGGCGAAGAGCTTCGATGGTGTTGTGCCCAAATACGATGCCGGCAAGCATTGAGTTCCAACTGGCCCGTATCGGGTAGTCATCACGTCCATTGCCGCGGCGTTTTTCGAGTGTTTGCATTAGTTGTTCATCGTCGAGCGTCTTGAGTAACAGGTCGAGCCGCTCTAAATCTCCGAGATTTTCAACATTTTGGTAGCAAAACAAGCTGGGTTGTGGTATATTAGCCATTGGTAAATCCTTTTGTAGAATATAATATAAGTTCTTTTGGTTTAATGTCTTATATTATATCACATGCAAAATGATTTACCATTTTTCTATGGGGGCAATTTGAGGTTTTTTAATGTTTTTTTCGCTCGAATCAGGCCTGAAGCCAGAGAAAAAGGGGGAAAATCGGTTTCACTGCCGTTGCTAAATCCACCCGCTCAACAACTTACAAACAAACGGAATAGCTCAATAAGTATATAATCATGGCAAGAAAAACAGGAAAACAAGCTAAGTATGTTATATATGGTAACAAGGAAGTAAAAGATATTATAGATGGAAGAGAAATAGGTTTATCTTATGCTACTAAAAACAAAAGTTATTATATGATGATTCCAAAAGAATTTGCTGGGGATAATGCAAAAAGAAGTAAAAGAGTATGGTTAAAATCTGATTTGGGTAATGCTGTTCTGAAATTCAGAGCAGTTATAAAAGAACTAAAAGGAGAAGAAGAAAAGGTATTTCAAACAGAGATAAAAGAAGGCACTGTTAAAACAAAATATGTAACAAAGATTCTAGAAGGAGCAGATTTAGAAGAACTTGCCCAAATCGTTATAAACAACAAATATGACCCGAAGCAAGTAGCATCAGAAATTGAAAAAAGAGGAATAAGTAAAATAGATAAAAAAATAGTAGCTGATATTTCAGAGGAGGAGCATATACAGTGGCTCAAAGATGAACTTCAAAATCCCCAGGAATTATCTAAGAAAACAGGCATTGATGCTTTTAATTTTTTCTACGATTATGTAAATAAAAATCCCATTAAGTTATCAGAACTTTGGGATAACTACAAAAACTCTAAAAGTTATATAGATGGTAAAAGTTCAGACGAAAAGAAAAAGACAAAAAAAGATTGGGATACTTTTGTATCTTTAATAGGAAAAGAGTATTTAGAACAAATTTCTTTATATGACATTAAACTATTTGAAAAGTATCTTAACAAAAAGAACTATTGTGATAAAACCATTCATCATCACAAAAGTAGAGTATTGAAAATATTAAGAGGCTCTTTAAAAAACTATGAAGATACTACTATACTGCAAAAAGTTATACTACACTTTGATAAATGGGAAAAATTAGAAGTTAATGTATCTAAATCAATTGCTGCAAAAGTAGTATCTAAAAAGAATTTTATTAAACTTTATAATGCTGCTGATAAAAAAGGTGATATACAACTAAAAGCTCTACTAATGTTATGTCTTAACACAGGAACTTATCTCATAGAGGCTTCACGGCTCAAGCGTTCTGAGATAAATTTAGACGAACAAACTCTGATGACACAGAGAAACAAGGTAGGCAGATGTAAAAAGTTTGCTTATCTTTGGGACAGGACAGTAAAAGATTTAAAAGCCTATTTAGATACCAGAAAAGATAATTCTGATATATTATTTTTAGCATCTCATGGAGGAGAGTATAAAGACGGACACGGATTGAGGACAAGGTTGTATATTTTGAGGAAAGAATGTAATTTATTAAATGTAGAGTTTAATCAATTAAGAGATACTTTTCAAACTCTTGCAAATGAGTGTGGAGTATCTCTCTACCATTCAAATATGGTTATGGGGCATAGCACAGGTAAAACTTCAGAGAGATATAGCCATAGAAGGATTCATAACGAGCTCAAAGATGCTTGCATAAAAGTTGAAAAAGCCTTTTTTGAAAATTGAGCCCTCCTCTCATCCCAGAGTTGCTCTTTTTTCAGCCCAATATCTCCACTTTACAGCCCAGGAGCCTTTTTTTCAAATATCAGGGCAGGAGGGCTGGCAGAATCAAAAAAAATATGTCTGTTATTATATTTGTAAGTTATTCTTTTGTAGTGAATTATCTCTTTTTTAAAAGAAAAAGATACCTGAATTGTTTAGAAAATTAACAACTTTAAAAGGATTTATGGTTCAGGAAGGGGTTTAAATATCTTGGTTCAGTTGTAAAAGATAGTTTTAACTGGACAAATATCAAATTTCTGCTATTATGTTAGCTAGTACAAGGGTGGAACCGACCTCTGGTTCTCATGTCCCTCCTAAGCCCTTCTTGATAGAATATTTAAGAATATTTTGAGAGGTTTCAAATATGATATACAGACCTTGCCGGAGCAGTGAAAAATATGAGGGGTAAATATCTATTGCTTATTGATTTAGGTATGTTTATCTGTTAAAATCCCCTTTCATATAGTCATAATTTAATATATTTATGGAGTAATGAATGGCGATAAAAAAGAGTGAATTATACAGCTCATTATGGAAAAGCTGCGATGAGTTAAGGGGAGGTATGGATGCCAGCCAGTATAAGGATTATGTGCTGGTTCTGTTGTTCATCAAGTATATATCCGACAAATACGCAGGGGTTCCTTTCGCTCCTATTACCGTCCCAGAGGGGGCAAGTTTCAAGGATATGGCGGCCCTGAAGGGCAAATCTACCATCGGCGATGACATAAATAAGAAAATTATCGGCAGGATAGCCGAGGCCAACAATCTTACCGGCACAATCACAGTTGCCGATTTCAACAGTGCAGACAAGCTCGGCAGCGGTTCCGAAATGGTCAAGAAACTAACCAATCTTATAGCCATTTTTGAAAACCCCGCCCTTGATTTTGCCAAAAACCGTGCCGGCGGCGATGATATCCTTGGGGACGCTTATGAGTATCTTATGCGTCATTTTGCTACCGAAAGCGGTAAAAGCAAGGGGCAGTTCTACACGCCAGCCGAGGTAAGCCGTATCATGGCCAAGGTTATCGGCGTAAATGCGAAAACCGGCAGGACAACTACTGTATATGACCCCACCTGCGGTTCGGGGTCTCTGCTGCTCAAGGTCGCTGATGAGACTGAAGAAGGACTCTCCATCTACGGGCAGGAAAATGATACCGCAACGGCGGGTCTGGCTCGAATGAATATGGTTCTGCATAACAACGCCACCGCCGTTCAGACCATAAAAAAGGGTAATACCCTTGCCAATCCCCTGTTCACAGATGAGCATAACAGGCTCAAAACCTTTGATTATGTCGTCGCTAATCCCCCATTCAGCTATAAGTCATGGAGTAACGGTGTAGATGCGGTTAATGATATCTATGGCCGTTTCAAGGACTACGGCATTCCGCCGTCAAAGAACGGTGATTACGCATTTCTTCTGCATATAATAAAATCGCTAAAGAGCCGGGGTAAGGGTGCCTGTATTCTTCCCCACGGCGTATTGTTCAGGGGCAATGCCGAAGCCCAAATCAGGACAAATCTGATACGCAGGGGCTATATCAAGGGTATCATCGGTCTGCCAGCCAACTTGTTTTTTGGAACGGGCATCCCAGCCTGTATCATCGTTATCGATAAAGAGAACGCCCAGCATCGCAAGGGTATCTTTATGATAGACGCTTCGAAGGGGTTTATCAAAGACGGCAACAAGAACAGGCTCAGGGAGCAGGATATACACAGAATTGTGGATGTATTCAATAAGCAGACCGAGCTTGACAAATTCAGCCGTATGGTGCCGGTATCTGAAATCGAAGCCAATGATTTCAACCTCAATATCCCACGCTATATCGACAGCCAGGAGCCGGAAGATACCCAGAATATCGAGGCTCATCTATCTGGAGGTATTCCAAAAGAAGATATTGACGCATTGGAGGACTACTGGAAGGTCTATCCAACGCTTAAAAAAGAGCTGTTTTCAAATAGAGGGCGAAAGGGATTATTAAAACTTAAGGTTAAGAAGGAGAAAATCAAGCAGAAAATCTTGAGCCATCCTGAATTTACCGCCTTCAGCAAGGAGATTGACGCTGTTTTTGACACATGGAAAGAGAGGACTCTCAGGCTGCTCAAGGGGCTGGGGCTCGATAACAAGCCCAAAGAAATCATTTATACGATATCTGAGGATATCCTCTCATCTTTTACGGGTAAAGCCCTCATAGACAAGTATGATGTGTATCAGCATCTGATGAACTACTGGGCCGAGGTTATGCAGGATGACTGCTATATTATCTCAAGTCTCGGCTGGAAGGCAGAGTTGAGCTATGGCGATAAGGGCAAGACGTTTGAATGCGATTTAGTGCCGGTATATCTGGTTATTGACAGATACTTCCCCGAGGAAAAAAAGACTATTGAAGGTCTGGAAGTTCAAAAAGAGGCTCTTGCCGCTCAAATAACAGAGATTACAGAAGAGTATGGAGGAGAAGACGGGTATTTTTCCATGCTTGAGAAGATTAATAAGGGTAATGTCCAGAAACGAGCAAAGGAAATCAAAGATGACCCTGATTCTGCGGAAGAGATAGAGGTTCTAACGCAATATCTGGAGCTGAATATGCAGCAGGCTGCCCTGAACAAGATAATCAAGATTGCAAAGGCAGAACTGGATAAAAAGGTGGTTGCCAGGTATAAAACGCTTACAGAGGATGAAATCAAGGTGCTGGTGGTTGATGATAAGTGGATGGCGGCCATTGAGCGGAATGTCAAGTCGGAGATGGACCGAATCAGCCAGCGTCTTACTCAGCGTATCAGGCAGCTGGCAGAGCGTTATGAAACATCCCTGCCAATGCACAACTCAGCCGTTACAGAGATGGAAGAGAGGGTGGCCGCTCATCTTGAGAAGATGGGGTTTGTATGCAAGTGAGGAAGGGATACAAACAGACAGAGGTGGGAGTAATTCCCGAGGATTGGGATGTTAAGGAAATTAAACATATTGCCCCTTTACAAAGGGGGTTTGATTTACCAAACACTAAATTACAAAAAGGGGAGTTTCCAGTCGTTTATTCAAATGGAGTAGAACACTACCATATAGAGTATAAAGTCAGAGCACCGGGTGTCGTAACGGGTCGCTCAGGCACAATAGGAAAGGTTACATTTATTAATGAAAATTATTGGCCACATAACACTTCTTTATGGGTTACGGATTTTCAAAAAAATGTTCCGTTGTTTATTTATTAGGCTCCTCACACAAATTTGTGCATATTTTCAGGTTCAGGCAGCTTTCCAAGGCAGTGATATAAGGCTAACTGCAGCGTCGGGATTGTCCTGAATCCATAACATCTTTTGACTATTGTTTTAACTTTATTGTTCATACCTTCGGTGACTCCATTGGTAACTCGGCATTTGAAATAATTTATGATACCTTGCTGATGTTTTCTGAGCATCCAGGCAAAATCACGTAATGGTTCGAGCCTGCTGTGGGTGGCCCACCAGAACCACTTTGCAAGATATTTTTTGGCAGCTGCAGGGTAGCGGTAATCCCAAAAATCACGAAAGGATTCTTTCAATAAATAAGCCCTGTTGACTTTAAGATTCAGCTTCTCCAGATACCCCAGACGTGCACGCTGTTTGTCTGTAAGGTTTTCAGGATTCTTCAGCCAGATATATCGCGTTTTTTTAAGCAGTTCGGGGTTGTCTTTTTTGAGCGTGATAGCTTCCTGTTTGCGTACCTCATCGACAGCCTGATTCAAATGTTGTACGATATGAAATTTATCGAAAACCAGAACAACATCCTCGTCAACATGCTCTTTTACAACATCAATGTACGATTGCCACATATCGCAGCAAACCGCCTTTAAACTGCCTTTTAACGAATTTCCATGTTCTTTGAAAAACGCCTCCAGCGTCTCTTTTTTCCGGCCCTGGCCGCTCCATAAAATGCGTTTTTCTTCCAGGTCGTACACCACCGTCATATACGTATGACCCTTGCGGCGGGATACTTCGTCAATGCCAATATAAATGACCTTTCCTGTATCCCTGTGTTTCATGCCGTAGTCAACTGCCTGCTTTACCGCAGACTGAACCGTATTCCAGCTGACATTAAACATCTGAGAAACCGTCTGCCAGGGCAGCAATTTCGCCATACTGCTCAAGGTCCAGACCAATCCGTTTGTCATACGTGATTTACCTGAGGTAAAGGGTATGTCCTCAACCCTCGGCCCACCGCATTTGGGACAGCTGACACGAACCGGACGGTAATGCAGCATCACTGGTATGCCCCATAACGGAACATGCTTAATCTGCCGTTGCGGAAGCCGGTCACGTTGCGGAGCGAGCGTCTGACAGGTGCCGCAAGGCAACCGACGACGTTTGTGAACGTCTAAATAAAAGTTGAGCTGATTGTCACTATAATCGACTTTTACCACTTTATGTCTCTTGACTTTTAATGTCTTTTTTAGTATAGCGGATTCAACTCATAAGTGCAATTAAGTCGCCAAAATTGTGGTGAGCTGGTATACTCTCTCACTGAATTATGGTGACCTCAACGAAAGGAACACTTATGAGAGCGTACAAGCAGCTCACCGAAGACGATCGTATCGAAATATATGCCATGAAGCAAGCAGGAAATCAACAAAAACAAATAGCTGCGGCGTTGGGCGTTTCTCCCAGCACGATCAGCAGGGAACTGGCCCGCAATACAGGTCTGCGGGGCTATCGCCCTAAGCAGGCCCAGCAAAAGGCTTTATATCGACGGATGGCCGCCCGTAAAGCAGTCAAAATGAAGCCGGAGACGATAGAATACATTGAATCCCGCCTCCGGCAGCAACATTCGCCGGAGCAGATCGCAAAACGCATGAAAACCGATCCCCACTGGCAGGGGCCGGCCGTCAGTCATGAGCGGATTTACCAGCACATTTGGCAGGATAAAGCCCGGGGAGAAACCCTGTATACCCATCTGCGGATTGCCGGGACCAAACAAAGAAGAAAACGAAGAAACAGCCGGGACCGGCGTGGAACGATCAAAAACAGGGTTGGTATCGAAAAACGCCCACCGGTTGTAGAGAGAAAAAACCGCATCGGGGACTGGGAAGGCGACACCGTCGTGGGGAAAAACCATCAGGGAGCCCTGGTAACCCTGGTTGACCGCAAAAGCAAGCTGACGCTGATCGGTAAGGTAGATCGTTATACCGCCGAAGCGGTTGAACGGACCATTATCGCCCTGATCGGCACGCTGCCCCGACGAACCTATACACTGACAGTGGACAATGGCAAAGAATTTTCAAACCATGAATCTATTGCCCATAACCTTAAAATTAAGGTCTTCTTTGCCGATCCCTACAGTGCATGGGAGCGGGGCTTGAATGAGAATACCAATGGCTTGATCCGTCAGTATGTACCAAAAGGAAGTGACATCCGAATGCTGACCAATCAGAAGATTGAGCACATAATGAATCGACTGAATAATCGACCCAGAAAATCTCTTGGATTTTTAACCCCAAATGAAGTATTCTATAAGAGGAAAAAACTAACAGGATAACAAAACAGGATTTAACTTAATTGCACTTGGGAGTTGAATCCGCGTATTCTTTTAAGCAGCATATGTTTTCCCTTGCTATAACATTGTTCTAAATCATCATTATAACAAGTGTTAACATATGCTATATCAAATTTTTCTGCACAAATTTATGTGAGGAGCCATTTATTATTTATATACATCGCTAAAACTTGAAAGATTTGGGACAGGCTCCGGTGTTCCAACTTTAAATAGAAATGATATTCATGGCTTTAAAATCCCCCTCCCCACCAAAGAAGAGCAGGAGGCCATTGCCGGTGCTTTGTCAGATGTTGACGAGCTTATATCTGCGTTGGATGGGCTGATAGAAAAAAAACGGAACATCAAGAAGGGTGCGATGCAGGAACTGCTGACAGGCAAAAAGAGACTGCCGGGGTTTGAGAAGAAAAAGGGGTATAAGCAGACCGAGATTGGTGTTATTCCTGAAGATTGGGATGTGAAACAACTTGGAGAACTTTTTGATATTACATCAAGCAAGAGAGTTTTTCAAAGTGAATGGAAATCACAAGGTATACCATTTTATAGAGCCAGAGAGTTAGCTGTTTTAGGAGAGTGTGGCACTGTTCAGAATGAACTATTTATTAGTGAGGAAATGTATCGAGGCTATAAAAAAGTTTATGGCGTTCCTAAGCCAGGGGATATGTTAGTGACAGGTGTTGGAACATTAGGGAAAACTTATGTAGCTCTTGGAGACCACGAATTCTATTTTAAAGATGGCAATATTATTTGGTTCAAGAACTCTGGCAAAGTTAGTGCTGATTATTTGAAGCAACTTTATCTTACCAAACTAATAACGAAACAAATAGAGGACGCTTCTGCAGGGACTACAGTTGGAACATATACTATAACAGGTGCAAAAAAAACGATTATACCTTTTCCTTTATTGGGAGAACAAAATGCCATCGCACGAGTTCTAAACGATATGGATTCAGAAATCGAAACCTTAGAGCAGAAACGTGATAAATATAAATCGATTAAGCAGGGAATGATGCAGGAGTTATTAACAGGCAAGACGAGGTTAGTATGAATGATGTTGGACAGATAGAGCGTAAGACGCAGAACCGTGTGGTCAGGTTGTTTGGGGACTCGCTTGGGTATTCGTATCTTGGCGATTGGCATGACCGTGCCAATAACAGCAATATCGAAGAGGGTATCCTGTCTGCATATTTGAGGGATAAAAGGGGATACGGCGATAATCTTGTAAAGAAGGCTTTATACCAATTAAACAAGGCGGCTAACAACCTTAGCGAGGGCTTGTATGCAGCCAACGGTAATGTTTATCAGCTGCTTCGATACGGCGTAAAGGTAAAGGCTCATGCCGGAGAGAATACCGAAACAGTCCACCTGATTGACTGGGAGAATCCGCTGGAGAATGAGTTTGCCATCGCCGAGGAGGTTACAGTCTATGGAATGCACGACAAAAGGCCTGATATTGTTCTGTATGTAAACGGAATCGCCCTGGGGATTATGGAACTCAAACGCAGCACAGTTTCGATTGGCAATGGAATTCGCCAGAATATTGTCAACCAACGCAGGGAATTTATTCAGCCCTTCTTCTCGACCGTTCAGCTGATTTTTGCCGGTAATGATACGCAGGGCCTGCGGTATGGGGCGATTGGGACTCCCGAGAAGTATTATCTCAAGTGGAAGGAAGACGGCGATGTAGAGAACCTGCTGGACAAATACCTGCTTAAAATGTGCGATAAAGAACGTTTTCTGGAAATTATCCGCGATTTTATCCTCTTTGACGGCGGGAAAAAGAAGATATGCCGCCCGCATCAGTATTTCGGGGTAAAGGCTTCTCAGGAGCACGTAAAAAGGCGTGAAGGCGGTATAATCTGGCATACGCAGGGAAGCGGCAAGAGCCTTGTGATGGTCTGGCTTGCCAAGTGGATACTTGAGAACAATCCAAATGCCCGGGTTCTGATAGTAACAGACAGGGATGAGCTGGACAAACAGATTGAAAGGGTCTTTAACGAAGCCGGAGAAAAAATAGTTCGAACCAGCAGCGGCAGGGATTTAATCAGACAGCTTGAACAGCCGCTGCCCCGGATGCTGTGCTCGCTGATTCATAAGTTCGGCAGGAAGGATGTAAATGATTTCAAGGCGTATGTTAAAGAGCTGGAAGAATCTCCTTCAATCGCTGCGGGTGAACTGTTTGTATTTGTTGACGAGTGTCACAGGACCAACAAGACCGATAAGGAGGATAACGGCAAGCTTCACAGGACCATGAAGGCTATGCTGAGCAGTGCGGTTTTTATCGGCTTTACGGGGACTCCGCTGCTCAAAAGCGGCAAACAGACCAGCCTTGAGGTATTTGGAAGGTATATCCATACATATAAATTCAATGAGGCGGTTGAAGATGAGGTCGTTCTGGATTTGGTCTATGAGGCCAGGGATATCGACCAGAAGATAACATCACAGGATAAAATAGATGAATGGTTTGAGGTAAAGACAAGGGGTCTTAACGATTTTCAGAAATCAGAGCTCAAGAAGAAATGGGGCACGATGCAGAGGGTGCTCAGCGGCAAGTCGAGATTAGAGAAGATTGTAAGCGATATTATTTTTGATTTTAATGTCAAGCCGCGTTTAAACTCTGACTTTGGCAACGCTATTCTGGTGGCAGGCAGTATCTATGAGGCGTGCCGGTATTTTGAACTATTTCAGAAGACCGAGATGAAGGATAAGTGTGCCCTGATAACTTCCTATTCACCCAATACACAGGATATAACTACAGAGGATACAGGAGAAAATACCGAGACGGAAAAAGAGTTTATGTATAATACCTATACTCAACTGCTCGGGGGCACATCGACAGAGAAGTATGAAGATAAGGCCAAGGCAAAGTTCATAAAAGAACCTGCCAATATGAAACTGCTTATCGTCGTCGATAAACTCCTCACAGGCTTTGACGCTCCGCCCTGCACCTATCTCTATATCGACAAGAGTATGCAGGACCACGGGCTGTTCCAGGCTATCTGCCGGGTAAACAGGCTTGACAGCGAAGATAAGGAATTCGGATATATAGTTGACTATAAGGATTTGTTCAGAAAGGTCGAGGATGCGGTTTCGGTCTATACTTCTGAGCTTGACTATGATGATTTTGAGAAGGAAGATGTGGATGTTCTGTTAAAAGACCGCTTAGAGAAGGGAAAGGAGCGGCTTGATAACGCCCTTGAAGAGATTTATATGCTGTGTGAGCCTGTAGAGCCGCCCAAAGATTCACTGGCATATATACGCTATTTCTGCGGGAATCCTGAAAACGAGGACGAACTCAAGAATACAGAAGTTCAAAGGAATATGTTATACAAGATGGCAGCGGCTTTGATACGGGCATACGCCAATATATCCGCGGAAATGGAAGAGGCAGGATTTACTGAAAGCGAAATCAAAGATATAAATGAGAGGGTTAATTTCTATCTGAACCTGAGAGATGAAATCAAGAATGCCAGCGGAGAAACGCTTGATATGAAGCCGTATGAGGCGGATATGCGTCATATGATAGATACTTTTATACAGGCAGAAGATTCGAGGGAAATCTCACCGTTCGGAGATATGACGTTAATTGACATCATTGTGAACAGCGGGATTGCTGATGCTGTTAGCAGCCTTCCAAAGGGTATCAGGGGTGACAGGGACGCTGTAGCAGAGACGATAGAAAACAACGTCAGGAAGAAAATTATTGAGAAAAAAGTAGTTGACCCTGCATACTACGAGCGTATGTCGGAGCTTTTAAAAGAGATTATCAGGGAAAGAAAAGACAAGGCTATCATCTATGAGGAATATCTGAAAAAAATAGCTGAATTGGCGAAAAATGTGGATAAGCCCAGCAGTGATTCTGTTCCTTCGATTATAAAAACCAATGCCCAACGGGCTTTGTATAATAATCTGGGCAAGAACGCAGAACTGGCTCTTCAAATACATGATGCCATTATGCGAACAAAAAGAGCTGATTTTCGGGGTGATAAGCCAAAAGAAAACGAGATAAAGGCAGAACTGTATAAGATTTTACAGGACAAAGATGAGGTAGAGCGGATTTTTGGAATAGCTGTAGAGCAACATGAATACTGAGATGCATATAATAAGGCTTGGCGATATAGATGTAGATGTGGTGCAGAAGGATATCAAAAACCTGCACTTGAGCGTCTATCCGCCTACCGGCAGGGTTCATATATCCGCACCTCTGAGGATGAACCTGGAAACGATACGTATCTTTGCTATTTCCAAATTGGGCTGGATAAAAAAACAGCAGGCTAAACTTGTTAATCAAAAAAGAGAGGCTCCCAGAGAGTATATTTCAAGAGAAAGCCACCGTTTTCTGGGCAAGAGGTATCTGTTGAAGATTATAGAACACGATGCTCCGCCGAAGGTTGAAATTAAACACAAAACCCTTGAAATGTATGTGCGGCCAAATACCGATACGCCAAAAAGACATGCTGTTTTAGAAGAATGGTATCGCCAGAAATTGAAGGAGATGCTGCCTGAACTCATCGAAAAACTGGAAAAGAAAATACCTGTCAGGGTTGCAGAGTGCAGGGTTAAGAAAATGAAGACGAAATGGGGAACCTGCAATGTTGATGCGAGGCGTATATGGGTTAATCTGGAGCTGGCTAAAAAACCTTTGCATTGTTTGGAATATATCCTTGTCCATGAGATGACCCATCTCTTGGAGAGACATCATAATAGCCGTTTTGTTGATTATATGGACCATTTTCTACCCCAGTGGCGTTCGTATAAAGATGATTTGAACCGATATCCAGTTAGTCATATTGATTGGAAATACTAATGGAAGCAAAGAAAAGCCAAAAAGAACAAGAAGCAAGAACTAATCAAACAACGGGTTATGGAAAAGTAGATGGAGCTGATGGTAAATCACTGTCGATGTTAAGCATTGCACCTACAGTTCTGAAACATTTTTCTGATAATAATTGAGGCTCATGGTTGCTATGGCAAATACTTTTAGAGAAAACCTAAATAATCTTAGCCACAGTATTAAAGAAAACATCAAAGATTTATTGTTAGAACACTCAAAATTGATATATGATGACCTTAATGCTGGCAGCACAAATTTTTTTGTAATTGGAATAGGTGATTACCGATGGCAGGAATTAACACTCGAGGGAAAACGATTACAAAGCAAAATACGCAATGAATATAATACTTATATTGAAATTGTTAGATGTTTAATTGATGAAGTTCATTTTTGCGAGTTAAATGGTTATGATAAAACTGTTCTGAAAAATGTTGACCAGAATGACCGGTGTTATATCAAAAATACTGAGCAAGCTTACAGTAAAGTATTGGAAGCATTTTTAGAAATAGACCATTTGCTCGATAGCCTCCATTCAACAGAAGATGAAACTTTGTTAATTGCAGATACTTGTGCTTTGTTGACCAACACCAAAATCGAAACTTGGAAATTCGATGAATTTGGAGAATTTTGTGTTGTATTAACTCCTGCGGTTCTATCAGAGCTTGATAGCCACAAAGTTAATCATAGAAATGAGTTTGTCAGAGAGAAATCTAACAAGCTCATACGTCAGATAAAAGAATATCGCAGAAGGGGTAGTATTCTCAGTGGTGTAAAAATAAATGATAATATTCATCTAAGAAGCATAGCCGTAGAACCTGTTTTTGAGAATTCGTTACCTTGGCTTGATGAAAATAATAACGATGACAGATTTATTGCTACTGCTTTTGAGATAATAAAAAAGAATATTCGTTCTGCTGTTTATATTGTTACTACTGATATTAATATGCAGAATAAGGCAGAGAATGCATGTTTGCCTTTTTTAGAACCACCAAAGAAAAAGTAATTCCACTAATTGAATTTTATAAAAGGTTTAATTATGACTAAAAAACTTACTCTTACAAAGCATCAGGTAGAACTTCTCGAAAAGGAAGTTAGTGACTATATCATTAATTCTGATATAGACGATGCTTTCAATAATGCCGTTCTCAAGAATGGCAAGTATCATATTTCTATAAAGGTCGACGCTCTTGAAGAATTAATAGGAAGTGCCTGCTTTGTTTTTAACCACGAGGAAAAGAATAAGAACCTTGTTTTAGAGTTAGATGCTCTAATTGACTATTTTGAGAGCGTGCTGGAAAAATAACAATGAACGACAATCACCCTAAATTTTATGATGACGACGGAACAGAAATTAACCCTGACCTAATCCCCAAACCTGCTCTTTGCGTTACCTGCAAGAAAGATGGTATATCAGGTGAAGAAGAGATACTCTGTGCTCTTACCAGAGCTGACCAGCAGGGAGAGGATGAGTTTAGATGTTATGCTTATGAGCCGAAAGAATGAACCTTTTTGAGGCAGGAATTATACCTTCTATCCCATTCGGAGCTATTATTGGATGGGTAATATGTAAGCCTTTTGGCTTATTAGCTGCCATAGCAGGAATGGCGGGAGGTGCAATTGCAGGTTTATTTCTTGGCTGGTTATATGGTTTCGTTATTATATTGTTAATGGCATCCTTTACAATTCCATGGAAGTATATAAGAAAGAAAGCAGAGCCAATGCGGATAAGTGATAAAGAACATGAAATATTGACTAAATGCTCCGCATTGGGTATTTTCATTGGGATTTTATGCTCAGGAATTATTGGATTATTCTGCAATTGGATTCTTGGGTTAGTTTTGCTCTTTATATCAGCAGTCATTACATCATTCATATCAGTTGTTTATGCTCAAATTAAGATAAGATGAGTTAAAAAGTTATGGCAGATAAATATAAATGGAACTTTAAAAAATACTTTCGCAGTTCAGCTTACGGCTGGAATGGAACTGCTAAAGCGTCCAAAAGGATGAGAGAGGCTGTCTCTGAGATAAAGAAAGTTGCCAAAAAAGACTCTGCCCTTGCTGGAGAAGGGACAGTTGAGTTATGTTCCCGTCTATACCCTGCTCTGATGTATATTGACAGCTCTTCAGGTGCCCTGGGAACTGCTTTAAATCGAACAATGGATGCTCTTACTCCTATTCTTATCAGTGCTGAATGGGATATGAATACAAGGGGCAAGTGGCTTGAAAAACTCTTTGATGCCATACAGGATGAGGGTTGGGGGATTTTTGATGACCTAAGAGACCGTTGGGGAGAAATATGTGTATATCCTGGGCTTGCCAATCTGTGGGCAGATGAACTTATCCCTTTTGTTAGAAATTGCTGGCAAAGTGAAGGATGGCATTTTTTTGCAGGTTCGGACATGTGCCTTTCCTGCCTGCTGTTTACAGAACGCTACAAAGAGATTGAAGAATTGCTAAGTCTTAGAAAGAACACGTTCTGGCCATACAACAAGTATCAGGCAATGGCGTTGGCTAAGCAGGGCAAACAGGAAGAAGCCCTTGCATATGCTGAGAATATGAAGTTGGATGACAGGTCTGGCAATAGCAATTATTCTATCAACAATTTCTGTGAATCTCTTCTAATAGATATGGACAGAACAGAAGAGGCTTATCAGAAATATGGTCTTGTTTTTCCTTCTCGCGGAACATATAAAAACATCTATCGCTCTATATGCAGGAAATACCCTGACATTGATAAGAAAAAGATACTTCTCGACTGTATAGAAAAAACGCCAGAGTCAGGAAAATGGTTTGCGGCGGCAAAAGATGCCGGTTTTTATGATATAGCAATAGAGTGTGCCAAGTCGTCTAGTTCTGACCCATTTACTCTTTTAAGAGCATCGAGGGATTTCGCTGATAAGAATTTTAAGTTTGCCCTTGTAGTTGGAGTAACTGGAATTATCAGGATGATGACGGGTGATTTCTATGATAAGATAACAGTATTTCAGATAATCTCTGCCTATGAGCAGGTTAAGAACATGGCTGAGGAAAAGGATAAATTAAACGATTTCAGGTATTTACTTGTGAGAGATATTGAGAATAAGCATTGCAGAGCAGATTTGAGAAATGCGATAGTGAAAAAGTTGAAACAGGATAAATAAAAGGAACAGGCCCTCTACCATAGAACTTAAAAGCAACAAAACCTCTTTAATTTAAATCTTCAGTTAATCTCCTCTTTGTTGCCGCAAGGCAATTCTCATCGACATCAAATCCAACGAATTTTCTTTTCAGATTTTTAGATACAATGGCAGTCGTTCCAGAACCCAAAAATGGGTCAAAAATTTCGTCGCCAACTTGAGTAAAGGCTTCAACTATAGGAACCAATTCTGACTCTGACTGTTGCCAAGGGTGCAAATCTTTTTGTATGCCGCTCCCATTTATAACGTCATTAAAATATTTTTGACATTTCTTAGCAGGAGGTTTTTGGAAAACTAAAATGGGTTTATAGAATGTGTTAACTTTTTTTGCATGTATCGTTTTTGGATTAAAATTTGTGCCGCAACTGCCATAATGTTGGATTATTATCTGCCAGTAATAATCAAGATATTGACTTGCAATATTTATAATTTCAGCCAAATTTAATTTTCCAGTATAGAAACAGCAAAAGCCAGAGGGTTTTAATACTCTTTGGGCAATTTGCCCTAATTTTTCAAAACAATCTATTTGTTTTGTAAGATATGGCGGGTCAGTAATGATACAATCGATAGAGTCATCCTTAAGATATTTGTTTGCCAACTCAAGGCAATCTCCACAATACAATTTTATATTTTTACCGAGTGTTATTTTGGAAGCATTTTCAAAATCCTTTTGTTGCCGTTTCTTGTTTACTTGTGCCTTAGCCTCCCAAAGATGCTTTTTGCCTTCAATAACATCTCTTATTTGCTTTTCTGGCAGAGAGGATATCTCCAGCAAGTCTTTTGCTATGAGATATTTGCCCTGTTAAGATTCTATTCTTGATTTCTGCTTTTGTTTTGGGAGTGGGATATGCGTCTTCAATAGAGTTAATCGCTTCATAAAACTTTTCATCTCTGCGTATCGTTTTCTCATCGACATTATAAAACGTTGCTAACCTTTTCGACGTTTTCAAGTGGGCAGAATGTCCACTTGTTGCTATTCTGTCGCCTCCGTGAGAGCCCTTTTCGTTTTTATATCTCAATCCGCGTAGATATGATATCGCTCCTGGAGTGCAGTTCCGGCGACCCATTTGGTTTTCGATTATCCAATTTACCACCTCACTTTTATGCTTAAATTTCAGCTTTTGTATTTCATATTTTCTAATTTGGTGTTTCTGTATAATTTCCCATCTGTGATGACCATCGACTAGGACATTACGCCCATTATCCCAAACGACCAATTTATCCTTAACCCCATATTTTAAAATTGACCTCTCCAAGATATCTTTTTCTTGTTGCGTTAGCGGAAAAATCAAATTCTTAAATTCTTTATTTACTGCAATTTTCATTTCAATTTCCTTTTTTGATTTCATCCTTGAAATTTTAATAAGTTTTTTTCGTTTTTTTCATAAAAATTTAATTTTTTTCAAAATTTTCCTAAAGTTTTTTCGATTTCATGTCGATGTATATACCAGTTCAGCAAAATGCTGAATAGACTTTTAAAAAATTAATATAAAAACAAGTAATATATCCAGGTAAGATGTTGCAAAATAAACAAATATGAATCTGCTGACAAAGCAGTTATTACGAACCTCACTCTGCCTGGAAGTGAGGTTTTTTTTCGTGAAAAAGTAAAAGAGTAAGCGGCAAATCGTTTTTGTTGCTGAAAGTTAAATATTAATATCTTTTAATAAAAGGAGAAAAAATGGATTTTAAAGAAGAAAAGATACAAAGAACTTTCAAATGCCCCAAATGCGGGTCAAACAAATTGGGATATCAAAATTATGTTAAGAGTTTAACACCAGTCAATATCAACAATGAAGGTCATATCCATTACGGAGAATCTGTTATTGACCATGATGACCAAATACCAGCTGAATATGGATATATTTGTCAGCATTGTGAAAGCAAGCTAACTCACGCTGGAGAATGGCTTGAGACTGAGTCTGAATTGATACACTACTTAAACTTATCCCAAGAACAGTTAGACAGGGAACAAAAGCAGTTCGAGGTATATATCGAAGAACAAGCCCAGGAACAGAAAGATAGAGACGAGGAGAGGCATCTGTGTTATGAGGAGTGCTGCTCCTGATATGGTGTTGAGCTGGAATGGGAGTATATTTCTCATTTTGAGTAATCTGAACTTTTTAAAGCAAGTTCTTTAGTAAGATTACCAACCGCTGGAGAAACATTCTTCGTTCCAGCTCTTTTTTTGCAAAGAATCTCAATCTATAGGAAAGTGAAAAGGTATTTGATAAAATTTCAAAATAGTAAGGAATTCTTTAATTTAGAAAAAAAGGATTCTACGGCATTCTGCCGAATATATATATAAGGAGTGGAGGCTCTTTTCTTAGTTTTCTGGCAGGAGACGAAGTTAAAAGTAACCAATTAGAATTTCAGACGATTAAAAATCGGCTCATCCGGTTAATGAGTAGTTTGATTTGTGTAGGTGGTATATTCTCAGCATTAGATATTCCTCATCTCTGTATCCGTATGCGTTACGTTGCAGGGTTCCAATTTTGCGGTTCGCTGCTTCTACTTTGCCTGTACTGATAGGATATTTGTACCAGTTGAGGATAAGCCGTCTCCAAATCCTCAATTGTCTTGCAGCTTCTTTGAGAATTCTGATACCACTTGATTCGGCTTCTTTTATCCAGTTGTACAATTCGGTTCTGGCATTATTCTCACTGGCACACTCAAACAAAAGCCTAAGTCTCTCCTTCATGTAATATGCCGTTGCAAGAGGCTGATTTAACTCCAGAGCCTGCTGTAAACGATAGCGTTCATCTTTATTCTGTTGTGAATGTATCTTGAGATTTTCAGGACATTTAAGCAACAACCACCTTGAACCCTTCAAGATTTTTTTGCCAATCAGATCAGCTTCATTAAACATTTGCCTTCGCAGTCTTGTAAGCTTCTCATTGAACCATTTAACCAGATGGAAGTGATCCAGTACAAGCTCTGCTTTGGGTAGATTATCCATCACAGCAAAAATATACCCGCTGGCCATATCTGTGGCGACTGCCTTGATTTTGGCCTTTGAAGTTTTCAGGCGTTTCCAGAATCCCTTTAGAGCATCCTTGCCCTTACCATTTCCAACATGTATTACCCTGCCCATATCCAGATCAAATACTATGGTAATGAATTTACGTTTCTTGCCCAGGTACTTTTCATCGATCGCTATCCGGCGGACTGTTTTGAGGTTTATCGACTTGTACTTTTTCTGTAAGTACTCTTTATGAATATCTTTAACCGTATCCCAGCTCAATCCCGTTATCTGTGCAACATCGCGGATAGAAGCTAACCTGCACAGGTCAATTACGTAACGCTTTAAGGCCCTGACGTAATGCTTTTTAGGATCAGCAAAGGGTAAATCGGGCTGGCGAATGCTGCCGCAATCATTGCAGTGCAGACGGGGAATGCTGACTGACATTTCAACTTTTGTGTTGCCCACAGGAAGCATCTTGAAAGTTCTTGTTCTCTTACCGTAGTGTATAGTATTACGAGACTTGCAGTTAGAGCACCTCTCATAATTAGGGTGCAGACGGCAATTGAGAACGGTTCTGTCGCAAAAAAAAAAAAGAACTAATGTGTTGAACTCCAGGTGTTTTGAAAGTATGATGCAAAAACGATATGGACATGGCTATATCTCCAAATATGTGGTTTTATTTTTTTCCACATATAATACAGCCATGTCTTTTTTTGTAAAGATACCTACTCATTAACCGGAAGAACCGAAAATAGAGGCTATTTAAGCTCTTTTAACAAGTTATTAAAGGCTGTTTTGGGATTTACCCCACAAGCCTCTGCCCAAAGGATAAATTCAGTGATATCAACTCTTCGATTGGCAACTTCGCAGTTATAAATATAGGATTGTGGCTTATTTAAGAGCTTTCCTATCTGCCTTTGAGTCAAACCTGCCTCTTCTCTCATCTTTTTTAGGAAGAGAGGTAAGGGCCTATATTTCATAGAATGTTGAGATTTTGTAGCCATTGACCCAATTTTAGTGTCAAAACCACTTGACACGAGTTACGTGTCAGATTAATATGTAATGATAGAAGATGTAATTGTGTTAAATGCTTATGTTAAAAATGCGAAAGAGATTAGAAACTCAAATATATAGGATATGGTTGCTATATATGGGGTTTCATGATTATTTAGTTGAAAGGTAAGTAAAATGAGAAAGATGCTATGTTTATTAGTGTGTTGTCTCGCCGGGAACTTTGTTGGTGCTACTACTATCTATTCCAATGATTTTGAGTCGTCCGTAGGTAGTGAATGGTCTGCAACTACTATTAAGCAGACTCCTTCCGGACAAAGATTTCTTGGGGATTGGTCAAACACCCTTGTCACTCTTTCATTGGGTAGTATTCCAAGTCATACAGATATAAAACTTGAGTTTGACTTGTATATTCTTCAAACGATGGATGGAAATAATGGTGACATTTGGACATTAGCAATTCAAGACGGCCCAGTGTTGCTTAATACCACTTTTACCAATTTAAATAATTCAGGCCAAGGACCAAGGCAATCATACCCTGACAACTATCCGAGTTCACACCCTGCCCATACGGGAGCTTCTGCTGTCCGCAGTTTGGGATACAAGGCTGGTGACTCAACTTATCATTTAGTTTATACTTTCAACCATCTTGAGGATGATGTTGTAATTAACTTCCAGGGTAGTAGTATGCAATCAGTAAGCGATGAAAGTTGGGGTTTGGATAATATTATTGTGACGGCAGTTCCTGAGCCAACAACTATTTCACTCCTTACAATAGGATTTATGGGCATCTTGAAAAAACGAAATTAACAATTTAATAATTCAAGGCTGTATGGTTCTATACTGTATGGCCTTTTTCTCAATATTTTAAAGGAGACAAAATGGCAAAAGTAACAACGTTATTCTTATTTATCATTTATTGTTCCAATTTGAATTACGGGGTAGTTGTGTATGATAATGGAGAGTATAATTATATAACCACCTTTATTGATGATGAGGTTCGGGTATTTGATAGTGACACTCAGATGCCAACTACTATAGATGTTCAGACGAATGGACATATATTTCAAAGCTTATGGCTATATGGTTCAAGTAACTTGATTCTAAATGGTGGTTCGATAGGAGATTATGGAAGAGATGTTTTTGCTTTTGCGAATTCATATGTAGAAATAAAATCAGGCTATATACGAAGATATCTCGTTTTAAATGGATATAGCCAAGGAAATATATATGGTGGAACAATCTATGATACAGTATCCACATATGATGATACTGAACTTAATGTATATGATGGACATATTGGCAGGACAGACAGAGATTTTCTGATTTCCGGCAACTCCAAAGTCTATTTTTATGGTGGAACCGTAGGGCGATATTTGCATTTAAGCAACCAAGGGAGTCTATATATGGAAGGAGGAAATGTCAACAATTATACAACTTTAAATAATAATTCTAGGCTTGTAATGGCTGGGGGCAATTTGGGAAACAATCTTTATATAGAAGATTCAAGTTCTGTAGAAATTAAAGGCGGTTGGGTAGATGGCACAATATATGCTAGACATAATAGTGAAGTCACTATTTTTGGAACAAATTTTAATTATCCTCTAGGTTATATTCAAGATTCGTATGGGGTTATAACAGGTTTCCTTTTAAATGGAGACCCGATTAGTAGCCAGTTTATCAGGGAAGGTGAAGGTTCCATTTTACTTAAAAATCCTAATATAGTCTTGACAGTAATTTCACCAGATGGTGGAGAAAGATATTTGACAGAAAATCATGTAATGGTTGAATATCAACTAGATGGAGACATTAGTGTGCCTACAGTTGATATTGATTATTCTTTAGACAACGGTTTATCTTGGACAAGTATTATTACAGGAACGCTTAATTCAGGTATATACGAATGGGCCACTCCCAATATTGAATCAGAACAATGTCTTATTAGAGTAAGTTCGTCTGATAATCCCACTATAACAGACAATAGTGATGAACCTTTTGTTATTTTTGCTTGTTCAGAAATAAATCCGGCTGATATAAACAACGATTGTTATGTGAATTTTTATGATTTTGAGTTGTTCGTAGAAAATTGGCTCTGGTGTGGAGATAGGTATAACCCAGATTGTGGTTTATAAAAAGTGAAAACTAACTCAAGGCTATTTGTTTCTGCTACAAAGCATTTTTTTACTTCAAATATTTAGAACTGCTCTCTGTAGGCCTGGCGTGTAAATACCTGCCAGTAGTGGCAATAGAGCTATGATTGAGCTGTTTCTGCACAAGATGAATTGGACATCCGTTGTCTAATGCATGGCTTGCGTGGCTATGGCGATACCAGTGGGGAGTTGCATTTTTACCTATGGCTTTTACTGCTATATTTTTGAGAACTCTTTCTACATGACCTGGATTCAGATGCCCGCCTTTACGGCTTCTAAAAACAGGCCCTTCACCAGATACAGTATCCCTCAATAGCATCAACTCAAACCATAATTCTTTGGGGATTAGCAATACATTAGATTTTCCCCCTTTGCCCAAAATTGTCATTTGGCCGCCTTGCTCCCGATGCTGAAGGTCTTTCCACTTGAGTGATACAAGCTCTGAAACTCGAATTCCAGTATAGTAAAGAGTCTTTATAATAAGCCTGTTTCGAGTATTTGAAACTGAGGATATAATCTTTTGAACTTCTTCCTGGCTTAAGATACGTTCAGCAATAGTTTCTCTTGTTGAAGGAATTTTTAAGGGTGCTCCAACATCAAAAGTAAGATACCCTATCGTATGTCCAAAAGAAAATAAGCTCTTAACTGAAGATAAAATTCTTTTGACAGAAGAGTCAGAGAGTTCACCTTCTATCAATTCATCTGCAAAGCTCTGTAAGTCTCCAAGGGTAATCTTTTGAAAAGGTTTATCAACAGATTTACAAAACTTGGTTATATCAGAATTATAAGCTCTTTGAGTGTGCCTGCTCCGGCCATGAAGCCATAGAGAAATGAGCTGCTCATCGGACTCTGCCTGCTTGGGAATGGCAGATTTGTTCTGTGACGCGGGATAAGTGACATTATCCCGCATTGGGAGAAGAGTTAGACAAGAATTAGACATAAAATCGACTCCTTATGAGCTAAATAAATACATCAATTGTGCTTGATTTGTTCACAAAATTAACAACTTTATTACTCCATATTGACATCATTTTGACTTAAAATATCTGAAAAGCTCCCGAATTATAATCCCTTCTTCAACTCCACCAACTCCATCAGGGAAGAGTTTTTTAAGGGCAGCAGAGAGCTCTTTTGAGTTGCAAAAAATTCCCATAGAACTTAGCGTTTCAGCGTAATCATCCAGAACAGAATGCTCCTTTTTGGATTTTTTATTTTGGCGATTTTTCTTTTTTCGCGGGGAATAAAAAATAATGATATCGCCGTTGTTGCCAATGCCTTCTTCTCTGATTTCAAGAAGCTTAATCTGTAAATTCTTGTCATAATAAGGACGCTTAGTTTTGATATGATAGAGAGGCTGAGGAAATATTCCCTCTTCTAACAACTGATAGAATCTTGCCCTGCTTAGACCTACAAGTTTACAGGCATCTGAGACAGAAATTACAGGTTTGAAATTTGACATCTTATTATCATTCATTGGTCATCAAATCTCCATCAATTAGACAGTTACTTCTAAAAAAATGCTCAATATGGGCTTTGCCTTTATCTGTAATAACCCTTTCAGAGCCAATCTTTTCAATAAGTTCCTGCCTTAGTAAATAAGGTTCAATGACGTTTGCTACAGTCTGTCTGGGAAGCCCAATCTTTGATGCAACAACATTAAGCCTGACAGATTCGTTTTTTGAAAGTTCTTGGAGGTAAGAACGTTCTAAAGCATCAAGTCCCAATTCATCGATATCAAGCAATTGAAATGCTCTTAAGGTATCAGATAAGGTTATTAAAGCTCGATTTTCAGATGAGCATACATTCCAGGCCATCTGTAAATTCCTATTTAAAGCTATTCTTGGAGTCTGTTTAGACCGCTTTGCTATTATTCGCAAGACATCTTCAGACTCGTAATCCCATCCAAGAGAGTCTGCTCTTTGCTTAACTATTCCAATCAAATCATCATTTGAATAGTAATCAAAACGGGCGTATATCCTCATTCTATTTCTCAAAGCATCTTGAAGAAGATACTCGTGAGTAGATGCTAAAATTAGGGTAAAGTTAGCAAGGGGAATAGCATAGCCGCCCTTATTGTTTTTCTTTGGGGTAAAGAGCTTCTTTTCGCTCAAAGCAGTAAGAAGTATGTGCTGAACCTTAGTATCCAAGGATTGAGCCTCATCTAAGAAGATAGTAGTCTCATCGGTTGCCTGGATAAGCATAGCAGTTATCTCACCAACAGTAAGCATTTCTGAGTTTGCCTCTATTAAGTCAAGATTTGCAAGCTCAGAATGCACAGCCTTTGCAACAAGGCTCTTTCCAGTGCCTGATGGACCGACAAGTAGGGCTGGGCCGAACGAAGCACACGTGCCATTCTGGCGGCTATTAAAGTAAGCATCAATGTTGACCCTCAATACATCTATAACTTTATCCTGACCTTTTATGTGATTAAGGCTTGATATTGCTACTTGATTTACGTCTGTTCCTGCCATTTATTTTATTTTCTCCAAAAAAAACTTTTTATTATATTAAAAACCATTTTAAATTAGCTGGAGATTTTGTTTTAAAAAGCAGCCTGGTGTAACGCGAGGAAGTATTTAAATCAAGTGGCAATCCTGATAAAGGCTGATAATTTTAATGGCATTATTGCATTATATAGAATATCAATCCTCTTTTTTAGGGTCACCAGAGCAAAAAGGCTGAAAAACTGAAGAATTCAGAACCTGATACTGCTGAAAAATTTTAAAAATAATTTTTATTCATCGACCGAAATGAAAAAAAAAGATTAAGAATCCCAGTAAAAAATAATAAGAATAATTTTTATTCTCTGGAACAAATTACTGCTCTAAAAGTTCCAGCTACATTAAATATGTTTTTACATAAATAGAAAAACTAAGCGTCACCCCTACCCATGGGGGTAAAAGTTTTATGGGACTCCTACTTGAAAATAGGGTTCCTTGAAAAGCGAATTTTAAAACAGGGTAATTTTTGGGTTGAAAATTAATAGGTAAAAACGTCAAATTGAAAGATATGAGAGTAAAAATAAAACCAGGATTATCGGAAAATCTGGGTATCTGGGCAGGGACTGTTATGGCTGTAATTATAATAAAAATATGGATGATGCCCTGGCTGAGCTGGGGGGAGGTGGTGCGGTATGTTATTCGGGTTTTATTTAGGCTGATTTTATAGTTTTTGGTGTTGATTAGTAATAATTTGAGGATAATCTGTTAAAATCTTGATTCTGTTCAAAACAACGAGAATTAGGAAAGAAGAAAATTATACAAAAAAATAATTTTTCTGTTGACAAATCTTTACTATATTCAGATTATCTGTTTAGTGAACCTTTTAACTGGGGGTTCAAAATAATAGATTTAATGATTTGAGTAAATTCAGGATGAAAAATGAGTTTAATCAGCCGAAACTATTTGGTTCCCAGACTTGTTGTATTTGTTGCTGTGATGGTTTTGACAGGAGTGTTTGCAGGAAACGCATATGGCATTGCCAGTGTTGAAGAAGTAATGAGGGATTATCAGAAAGTTCGTCGTTATCTTAATTTTATTTATTATTCAGAAGATAAGTGCCAACCTTGGGACGACCTTTGTTGTGCATATAGAGAAATTAAGACACCATCATTCCCTGAAGATGGATACTATGACACAGACAGGCAAAAGGACTTATCTCAAATTGTCGCTGTAACCAAATATTTATTTGATTCACTCTATGATTTGAACCTTGGGAGCAGCGTATTAACTATAAAACATGAGACAACAGACAATGGTCATGATAAAGGATTGAGCTTATATGTTTCAGACCCTTCAGATGAAGATTGCCTATGTAATTATTACGAGGTTGAGCTCAGTAATGAATTAGCAATCAATACCATAGGAATTATAGATTCAGATGAAATAACCGAAACGAATCACCAGAATGTTTTAAACGCAATCTATTCTGACATTCAATTGCTGAATAAAACTTCGCGTACGAGCGTACTTTGTTACGCACAGCAAAGGGGAAGTGGTCATTTCAATTGGAATCCCGATAACAACAGGACAGTGTTAAATTGTTCTTTGCACGGCAATTACACCGGTGAGCCCGAACCAAAAACTATGTCTGAGATACAGACAGAAGCAGACAGTGTTTTTTTTGATGACTTTGACACTGTCAGTTGCAGTAGCAATCTGTCGTATTCGACCGGCATATCCACCAGATACTTAACTACCACAAGCGATTTAAGCTGGATAGGTCATTGTGTTCAGTGTTGCACATGCTTTCCCTTTTGCCTTATTAACGAAGACCAATTTGCCGGAGGTTATGCGTATAAGTCCCTTAGCGATACTACATACTCATGTGACCTCAATATGTATCCGTCCAGCGACACCGCTAAGGTATATTTAATGTTGAATCAGTATGAAGCCTTAGGGCATAACAATCCCGTATCAGCTAACCAACTATACCATCTTTATAACAGTGTAAATCTAAGTTGTGGGCTTGAGGATGAAACATTTAGCTTAAACCCTACTTTTGATGGCTGGTTGGGAGCTGATAATGTAGAGACGGGCTGGTATTTGGAAGATGCACTTGTAGTCGTAGAAACTGATTATGCAGATTTTATAGACGTTGACGCTATTGAAACTCACGCAATTTCAGAAGAACAAAATGGAGGCATATTTCTGGTAAAAGAAGGCGATAAGATGTTTGACGGCAAAGTTATCTATACAGGCGCTTGTGGTGATAAAAATGGTGAAACTTTTATCTTGAAAATGGATTTTTATCTCCCAGTTCAACATCTACCTTCCTATGGAGACGCACTTCGTATTGAGCTTGAGAATGTGAAGGTTCCAGCCATGGATGTGGCAAAAGTATGGTTTGATGGTGAAGTTTTAGATAATGACATAGAAGATAATACAATTATCGATGCTGACTACAACTCTAATGAGGGCAAAATCACTGTTGAGCTAAAAGTGCAGGCCTACCAGGGAGATGATAATTTAGATATTAATTTTAAACTTTGGTGGAATGAAACTATCAGGTCACAAGACAACGAACCAATAAGGCAAAAGGTACACGCATCTTCGTCTTATAACCTTAAATATGCACTCAAATCCAACGGTTATGAATGCTGCAATCGCAAAGACCTTGGAATTGACTCAATACCACCGAAGATAACGATACATGCCAATGATGCTACAGAGCTTTATTATCAAGATATAGATGAGGCATATATCTATGGAGCAGAATTCATTGAAGAGAAACTGGATGATTTTAATCCTTTTGGTAATGATTTGGCTACCTTTAATGCTTATCTTACAGATAACTCAACCAAAGAGTTAATTCAACTACAGATGCCAGGCGATAATATCTTAGTGTATAGTATTTCGACTGACTCTGGAAGAAAAACAGCATCATTTGAATGGGAGGTTGACCTTGCAGGCAATATAATTTCTGATGCATATTGTCCTGGAGAGCAGTTGACTTCTATAACCAGTGCAGGAGTTACACGCTCTTTTGAATATCATACGAGTGGCAATTTAGAGGGTAAGTTAAAATCGTATAAAGACAGCGTCGGGGCTCTTGAGAGGGAGTATATAATTGATTATGACCCTGTAACCTTCGAAGTGTCAGGTGTTCTTGGAGGTGATGGCTCAGGGAATAGTTGCTCAAGTTGCAATTCCGGCGACCGCCGACTGTATCTCTATACGGATTCAGGGTACGTATATCAGGAGAAAGATTTAGCAGATAATGTAATCTATACTCACGCTTATGATGATGAAAACAGGCTGACAGATACATGGCTTGGTTCAGGAGTATCCATTCCGGTTAAGCATATTGACTATAGCATAGATGCAAACGGGAATAAGGTTAGGACTATCTATGACTATACCACAGACATTAATCATTACAGACTGACCCTGGAGATTGAGAAAAGTGACCATACAAAGAAAACTGTAATTCAATTTACAGACCCTGAAAACGTAGACATATTACAGATACCAGATGATTTAACTGATACAATTATCGCCAATGGATACTATGAATACCAGGATGGAGCAAATACAGTTACAGTAGAGTTTTATCCAACAATATATGAATATGAGTATAATAATGATGTACTAGTAGCAACCATTGAAAAATCTCCGGAATTTAACACTCGGGCTCTCAATGAAACCGGAACCTATCGCAGAACTGAACTTCACGGCTCTTCAGATGGATATGATATTGAAAAAATAATTGAAGTTGCATCTGATGGAACAGAAATAGAAGTTTGTATTGGGAAGACCTACTACAACAGCGACCAACAGGCAGAGGAGATTTTTAGCTGGTACAATCTAAGGGATAGTTCAGAATACGAGTACTTTGGCTCATATCATGAGTATGGCACAAGTGGTTCAGACGAAGACCGGCTTATTGTTAGTTATGAACAGGTGATTTACGATTATTTCGATTATGAATATAAGGCTGTAGCTCAACTGAATAATCAAGATATACTGCTTCGGCATGATTATACCTACTATCCTGATGGACGTATCGAAACAGAAACCGTAAGTAATAATGGAACTGATGAAGTTATAACCTCCTACGGGTATGACGGCTATAATCAATCAACAGGAATTACTGTTACCGATTCATTGGATAATGTGCTGTATACTACCGTATCAAAGTCTACAGCTCTTGGTGATGTTATATATACTATCGATAAGAGAGGCGTTTCCAGAGGTAAAGAATATGACGACGGCGGTAAGGTTATTAGCGAATTCGTGTTCGCTGACCCTTCAGATGTTAATGGTTTTGATGGAGCCTCTAACGCTGACATAGAGACTGTATATACAGGCATTGATGTCTTGATTCAGAAACTATACTATTATGATTCTGCTGGACGGATTGAATTCATTTTAGAGGCTGTTCAGGATGGTTCGTTTAGCTATTACAGCCATTGTGGCACATTTTATGATTTTCTTGCTAGTAATGCTGTGGCGACAAGTGTGGAAAATGATGAGTATCTGTTGGATGGATGGCGTGTAACGCAATATGAGTATGACCTATATGGGCGTAAGAAAAAAGACATATCAGGCCCTGTGCTTGTGTATGAAACTACTCCCGGCGTTTATAAGTATTATTACACTGGTGACAATATTCAGACCGACTATGTCTATAACAATCAAGGTGAGCTTGAAATGACAATCTATCCAGACGGCCATTGGGTAAAGCAGATACGCGATGGACGCGGTCAGGTAATAAGGACTGAGGAAGGATACACGAATTCCAGTTCAGCGGATGTAGTTCTGACCTGCTCGGAAACTGAATATGATGTCAATGGCAGGGTTTTCAGGACATGGAAAGGCATAGGCTCTGAGCGAGTTGCTACAGCAAGCTACGGCTATGATGACTACAACAATAAATATCGTCATTATGTGGGTGACGTTGATGGCGTTTGCGATTATGTCGAATACGAGAAGAACTATGCAGGTGATGTAGAACGTGAGATTTATGTAGATGTGGAAGGTTCTGCTGGTTCAACTACAGAAACTATTGTCAAGGATGTCCGGTACAAATATAATTCTCGCGGAGAAAAATATGAAGAGATTCTTCTCGATGACCCTAATGATGTCGTCTCAGACACTCTGCGGGACCCTGATGAATATGACAGGATTAAACTGTTTAGCTACGATTATCAAGGCAGACTTGTTGAGACCCTGACAAAAGCAGACAGCAACAGCAGTATATATGATACTAATGGTTATGCTGTTTATCAGGCAGGTGACCGTGTCGAGCAGAACTGGTATAATCTTACCGGAGAGCTTGAGTATTCTGCCAGGTTTGAGTATGCCGGTGATGCTTTAACTGACAACAGTAATGAACTTCCTTTTGCTGATACCGATGAAATGCTTGATTATGCTCTGTATGTCGAGGGAATTTATATCCAGAAACGAAATTATACCGGTGGTCAGTTGACGAGCACAGAGGTTCTGAGCGATTATACCCGTGACGGCAGCGGAAATGCTCTATCTGCCGTCTGGCTTACAACCGCAGGCTATTCTTATGACAACGCAGGCAGAACCTGGAAGGCATATGACGCTGATTATGATATGGAATATACCCTTGATGGTGACTCTACGGTTTACAGTCACACCTACAACAACTATACAGAGACCCTGTATAACAGCCTCAATCAGCCTGTTGCCCAAACTCTCTGGCAGGTTAAGCCCACTCTGCGTATAAATGAACTTTTAAATCTTGAAAATGCTCCGGGAGAAAATCCCATTGCTGTTTCACGGGTTCTGACCAGTTACAACAACAGAGGTCAAAAGGAGAGGGTTGCCGTATTTATTGACCCGTCCGGCCACAGCGATACAGCTCCATTAGAGTTTGATGATGTGGTCATAGGAACCGATAAGGTTACGGATTACTGTTATGATGTTTACGGCAGACTGGAATTTACCAAAAAGCTTACTTATCAGTTTACCGCTCTGGGAATGACAACGACTAAATCTGCATATACCCAAAATGTATATGAGGAAATCGGCAGGGTTTGGCGGACAGAATCCGGTTATGAAGAGGAATACGTCAGCTCCTTCGGAGCTACATACGCTGTTGCCCCATATAAAACAATAGATTATGAATACAACACCCTCGGTCAGCGTGAGTATCAGACAATAACAGATATCGACCCGACTGACAGCTCAAATACTATAGTCGCTGCAAGCCGCTACGGCTATACAAATCAGGGACAACTTGAAACAGTAGAGACTTATGACGGCTCAAACTATGATTATACACAAATCTACTCTTATGATGTCCTGGGCAGGCGAACAAGCTATCAGGACGGCGACGGGCTGACTACATACTTCACTTACTACTATACCGGCGAGTTGGCAGACAAAATCGAAAACCCCCTCTCTTCAACCTTAAAACGCACAACGACCTATGGTTATGACCGTTTTGGCAGGCAGGCAAGCATTACAGCCACTGAAAATGATGATACTCAAAACAGCCGGACAACTTCCTACGATTATAATTATCTCGATAAAATTACCAAAATCAACTATCCAGGCAGTAATACCCTTGAATACGGCTACGATATGCGTGGAAATACCATCCTGCGTGTTGAAGACCCTGATGTCAATCAGACAAGCCCCGAAGACCGCAAGTGGACCCATTACAAGCGTGATGAGATGGGGCGTGTTGTTGGCAAGGCTTACGGGCAGACGGTTGACTGGACGGAGATGGGAAGCACCGGCTGGTTCGACCAGATTGTATATAACGCCCTTGGGTTAAAGGACAAAGTAACCAAGTTCGACGGCTCATCTGATTCTATCTTTTATTATTATGTCTATGACGGGCTGGGCAACTTAAAGCAATCTGTTGAGAACTGCGGCGATTTCGATGGTGTTACCATTGATTACGGCTATGACTGCCGCGGCAATCTGGCCTGGGTTACCTATCCAAACGAGAGGACGGTTGAATATAACCGCAGTGGATACGGCAGCATAGACGATGTAGCCTATAACGGGATGGATATTATAAGCTATGATTATATCGGCTCACGTATCGCGGCGAAGACCTACGGCAACGGCATTGAATACAGCGTCTCTTTTGACGGCGTTGGGCGTATCACCGATGAGGATTATACCTTGAACAGCACGGTTGTCGCATCCGCCGACTACAGCTATACTTCAGAGAGCCCCCAGAGCCGCCTTGCAAGCCGCGACGGTGCGGCGTATTCATACGATAACCTTGGCAAACTCACCGCCGAGGCAAGTTCTTCCTATACCAGCGATTATCTCGGCAACCCGACCAATGCCGCCTCTGACGGGCTTTTCTACGGCGTTGACGCTGAAAACAGGGTGGTTGACGTTGATGATTCCTCCGGCGATGTTGCAGGCTACGCATACGATATGCTCGGCAGGCGGATAAAGAAAACCGTCGGCTCGTTGACAACCTGGTTCGTCTATGATAAGATGGGCAATATGATATCAGAGTATGAACAGATTGGGACAGGAAGTATAAGCTGGTCTCGTGACTATGTTTACGGAGCCTCGGGCGAGGTAGTCTATATGCAGATGCCTCCTGCTTCCTATACTACCCTCTATGAGTGGTTCGTTGTCTTCGCTGATGCGTGGCTGTGCTCTCCCACCTGCACTTCAGAAGAACTTACAGATTGGGATACCAACGATGATGATGAAATAGACGGTGACGACCTTGTAGAGTGGGTTCCTGTGATTGCAGACGAGGTTTTCTATTCCCAGCGTTCATATTTCTTCACCGACTATAAAGGTTCCGTGATAGCCAAAACCAACGATGAAGGCGGAATAGATGAAATAATCTACGATGCCTGGGGTAATGCTTCAGTAGCCCAGGGCGTTGACCTGAACGGTCTCTCAATCCTCTGGAATGGTTATTATTTCGACTACGAAACAGGAAATTACTACCTTAAGAACAGATATTATTCCCCTGTAGAAAGAAGCTTCGTAACAGAAGACCCTCATGGCATCAATCCTGATGGTAATTGGAACAATGCGTTCTCTCCAATCCGCCAACTTACTGATGGTGCAGGCTTGCAGGTTTTCGCCAATCACGACCCGATTAACAAGAGAGATGATTGGGGGCTAACATCATTAGGTACAAAAATCATGGGAATTTTAGCGGCACGAGCGGCAACTTTCACATGGAATTGGTTCAACGACCCTGTAACTGCTCATATCAATGACGAATTAGATGAATTGATAACTCAATTATCTGGTAGTATGGATGACGTTTATCGCACTAAGATTGTCAAAATGAGTGGGACAGCGAAATTGACCGGATTAGTTGGGGAAAATTGGAAAGTCTCAAAAATCAAACCTTTTGACGGATTTTGGTGGTTAAGTACTTCCCATGAAATCACCGCAAAAGGTAGTTTTGATTATTGTTGCTCAGGCTCTCATTGTAAACTGACCAATGTCAATATGAAATGGCAATGGCACGATGAGATTGACGCTAACAACTACAAAGAAGTGTATAAAAAATCAGGCAATGCATTAGGTGCAGTTGTCGAGGGCACTTGGAATGTTTTAGTTGATGGTTTGTTAAACGCTGAATATCCCGTAGTCATCCAGTGGGAAGATAACAGAGATGAGCCTATTGATATATATGGTAGATGGTGGTGATAAAATGAAGAAAATATTTATTGGCGTCTTGGTCATTGTATTTATTTGTTTAACTATCTTTCTAATTTATAAAGGTATTTATGGGTCTAAATATAGTGGTGTGGCTGACAATATTGAATCAATACAAGAGTTGTCTCAGACTTCAATTCCCGGTTTTTTATCGCCTATTGGATTTGATGGCAATGTGGAATATACTCTTCACTGGGACGGTAGAGGTTGGCGCGGAGAATTACGAAGTTATGCAAAACTATGTCTTTTTACAAAGTTTTTCAACCCTGAAGTTACTACCTCAGAAATTATAGAGGCAGGAGTGTACATACCACATGATTTACCTGATAAACCACCTAATTATCTATCTTTTATAGCTACCGTTGGTAATTTCTGTTACAACCCCACGCATAACTCTTTGTTAAATGCATGGAGAATAGGGTCTGATTCTCCTATACCAAACTTTATTGATAGTGATGATTTCTTTGGAAGTAAGCAAGGACGATTTAATTCCTCAGATGGAACCGGTGCTTTTTTTATTAAGGTCAATGGTTTATACGATGTTGAGACTGGTCAAGTTATTCTTAAATTCTTTTCTATGAGAGCCTCCCAAATGGAAGGAACGGAATAGCTATTGATTAATTATAGGATAAAAACAACTATGATATTATGGGTAACGTGATAAGCGAATACGAAAAATCGCCCGGCGGCGACCTTAGCTGGGCAAAAGACTATGTTTACGGAGCCGATGGCGAGGCGGTCTATATGCAGATGCCCTCTTCTACTGCTATGAACGCCACGTTCGAAGATTATCTCGATTTCGCGGAAGCGTGGCTGTGTTCGCCGAGCTGCACAACAGCACAGCTTGTATGGGATACAATCGGCTGGGACGATGTGAACGATGTATGGCTGACCACTGGCGATTCTCAGGTTGACTTCTACGATTTCGTTGATAACGGCGATGTTTTTGAAGGCATGTATGATATCAACGCGAACTACCTTCTTACCGACTTTAAGGGCTCGGTTATTGCAATCTCTGATGAATACGGAGATACAGACGAGATAATCTATGATGCCTGGGGAACGCCATACATAGCTCAAGGCGTTGACCTTCAGGGTTTGAGCGTTTTGTGGAATGGTTATTACTACGACTACGAAACCGGCAATTATTACCTGCGTAACCGATATTACAGCCCAACAGAGCGTAAATTCATTACAGATGACCCGCACGGAGTCAATCCTGATGGAAACTGGAACAATCCGTTCGCCCCAATCCGCCAGCTTGATGATGGTGCGGGTTTGCAGGTGTTTGCTAATCATGAACCAGTAAATGGCAGGGATGATTGGGGGTTATTTGCTGTGTCGGATGCACTTGATATTCCGTTTTTTATATCTTTTGTTAATCACCGATATAATGGTGACGGTCAACTTTGGACTAGTGGAGCAGCTAATCTCAAAAGACAAGTTTCAGTAAAAGAACCTACTGCTGGTTTTGTTCGTCAAAAAGCAACTTCGATTTGTGCTAGGCTTAGAGCTAAAGGCAATCGTTCTTCTGAAGAAGGCACTGCAGAGAGAAATTACCTTCCCAATATGTATGCAAGAGATAATATTTGGATAAAATCAACTTTAAATGGAGCACACAGGTATTGTGTTGTCACGAGATATAAAGCTAGATATGATTGTAAAAAATGCAAAGTTGAATTTGACAATACCTATGTATGGGTAGATGAGGGTAATTTAGATTACAATAGTTTAGAAGACAGAGCTTTGAGAGTGGCGGAAATCGCATTAGGTTTTACAACGGCCAGTTCAAACCCTACAATTTCAGCGAAATTGTTGTTCCCTGTAGATTTTCCTATTAGAATAAGATTCGAAGCGAAAAGTATTTATGAACATGAAGAAGAACCAGAAGAGCATTTTTCTTACTCTGGTTGGCCACTTAATTTCTATAATGATAAATCTTGGAGAGAAATTAAATGAGAAAATTAAGTACTGCTTTCTTCATCTGTGCCATATTAGTATTGCCATTCATAATTCTATGTTATGATGACCATATGATAAGAAAAAAAGGATATGGCTATATATTAAGTCCTATGCCGCCTTGGCATCTCTCAGACAAGGCAATAAATGATTTGGCATCAGTATTTGGATTTGGCTATGGTTATTACAAGAAAGGGCTATCTAAGTGGCCAAGCTTAGATGATATACTTAAAAGCGAAAAGTTTGGACTTGTAGATGACAAGAGTCTTATGAACTTTGGACTTAGTATAATAATTCATCATCCCACTCAAAGGAAATTGCTATATAAGGCAAACATGCCGACTAGTATGGCGGTAAGTGACTCAATTGAGAAAAGATTGGAAAGTTGCATTCTTGTTGCCACATTATTATCTGAAGATGTTGCTGAAAATGGTTCAATCCTTGCGAATCCTTTATACCCTGAACGTTGGACAGATAGATTTTCACAAGACAGTTGGCAAACATGGGTTGTTCTTGATAATCAGTGTTTCGTCCATAAAGTAAGTAGTGACTTACCTCCTATTCCTGGTTGTATATTACGACTTGATGCTAAATCACTTCAAGCAATTGAATTTTACTATCCAAAAGATGTTTTACCTGCATTAAAATCAATATATCCTAATGTGCAAGTGCCACAAGACAATATAATTGAGACAATATCCCTTCCCGTTCCGGACAATAAGTGATGTTGGTTTAGTGAGTTGATAAAATGGGAAACGTGATATCAGAGTACGAACAGATTGGGGCAGGCAGTATAAACTGGGCTCGTGACTACGTTTACGGAGCCTCGGGAGAGGCGGTCTATATGCAGATGCCCTCTTCTACTGCTATGAATACCGCTTTCGAAGATTATCTCGATTTCGCGGAAGCGTGGCTGTGTTCGCCGTCATGCACAGCAGCACAGCTTGTATGGGATACCACAGGCTGGGATGATGTGAACGATGTTTGGCTGACCAGCGGCGATTCGCAGGTTGATTTCTACGATTTCGTTGATAACGGCGATGTTTTTGAGGGCATGTATGATATTAACGCTAACTACCTTCTTACTGATTATAAAGGTTCTGTAATTGCTATCTCTGATGAATACGGGGATACAGATGAGATAATCTATGATGCCTGGGGTAATGCCTCTGTAGCTACAGGCGTTGACCTGCAAGGCCTCTCAATCCTCTGGAACGGCTATTATTACGATTACGAAACCGGTGTTAAGCGGCGCTGAAAACAGGTCAGTAATGAGCGGGTCAAAATAGGTCATTTTGAAAGGAAGTTTTTGCCTTAGAGTCGTTATATTATCGATATTATCGAAAATATAACGGAGGTCTTTATGGCGAACTATCTAAAAATGACTAAAAGAAGTGTAATACAGACATTAAGAGAGCGTAACTGGTCTTGCAGGCGTATATCCAGAGAGCTTGGCATCCACCTGGATACGGTGCGTAAGTATGCAAAATCAGACAATGATAATTCAAAACAGGTCACTAACGCGCCTCCCGGGTCGGTGGCCCAAAGCTCAACCGGTCCGGTAAGCAATTGTGAGCCTTACCGTGAAATAATTAAGAACAAGCTGGATATGGGGCTCAGCCGCCGGCGTATATGGCAGGATCTTCGTGACGACCACGGCTCTGATGTCAGCTACCACAGCGTTCGCAGGTTTGTCAACCGCCTCAGTAAAAATTCGCCTGTTCCGTTCAGGCGTCTTGAATGCAGGCCCGGTGAAGAGGCTCAGATAGATTTTGGTACGGGTGCACCGGTAATAACGAAAGATGGCAGACGAAAAAGAACTCATGTAATACGGGTAGTGCTTAGCTTCTCCCGTAAATCCTACAGCGAGGCAGTTTTCAGGCAGACCGGCGATAACTTTATAAATTGCCTGGAAAACGCTTTTCACCACTTTGGCGGTGTTCCGCAAACACTGATAATAGATAATCTTAAAGCTGCTGTAAACAAAGCTGACTGGTATGATCCTGAGATACACCCAAAAATAGTGTCATTCTGCCGTCATTACGGTACCGCCATTTTACCCTGTAAGCCGTATACCCCAAGACACAAGGGTAAGGTTGAAAAAGCAGTAGCATATGTCAAAAATAACGCCCTCAAGGGCCGCAGCTTTAAGAGCCTCTCAGAGCAGAATCAGTTTCTTCTCAGCTGGGAGAGCCGTATTGCCGATACCCGTATTCACGGCACTACCCGCAAGCAGGTAGGCAAATTGTTCACAGAACAGGAAAAGCCTGCTTTATTGAGGCTTCCGGTTGGAAGGTTTCCTTCATTTACAGAAGCTCAGCGGTCCGTTCACAGGGACGGCCATATAGAGGTAGAGAGGACCTATTACTCGGTGCCTCCGGAATATACCGGCCGCAAGGTATGGGCAAGATGGGACGGCCATATGGTAAGAGTATTTAACCGCAGCATGGAGCAGATTGTTGTTCACGCTAAAGTTGAGCCGGGCAGATTCCAGACTCAGGACGGACATATTCATTCAGAGAAAAGAACAAAGATAGAAAACGGCGTTGTATGGATGCTTGAACGAGTCAGTCTGATAGGTGAGAATGCCCAGAGATGGGCCCGGCAGATGCTTGAGGCCAGAGGAATACCTGGTATCCGCGTACTTCTGGGCTTGCTGAATATGACCAATACCTATAACGGTAACAAAATCGATAATGCATGTAAAATAGCGTTAAGCCACAATGCTTTTCGATTGAAGACCATCAGGAGTATTATTAAACACGGCGGTGACAGGCAGCTCCAGATGGAATTTATAGATGAGCACCCTATTATCAGAGATATCTCCAGTTACGGAGAATTCGTAAGAGAGGTTCTGGGCTGAACAATAATCATAACTTATTCAGGAGCAGATTATTATGAACAATTCACTGCACAACACATTAAAATCACTAAGGTTGTCAGGTATGCTTGAGATACTTGAAGTTCGATTGCAGGAGGCAGCCGGCAACAGCCTCACTCATGCTGAGTTTTTAGAACTGATCCTGCAGGATGAGATGCTGGTCAGAAAGCATCGCCAGATCCAAAGGGGTATTAAGGCTGCCGGGTTTAGAGAACTCAAGACACTGGAGGAGTTTGACTGGCAGTTCAACACTTCGATTAAAAGAAGCCGGATATTTGATATGGCCACATGCCGCTTTATCAGTGAGGGCATTGATGTTTTGCTGCTTGGCCCGCCGGGTGTGGGCAAGAGTCATTTGTGTCAGGCGATAGGCTATCAGGCAGTCAAGGCAGGCATGGCTGTGCGGTACCGCTCGATATTTGATGTTGCCAGGGATTTTCTGCACGAAGATGCCTTTGCCTGTCAGGATAAGGTAATGAACAGATATCTCAAGCCGGAGCTGCTGATAATCGATGATATGGGCATCAAGCATCTGCCAAAACGCTGCGGCGAGTATCTGCTGGAGATCATTATGCGGCGATATGAAAACAAATCCACGATGATGACCTCCAACAGGCCGCTGGAAGACTGGGGCAAGCTAATTGGCGATGTACCATCGGCAACCGCAATCCTGGACAGGTTTTTGCATCATGCTGAGATCATCAACATCACAGGCCGCAGCTACCGTCTCAAGGACCGTGCCGAGCATGGTGCCTGTGAGAAAAGAGCCGGCCATGAAGGCTGACTCAGTCTTAACCGGCCTGTCCCGCCCGGCTTGCGGCGGCCAGGTTCCGACGAGCTTTTTGGGTGGCCCATTCTCACCCGGCCGCCGGTCCGGGCGAAACAGGCCTGGCGTATCTGCCCAATAACGTCGAAAATAATCGTTTTATCCAAATCCAACTTGACAAATGAAACTAAAAATAGTAAATAACAACTGGTTTAACTGACCCATTTTGAACGCGCTCATAGTGACCTAATTTAAAGCGCCGATTGACACCGGTAACTATTATCTAAAAAACAGGTATTATTCACCTGTAGAACGCTCTTTTGTAACAGAAGACCCGCACGGAGTTAATCCTGATGAAAACTGGAACAATCCGTTCGCCCCGAAAGACCAGCTCATTGACGGTGCCGGTTTACAGGTGTTTGCCAATCACGACCCGGTAAACGGCAGGGATGATTGGGGGCTGTTCTATGATTCCACTCCTTGGAATCCAGTTGATAACCCTTTAACAGGCGAGCCTCTGCCTGGGTGGGAACCACCAGTTTCAACTCCTGTTTCAATCGGGACAAAAATAAGTGGAATTGTTTATTCAAGATTATTAACTGGTCTAATTATTAATAGGCTTAGAACAAATTGCTATACTCTTGAAGATGAGCAGAGAGAAATTGAAAGTAGATTTAAGGATTATATTAGACAACACTATATTAAAAAGGCTAAACGTAATGGGAAAATTCGTTTTGACACCCACAGAGTCGCAGGCGACTGGAATTTTGGAGGAGCAATTCCACCAACTACTGCCTATTGGTTAGGAGGTGCACACCGTGTTTCCGCTAACGGTTCTTTTGATGTGTGTTGTAAAGGAATAAACTGTCAAACAAATAATTTAGATGTTCAGTGGACTTGGTATGATGATATTGATGCTCATGATTTTAAAGAAGCACTTAATACATATGAATGAGTTTCCAAAGATGAAAATTGGTGGATTAAAGGAGGGCAATCTGCATGGCTAACTCTCGAAGCATTGTGGGATATTTGGGGAGATAAAATTTTAGATACTGATTTTAACGTTGAAATTAATTGGACAGATACAACAGATATAACATTTATTAAGAGATAATAATTTTGAAAAAAAAACATATATTATTTAGAATTGTTGCCGTATTATTATCTTTAATAATAATATGGGGTGTATTTGTTTATCCTGTTTTAAATGCGTGGACTGTAGGGCAATTAGAAAACATCTCTGACCTAAAGTATGTAGGTGACTATTTAGATGGATTAGATACATCTGATGGTATTAGATATGTTCAACATACGAATGTTATGAGTAGAGGGCATTTTACAGTCTTAATCTCCGGTACTACTAAAGAAAAATCTTTTACCAATTTTTTTACTTCGTTTATTGACTATAGGGTAAAGCAGGATAACAAAACTTATTATAATAACTATCAAAAAGACATTTATGAAAGTTTTTCTGAATCTTGGTCCAAACATATTTCCAAATTAGGCCTAAACACTAAAAAAATGTCAGGTAGTTCACCAGACGACTTGTGGGGTTATGCGAATTTAGAATCAAAAAATTATACATTTAAATTTGTGGCATCATATAGAAAGATTGATGGTTCATTTTTGATTGGAGTTTCTCGATATTAGAGAAAAATTATAGTTTTAGAAATCTTTAACTTAACAGCTTTATACTTAAAATCTAAAGATTTCAGCTGAAATATTATTTTCTATGATAAGATGGGCAATGTGATATCAGAGTATGAACAGATTGGAACAGGCAGTATAAACTGGGCTCGTGACTACGTTTACGGAGCCGGTGGAGAGGTAGTCTATATGCAGATGCCGCCGGACTCATATACTACCGTCTATGAGTGGTTCGCCGATTTCGCCGATGCGTGGCTCTGCTCTCCAGACTGCTCTTTAGAAGAGCTTGCCGCGTGGGATACCAACAATGACGATGAGATAGATTCCGACGACCTTGTTGAGTGGGTTCCTGTAATAGCAGATGAAGTTTTTTACTCCCAGCGGTCATATCTCTTGACCGATTCCCGCGGCTCTGTGATAGCCAAGACAAACGACGTAGGCGGAATAGATGAGATAATCTATGATGCCTGGGGCAATGCTTCAGTAGCCCAGGGCGTTGACCTGCAAGGCTTGAGCGTTTTGTGGAACGGTTATTATCTCGACTACGAAACCGGCAACTATTACCTGCGTAACCGATATTACGTAAGGTCTCGAGCAAGTCCATCTTGTATTGATCTTTGAAAAGTTGATAATTTGGCTCATGATAATTACTGGAGACAAATCATGAGCATTGAAAAACAGTCAGACCTGGAACAACGCAGGTTCTGGGAGATGGTAATTGAGACCTGGCGTTCAAGCGGGTTGCCGGTCCGGCAGTTCTGCAAACAGGAGGGGTTATCCGAGCCGACATTTTACAGCTGGCGAAAGAAGCTCAGTCCTGACAAGCCGACGAAAGTGCCGGAGAAATCCGGTTTTGTCGAGGTTACATTGCCCGCCGGTAATCCAACACCACTGGAACTTATCCTAAGCTCCGGCAGCGTTCTGCGTATCAGCCCTTCAACCGAGAGTGAATTGCTGGCCCGCGTGGTCGGTGTTCTGCGTGAGGCCGGGTTATGCTGACACTTCCATCATCGGTCAGGATATTCATATACACTCAACCTACCGACATGCGATGCGGATTCAATAAGCTCTCGATGCTGACCGAAAGTTTTATGCTCAAGGATCCGTTGAGCGGCCATCTGTTCGTGTTCTTCAACAAGCATGGGGACAAGTGCAAGATACTCTTCTGGGACAGGACAGGTTTTGCCATCTGGTATAAACGTCTTGAAGAGGGAACTTTTGAAAAACTGAAAAACCCATCAAAACAACCCTCAATTGAGGTTGACATTTCAAAGCTTACATGGATACTCGAGGGGATAGATCTTTTCAAGGCGAGAAGAAGAAAGCGTTATGAGCGTAAAACGCCTCCATAGGCCCTGAAAGTTAAAAATACTGCATTTATTTTCTTATTTTTTCTTGCTTTTTCAGCTGTTTCTGATATACTTATTTCATCGTTAAGAACAATACTATTTCGTCTTATCAAATGGCAAAAGAAACAAAAATAACAGCTGAAACATCTAAAGAAGAGTTACCCTCCAATGTGGAGACTCTTAAGAGTATGGTGCTCACGCTGCTTGAACAAATAGATGATCTTACCGGCCAGCTGCATTATCTCAAGCGTCAGCTGTTCGGCAAAAAGAGCGAGAAACTTGATCCCGCCCAAAGGCTTTTGTTTGAAGATATGTACGAAGAGGTTAAGGCCAAGGTAGAGCAGCAGAGAGAAGAAAAGGCTGAACCCGTCAAGAAGACCGGCAGAAAGAAAAAACATAATGGCCGTAACCCTCTGCCGGCTGACCTTCCGAGAGAGACCATCGAGATAGAACCCTCCGAAGAAGAAAAGATCTGTCCTGTATGCAATACGCCTAAGGAAGTAATCGGCTCTGAGACAACAGAGGTACTCGAATATGTCCCGGCATCGTTTTACGTCAAAGAGTATGTCAGGAAGAAATTTTGCTGCAAGGCTTGCGAATCAGAGATATCTATTGGTCCGCTTCCCCCAAGGGCGATAGACAAGGGTATCGCCGGCGAGGGACTGCTGGCTCATATAATAACGAGTAAGTATTGTGATCATGCACCCTTGAACAGACTGGAAAGCATCCTCAAGCGGCATGGTGTTGATATAAATGTATCCACAATGTGTGGTTGGGTCGATAAATGTGCTGATCTGCTGGAACCCCTGGTTAAAAGGATGCACAGGAAGATTCTTGAGTCTCCAAAGATTAATACCGATGACACCCGTATCCCAATAAAGAGCAGAAAACGTAAAGGTTCCACCTATAACGGTTATTTGTGGACCTATATTGATGATAAGAGTAATGTGGTGTTTGATTTTACGCCCACAAGATCAAGACAAGGGCCGCTGGAATTCCTTGGTGATTATGCCGGCAAGGTTCAGGCCGATGCATACAGCGGATATGATGAGTTTTTTAATAAAGGTAAGGCCACGGAAATTGGCTGCAACGCCCATGCGCGAAGAAAGTTCGAGTATGCTATAGATGACGATCCCCTCAGGGGTACCCGTATGACGGTATTATGGGGCAGGCTATATGCGATTGAAAGCAGGGCTAAACGCGAAGAGTACTCCGATGAGCAGCTGTTGGAAGCCCGACAGAAAGAGGCTGTGCCGATACTCGAAGAAATAAAGAGCCTTCTTGACGAATACAATGCTCAAGTGCTGCCAAAGACCCCGACAGGCAAGGCGGTAACCTACGCTTTGAACCAGTGGGATGCCCTGTGCAGATATACGGAGGATCCGATTCTGGATATTGATAATAATCTGGCAGAGAGGACGCTGCGAACAGTCGTGGTGGGACGCAAAAACTATATGTTTGCCGGAAGTGAGGCCGGAGCCTGGCGAGCATCGATTATCTACAGCCTGGTAGCAAGCTGTAAATTGATGGGCCACGACCCGTTCGCCTACTTCAACGATGTACTGAGAAGAGTGAGCACCCACCCGGGACACAAAATAGACGAGCTTCTCCCCAGCAACTGGAAGAAACCTGAGTCTAACACTGAAGAAGGCAAAATTGTCAAAGAACAGATATTGAAAGCCTCCTGACGAACCACCAGCTTGCCCCAGCTATTTTTTTTCAAGGGTGCAGTTCCTCGAAACCTTACGATATTACAGCCCAACAGAGCGTAAATTCATTACAGATGACCCGCACGGAGTCAATCCTGATGGAAATTGGAATAACCCGTTCTCCCCAATCCGCCAGCTTGATGACGGTGCCGGTTTGCAGGTGTTTGCCAATCACGACCCTGTCAATGGAAGAGATGATTGGGGGCTGATGTCATCATTCAGAAATAAATCTTCTATAACAGGATGTAAAGATATTGGAGTTTGGGATACACAAGGCCGGAGTGGGAATTGGGGAGTAGTAAGAGCAAATACACATTTGATTTTTGGCGGAGGTAAAACTGTAGAGTTTAATGGCAAGAGTCAATTTTCAAATTATGTCCAAAACACTATTGATGGAACTATTTTCAAACGTGTTGATGAAGACATAGAGGGTTTAGCCAAATTTTGGTCAGAGAGCATGCAACTTGATAGTGAAAGGAGGTTCCAAACCGCATCTCTACCTCTTAATAATTTTGGTTATTATTCAGGTGGAGATTGGACGCTCTCTGGTACCATTGGCAATGGCGGAGACCAAGGTGATGGCCGATTGTCAGGAATTTACAGTTCCGTTGATTACAAACCTGTATGTTGCTTGCACAAAAGTTGTTGCAGACAAGGAAGTGCTCAATTGGAAGTTAGGTGCAAAATTGAAATAACATTAAAAGATAAATTTGGCTACTTCTATGTAGGAACAGAATTGAACAAGTTTGGAACTCCGTATTGGACAGTAATACATATGTTTCATGACTACAATGCAAAGTTGGAGGTACCATGCAACTAAGATATGCAATGAAAATGTTTATGGTTACTGTTTTTTTAATTGGTGTCACCTTAATTGGCTACAATCTAACTTACTTTGCCTTTGTTCTGACAAATGGTATAGATGCAAATGTAAAAATTAAAAACGGATATTATTTAGCTCTGAGCGGTACTGAAATGTCTGGTTTTATAATTAAAGAAAAGTTGGGAAATATGGAAATGACAGAGCCTATTTTGAAAGGAGTTGACCGATTTGCACTTGAAGAAGAATATATTATTTTAAAAACTCGTGATGGTTGGGCTGCAATTGACTCTGTTACAGATGAAATTACATGCTTTTTTGAAACCTTGCCTGAACTTACGCAAGATTTGAGTCTTAATGAAAGTTTAATTTTGCTTAAACAAGGATTTCCTGAGTTTAACATTCTTATTTATCCTAGAACTTGGGTTATGACTTTTTGCCTTATGGTCTTTTGCATAGTAATTTTTTACGGTATATTTATCGCATTGAGTCGCTTGTTTGGAAAATACAGAAATCAAGAGATTAGTGGTTCATATTCTTGTGTTATTTTGTTCATATTATCAGTATTCATACCTGTTTTATTTATCTTGAAAATTAGTCCTTTAGTGTCATCTTTAGACTTAACTATGCTTATTCCGTATGTTTTTTTAGTTGAGTTCTTATCTATATACATTCTGATAAGAATTCTGAACAAATTGGGAACAATTAGACATAAAAAAAATGAACTATGATAAAATGGGCGGCGTGATAGCAGAGTATGAACAGATTGGCAGTTTTGGATTTCAGCAATCTCATATCCCCCAAAATTGACATATTTGCCCATAGCTTATTTTCTGTCCACTTTTCATCTACTTTAATGTGAAAAAAATGTGAAAATCATCTCCGAGATGTGGCTTTGTATGGCTTTTTGGCTCATTTTCAAAAACCAAAAACCCCTCTGGTGCTGTTATAAAGAAGCAATACGTAATTAAATATCTATAAAATACTATTTTTAAAGAGTTTACAATCGAAGTCGCTGCTTGCTATATGGGCTTGTCTTCAATCTCATTAGAAAACATTGAATAATTATATTAAATTGCAAATACTCTTAGGTAACTATAGCCCTAGATATAAGACGCTGCAAGTTTAAATGGGTAAAATAGGGTAAGCAAAAAAGAGGGAAAATGAAGAGTTTTTATAGTTTTTTTCAACCTCTTCTTGGTGCTCATTTTAGGCGATTTTCTCCCTACATTTTTTAGCACATTCCTTAGCACATTCCAAAAATAGACATAAAAAAACAGCCCTTAAAGCATCTTAAAGGCTGTTTCAAAATGACCCCAAGGGGATTCGAACCCCTGTTGTCGGGATGAAAACCCGGTGTCCTAGACCTGACTAGACGATGGGGCCTTGTCTATGATCAACTCTCAATAGAGAGAGGCTACAACATAAGAGACCGGAGAATTTACATAAAACATCAAGGTTTGGCAAGAGTTTTTTTTATTATTTTTAAAAAAGCTATTCCGTTTGTAAGTTTTTTGAGATTTTGCCGGCCGGATATTAACAGAAAGACACTATCAATATCTGGTTTATACGGCGAATTTTTCCAGAAAAATCTCGATCATTCTTTTGCTGTATCTGCCGGGATTTGAATCCTGGAGTTCTTTAACTCTTTCTATAGCCGGTTTTGCATCGTCTCCGAAGTATGAATCGAGTACGTTAATCGCATAATGAACCGTCTCATCCTGAAGATTCTTCGCGTAGAGTTCTTTTATGAGTGAATCGGCGGCTGTTTTTTCCCGGCCGTGAAAATACAGCGATTGTGCCGCGGCAATCCGTACACTTGTCGATTCGTCGTTAAGGGCATTTTCAAGATTCTTAATGCCGTTCTTACCGGGTTTGTCCATTTCCCCCAAGGCCAGCACTGCCCAGTATCTTTCAGATGCATCTTTGCTATCAAGGGCATTGTTTATCAATGGTCGATCACTATCTGACGGATTGGACGACACATTTGCGATATTGAGCAGCCTTACAACCCGCTCTTTGCCTTCAGGTGAGTGAAAAATCTCATATTCACTGCCGCAGCGCTGCGTTTCGAGAGCCATTTCCGGCTCCGGCAGCAAACCGGTGTCACGTGTATCTACCATCCAGTTATAGAGTGCGGTCTGCAGTCGCTTCTTTCTAATGCTGTATTGAGGGTCATCGGCGAGATTTTTTGTCTCCCACGGATCATTCTCAAGGTCGTAGAGCTCTTCGAACGGCCTCCGGTCTGCCATCCATTGGGCCTGAACCGCATTGAGCTTACCATCTTTGTGCAGCCTTCGAAGCTCTTTCATGGTGTTACATTTTTCCGCATACGGAACAGGGTTGAAATACGGCTGGAAAGGCATAAAGTTTCGTATGTAGCGGAAGCGGCGGTCTCTTACAGACCTTATCATGTCATGCCGCTCATCAATCCTCTGTCTCGCGGCGAATATGTAATTACGCTGCGGCGGCAGATTCTCGCCGAGAAAGGCCCGTCCCTGCATGTGTTCAGGGGTCTTGATTCCTGCAAGATTGAGAACGGTAGGCCCCAGATCAATAAAGTTTATAAGTCTATCGTCAATGCTTCCAGGTTTGGGGCAGTCGTATGTTTTGAACTTTTCCGGTACACGAACAATAATGTGTGCCAGAGTGCCTGAATCGTACAGCCATCTCTTTGCACGCGGCAGGCCGTTGCCGTGGTCTGACCAGATAAACACGATGGTGTCTTCGTAAAGACCGGCCTGCTTGAGCTCGTCAAGCCGCTCTTTGACAAAATAATCAAACTCGGTAATTCGCTCAAATAGCCTGGCAAAGTCTTTCCTTACCGCTTCAGTATCGGGATAAATCGGCGGCACCTGCATATTTGCCGGATCCTGCCACTGCGATTTGTTTAGTTTCTCGGGGTGGGTGTTTTCAAAATCAGCACTGTTCCACAGCCTCGATTCGTGGGTCTCCATGAAGTTGAATACCGCGAAAAAGGGCTTACCCTCGGGCCGGTCTCTCCAGTGGCTGACAGGGCCTTTCTTTGCACTGTCATTCTCGCCGGAAACATCCCAGGCATTCTTTGGTGTCTCAAAGTTGTAATCTTCTTTTGCCCTGTTGGTGCAGTAGTAGCCCTCTTTGCGGAGGTATTCGGTAAAGCATTTTATCGAATCAGGCTTTGATGCGGTACACCGCATGTTGCACGAGCCGAGACTTGAGGGATACATGCCGGTTATAATGCCCGATCTGCTGGGTGCGCAGACTCCGTGTACAGTAAAGGCGCGTGTGTAACGGATGCCCTCAGCCGCGAATTGGTCAATGTTTGGAGTTATTGCGAATTCTTCGCCCCAGCAGCCTAAATGCGGGGTTATGTCCTCAGTGGATATCCACAGTATGTTAGGACGCTGTTTCTCCAGACTGCGGCTAAAAGACGGCAGGACCGCCGAGGCTGCCAGACCGGCAAAAGCAGATTTTTAAAAGCTACGTCTTGAAAGACCTGTTAAATTGTTCATTTTTATCCCTTTTTCAAGTATAGATTTAACTATTGATTGATAATTATATTTTAATTTTCAGGCCTCAAAAAGCAAGTGTCTTAATGGCTGACCGAAAGATTTAAGCTCAAAGTTTGATTTTTTTTTGAAAGATCTAATATGACTGTTGACAATGACAACTATTATATGGTATTATTTAAAACGGTTTAAAAACATATTTAATAAATTTTCAATAAAAGGTGCAATATGGCTTTATATCCTGTTGATACTAAGAAAAGTGACTCAAAAGATGCAGACTCAAAGAATTACAATATGCATTTGATCATCAATACGCACTGGGACAGGGAGTACCGCTGGTCGTTCTGCGAGACACAGATGCGGCTTGTTGAGGCGGTTGATATACTGCTGGAGACAATGGAGAAGGACCCTCGATTTAAATATTTTCATACTGACTCTCAGGCTTCTTTTCTCGATGATTATCTCGAGCTGCGGCCTGAAAACCGCCAAAGAGTTGAAAAGCTGGTGGGCGAGGGCAGGCTTCTTGCCGGCCCGTGGTACACGCTGCCGGCGGAGTTTTTGGTCAGCGGCGAGGCGCTTGTGCGTAATCTCTTGATGGGTCATAAGATAGCCGGTGATATGGGCGGCGTGATGAAGGCCGGCTACAATATATTTTCCTGGGGCCAGGTTTCTCAGCTGCCGCAGATATACAGTCAGTTCGGGATGGATACAATCCTGTTTTACCGCGGGATAGACCAGTCAAATATCGACAAGCTCGAGTTTAACTGGCAGTCTCCCGACGGCACAAATGCGCTGGGCATAACCTTTGGATCGTATCACAGGCTCAATTTCTGGGTTTATGTTTACAGGCCCTACATCGATATTGACGCCAAAGCCGTTTTGAGCCGAGACGGCAGCCAGGGATTTTTGGCGAACCTTTGTGATTCATACAGTCACGACATTAACCATCATTTCGTAAACCAGGGCAGCCGCCAGGATTTAATCGCGGCACTTAACGGCATGGATACTCTGCTTGATACCGTAAAAGATAAAGCATCCACACCTGAACTGCTGTTTTTACAGGGTTTTGATCAGGAAAACCCCGATCCCATAGTTCCGGACCTTGTTGACGCAATAAACAACAAGATTGATTACGGCAAGATTACTGTAAGCAGTCTGCCCGAATACATTGAGAAAGTGAAAGAATCGCTTAAAAGTCAAGGCACTGAGAATGATTTGAATCAGCTCAGTGGAGAAATGCTCAATGTAGAACGTTCCGGCGATCCGTTTGCGCCGCTTTATATAGGTGTTTTCAGCGCCAGGATGCCGCTCAAGCAGATGAATACCGCCTGTGAATACCTGCTCGAGAAGTGGGCGGAGCCCTCCGCGGTGTGGGCTATGCTGGCCGGCCGGAGATATCCGGAATCAGTGTTGGAAAAAGCGTGGCGACAGCTCCTGCAAAACCAGCAGCATGACGGTATCGGCGGATGCCATGTTGACCGTATAACCACATCAATGATAGAGAGATATGACAACTCACGGGATATATCTGAGACTGTGACCCGCGATTCGCTCACAGCGGTTATTCAGAATATAGATATGTCTGATTTGGATTCACAGCAGGTCGGACTTGTCATCTTTAACAGCAGTCCGCAGCCGCGAAGCGAAGAAGTTGTATGCACTGTGGATATCCCGCACAAATGGGGGTTGAGATATATTCCCGGGACTATGTACAAAAATGATCTGGGGATTGATATCTTTGATGAATCGGGGAAAAGGGTTCCATCTCAGATTCTTGAGCAGGACGATGATACCGTTTATACCTACCTTAAATACGGCTCCGCCACTAATTTTGAAGCAACCCGCATCAAAGTAGCAATAAAGGCTGACGATATTCCAGCTATGGGATACAAATGCTTTACAGCAAAAGCCAAAAATTCTGTTGACCGGCCGGTTGAGACGCTTACGCCTGAACCTAATGTGCTTGAGAATAAATACATTCGTGCTGAAATTCAGTTTGACGGCACAATAAATCTCTGCGACAAAGAAAATAAGACCAGTTATGACGGGCTCAATTATTTTGAGGACAGCGGCGAAGCCGGAGGCCCGCTGATACACTGCCCGCCAAACAAAAACCAGATATATACAACGAAAGGCCGGCCGGCAGATGTTTCTCTTGTACATTCCGGGCCGCTCATGTCGCGATATTGTATTGAGCATGAATGGCTTCTGCCCGAGGGTTTGTTCTCCGAGACAAAGATTCACGTTCCCCACGGTAAAAAATGGGTAGATAACAGCGCCCCTCAGAGAAGCTCTGTTAAGGTTCCGCTTCGTATGAGAACCGAGGTAACTCTTTGCGCATCAAGCAGAAAACTTGAATTCGAGACTTTCATAGATAATAACATAAAAGACCACAGGCTCCGGGTCGGTTTCCCGACGGGCAAGAGCGAAGTGACGCATTGCAGTGTTGATACGCCTTTCGATGTTGTCAGCCGCGATATCCGGATTCCCGACTCCAGCGGCTGGTACGAGGAAGCGGCCAAGACACTGCCGTGCCATTCTTTTATTGATGTCTCTGATGAAAAGAGCGGCCTTTCGGTTATGCACCGGGGTCTGCCGGAATATGAGGTCGCGGATAACAAAGACCGCAGTATCATGCTGACGCTTCTGCGCTGTTTCGGGACAGCCGGTAATCCAACCGAGACCTATGAGCCGCAGCCGCTGGCACAGTGCCAGGGCAGCAGAAGTTATAAATATGCCGTTTACTGCCACAGCGGGAATTTCCGCAAGGGACGCGTGGCGGCAGAGGCCAATGAATACACAACCGCTCTGCGTGCCGCTCAGTGCAGCGGACATGAAGGCTCATTGCCCAAATCGTATTCGTTCTTCTCGGTTGATAACGATAATTTTATTGTTACCTCACTCAAAAAAGCACAATACAGCGATGATATTGTTCTAAGAGGGTTCAATACTGCTGATAAAACGATAAAAGTCAAACTTTCAAGCACAGCCGGTATCAAGTCCGCGTATAAGATTACACTGGAAGAAAAAGAAAAATGCCCGCTCGAAGTCAAAGATTTCAATCAAGTCATCTTTGAGGCCGGCAAGGCTGAAATTGTATCGGTTCGTCTCGGTATCGCGGCTGCTGCGAAAAATCAATAAGTGCTAATACCCATAATCGGAGATCCAGAATGAAGATAAAACTCCTGTCAGTATTGTTTGCATTGAGCAGTATCGCCTATGCTGAACTTGTTTATGATTTCAACGACGGTTTGCAGGGCTGGTCTGTTGCAGGTGATGCCGCTGCGCTTGAGCAAAAAGACGGCTGCATGGTTCAGACGTTCCCCGGCACACACACCGAATGGTACCCGATTATACAAACCGCGGCGAGCTTCAACGCCGATGAGCTTACAGAGCTGGCAATAAATACTTTTGGCTACAAAATCCCTGTCGAGGGGATACCCTGCCGGTTTATCTTCTGGCGGGTTGATGACAAATACGGCCTGGCGTATTTTACTTTATACCCGGGTCAGAAAACAGTAAGGTTGAATGTTGCTTCATCTGTTGTAGAGGGGGAGCCGTTTGAGGGCGAGATACGCGGCATTCGTCTTGATATGCCCTTTGCTTCTCAGGTCGGTTATGAGCAGGTAGCCGATGCAGAGATTCGTATTGACTGGCTTGCATTGTCGGGCAAAGCCGATTTTGAACCGGGGGACTGGAACACGAAGTATGTCCTTGGAAATGTAACCGAGCATCTGGCGGTTCCGATTCCGGATCAGGTTGGCGAGATTGCAGAACTGGTGCCTAATCCCGCTGATTCACCGTACAAATCCGGCGGCAGCTACATTATAAATTGCCTGGGGTATTCAAACACAATCGGTCTGAATAAGCTCAATGCCTACCTTGCCGCCGCTGAGGCACGGAATGTGCCCGTTATGGTTCAGCTTGACGTGGAGAACTGGCTTGGCGATGTTCCGCAGTTGTGGAACTGGTGGGATCCTTCCGGGCCGGGATATGATCCCGCGAACAAAGAAAATGTTGAATGGACAAGCTGGGACTCCTCCGATGCCGTAAAGGTCTGCTGGAGAAACTGGGGCAGGCAGCTGCGGGTTTTGCCTATGGTTAATTATATGAGCCCTGAATACAGGCAGATATGCCATCAGGCCTATGATGTCTATATTCCGGTTATCCTTTCCTGGTGGGAGAATCTGCCAGAAAGCCGGAAAGATATTTTTGTCGGCATAAAGATCGGCTGGGAAAGCTCAATAGGACTCAACGCCTTTCACTACCCTAACGGCAACTATTATATCGAAACATGGCCGGACGATGAGTCTCATGACCCCACTTACGGCGTAAATGGCTCCAACCCTCCGGCATACGGTGTGCAGCAGATAGGTTACGCGGCACTGAAAACCTCGGGCCTTAAAACATCTGGCAGCATCACTGAATCTGACATTGCCGCGGCAACAGGGATGCATCTTGAGGATCTTGCGCAAAAGGCAAGCAGCTTAGGTGTGCCGCGCGAAAAACTATTTACACACTCCTGGCCGTTTGACGCGAGCGGGGCAAATATGGCCGCGGTCAATCAATACTCAAACCCCGGCTGGTCAAGATATACCAGCTCTAATTCATCTATGAGGACATTTGAGCCGGATATAGATGCCGCGATAAATGCCTCTGATTCGCCGTACTGGGGGTTTGCTGAAACATGGTATCAGGGGTACAACTCCGCTGCCAACTGGGAGCTTTTTTTCAGAAATAATCTTGATCAGAGATGCCGTTTTATCTGCCTCTACAACTGGGACCGCATGAGAGGCAATAGCGCTATCCTTGATGCTATCAAAAATATACAGGTTCATCCCGTTGTTGAGTTTTCAATTCAGCAGGCAATCGATAACGCCGCTGATGGAGACACAATTGTAATCCCCAGAGGCCGCTACTATGAGAGCCTCTTGATTGGAGACAAATCATTGACGCTGGTCTCAGAAGACCCTGCGGACTGGGATGTCGTCGCTGATACGGTTATCGATGCTCAGGGGCAAAGCCAGCTTGTTTATATAAACGGCTCTCTGGGCGGGGGCGTGACACTGCGAGGCGTAACATTGAGCGGCGGCAGCAGTGCCAACGGAGGCGCGGTTTATGCAAACAATTCAAATTTAACTATAGAGAGATGTATAATCATGGGTAATTCCGCACAGACCAACGGCGGCGGCGTTTATCTTTCATACTGCCCGCAAGTGGAAATAACGAACTCCCTGCTGCAGGGCAACTCTACAATCTATAACGGCGGGGCTCTCTATTGCCGCCAAAGTAACCTGAATCTCTTAAATTCAACCATAACCGAAAATTATGCCGCGGCCAATGGCGGAGCAATACGTGCCTTTGACGGCAGCGATGTCACAATAGAAAATACTGTTATATGGGCAAATCAATCCGGCTCAGATGCACCGATTGCATTCAGAGACGCTTATTTGTCTCTAAGTTATTCTAATATCGATTCCGGAGAGTCGGGAATCACACTTGAGGACGGGGCTGTTTTGGACTGGGGACTGGGCAACATAGAATCCGATCCGCTTTTTGTTGATGGAGATGGTTACTTCCATCCGGCCTCTGCCAGGGGCACCTCTGAGATGTTCGCTGTCGGTGTCAGGCAGCTGGCCAATACAAGCCCCTGTATTGATGGAGGTAATCCCGGCTTTTTTCTTGCTCAAGAGTACCAGGACGATAATAATGTACGTGTAAACATTGGCTGTTACGGCGGCACAGCCCACGCCGGCAGAACGCCGGAGGGTTTCGGTCTGCTCGGTGATGTTGACAATAACGGTATTGTGGATTTGATTGATTACATGATTTTTGGCAAATACTGGGGCAGCGAGGATGGTTTTGTACCGGTAGATTTTGACAGAAATGGTGTTTTAGATACAAATGACCTTGAGCTGTTCAGCTCCGGCTGGATGTTTGAACGGTAATTCTGAATATATAGTTTTTAGATAAATTGGAGGCAGTAATGTCTGAACAACTACCTTTTCCGCTGAATACGTGTGAGCCTGCTTTGAAAGAGCTGATTTTGCCGCGGCAGCCGTTTAATTCCGCAGGCGGCTGGGAAAACATCTATGATGTCTGGACATCTCCGCTGCCTGCCATACTCTACAAGGTAGGCACACTGAAAATCCGCCGCGTAAATGACGGCGAAAAAATTCGCATTGATCTGAACTATGAAAAATTCCTTGAGGATTCTAAAGGGGACAGCGGCTATATGCAGTATGTCACGGCAGAAATGCTGTGCGAAAACGACAAGCTGGCAACTCCCTTGGAATGGGTTTTTGAGTCAAAAATACTCACGCCGGATAAAAAGCCGGTTGACAAATGCCGTATCAAGAAAAAAGGTACAGTTTCAAAAGATAATCTTGAAACCCGTTCGGCCGGCATAAAGCAGACGGTTAAATTTTCCGGGCCCTGCGCGTGCAGCTGGGCATTGTTTGATGCTGTTCAAAGATTATCGCCGGACTCTTTCCAAACGGCAGATTTTACGCTGTTTGACCATTTTGATCAGGTGAAGCCGGAGCAGAAGCTGAGTTTTCGAGAAACAGCCGAGGTTAGTTTTGAAAACGGACAAAACGCAGTGTTGAATATATATGACCAGATCGGCAGGGGGGTTGTGCCGCTGAGCTATTTTGTGCTCAAAGACGGTCCGCTGATTGCACTTGTCTCCGGCTTAGAGCTTTACATTAGAAAGGAGGCTTCCAATGTATAATCCATACTCATCTACGCGGCGGAGTTTTCTTAAAGGCAGCCTTGCTGTGACAGGCGGTATGCTTGCAGGCAGACTGGCGCCGGCGGCGCAAACTGCTCCCGCCGCTAATAGGCCGAATTTCCTGTTTGTCCTGCTTGATCAGCTAAGCCATGATGCACTGTCGGCTTACGGCAATCCGTATGTCAGTACGCCCAACATGGACAGGCTGATAAATCGCGGCTATTCTTTCATGCAGTCATACAGCACAAACCCGATTTGTTCGCCCGCCAGGAGTTCTCTTTTTACCGGCAGAATGCCCGTTGAGACCGGCGTGATATCAAATAACAGGCCGATTCACAGAAGCTGTGTCAATATGGGGCAGTGGTTCAGTGATAACGGTTATGAGACGGTTTACAGCGGCAAATGGCACCTGCCCCTGGGCCAGCCGACAGCGATTGAGGGCTTCACCGTTCTGCCGCACGGCAGCGGACAGGGCGACCTGACGGACGCGGAGGTTTCGCGCAACTGTGAAGCATATCTGAAAAACCGTTCTGGCGACAATCCGTTTCTGCTTGTTACATCTATATTACAGCCTCATGATATTTGTTTCTGGCCGGTTAAGGTTAAAGGGCTGAATCCGGAAAAACTTCCGCTCAGTTACTTAGAAGATCAATTGCCGCAACTGCCTGACAACCACACATCACGGCCAAAATCGTGTGAACTGATGAACGGGCGCATTTACCGCGGCTGGAGTGAGGATCAATGGCGGTATTACAGCTATATTTATTACCGGCAGGTTGAAATGGCAGATGCCGATATCGGCCGCGTAATAGACGCTCTCGAGGACAGCGGCCATGCGGAAAATACTATTGTAATCTTAACCGCTGACCACGGCGAGAGCCTCGGCCGGCACATGAACGTCGGCAAGTGGCACAGCTACGACGAGTCGGTAAAGGTGCCTTTCGTCGTTTCGTGGCCCGGCAGAATAGCGGAAAAAAAGACGGATACATCGCATCTTGTCAGCGGTGTTGATGTTATGAGCACCTTGTGTGATTATGCCGGCATTTCAGAGCCGCCTCACAGTCGGGGCAGAAGCCTTAAACCGCTTCTTGAAGGCAATAATACCGATTGGCGGGAGTTTGTTGTTTCAGAACATCATATAATCGGCCGCATGGTTCGCAGTAATGATTTCAAGTATGTCAAGTATCACGGCGATGATGTTGAACAGCTCTTTGATATGAAAGCCGATCCCGGCGAGACGGTGAATCTATATGATAACTCCAAATATGAAGATATTGTAAAAGACCACCGCAGAATGCTTGACGAGTGGAATGCCCATTTGCTGCCGGTTAAGCCGACCGATTGTATCGGCGGAATTGAGCCGTATCTGAAAAAGTTTGTCAAAGATACGCCCTTTGAGGTTTGACCTGTGAAATTTGCAGCCGTTCTTACAGCCGCGTTTTTTTGCGTTTTCCCTGTTTTATCGCAAACGGATAATTATGCTTACTTTAATGTTAAGGATTACGGCGCTTTCGGCGACGGCGAAGCGGACGATACCGCGGCTATACAGGCAGCCGTTGACGCGGCTTATAACAGCTACGGCAAGAGCGGGACTGTTTATATGCCCCGGGGTGTTTACGTTATTACAGACACTATAACACTATACAACTGTATCTCTATTCTTGGCGATGGTCATGATGATAGCCCCGGCGGCAGTGTAATAAAGGCCGGCGCAAGCCTGCCCTCAATGATACGTACTGCTAAACTGAACGGACATCACCTAAATATTGAGAATCTCACCTTTGACGGCGGGGAAGATACCGGTTGGACTATCGGCTGGGTTCTGGATTTACAGGATTTTCTCGGCAGCAGGGTCGCAGGGATAAAAATACATAATGTCAGCGGCGGCGGAATCTATTCTCGCTGGACAGAAAACTATGCCGGTTCCTGGGTCAATTGGTTTGTAAATTCACAGATCCAAATCTCGGGCAATTATTATGCTCTCCGGCTTGGCTCAAGCGATTCTTATGTAAACGGCCTTGTTGTTACAGGCGGCATGGGGCTGCTCGAAGAGAGATACGGCGGGAATTTGTACCGCAGATGTAAATTTGAAAACTGTTACAACGGCATAACTGTTACAAACCCAGAGGGTTATAACTGCAATATAGCCGTCTCGGAGTGCTTGTTTGAAAACAATCTTAATGCGGGCATCTCTTTTTCTTTTGCAGATGCTGATTTCAATTGCTTTGCAACTGTGACAAATTGTGATTTTTCAAATAATTATGAGACGGATATCGAGCTTAACAACGCAAGCAATATCAGCATTGCCAAAAATCGGTTCAAATCATCAAATCCCGCCTGCGGGTATAACGTAAAAACGACGGGAGTTTCAGACAGGATTTCATTCACCGACAACCTTTTTGCCGCCGCGGATCTGGCCATCCCCGGATATAATTCCTGCTCTGTTGGCAATGAATTTTCTGTAAGCGACTGGCCGGCGGATAGTCCGCAGTTCTGGTCTGAGGCCGTGATCTGGAATCCCGGGCCGGACGGCTGGATGAGAGTTGACTTTTCAGAGCCTTTTGACGGTATTCCTGTAGTCATCGCACAAACTGTCTCAGCCAGAGATCCGGAGCCGTGCGTAACACGGGTGAGGAATGTTGATTGCAGCGGTTTTGAACTGCTGCTTGAGGAATGGGATTATCTCGACGGCGTTCACGCCGCGGAGGTTATACACTGTTTTGCGATTGAGCAGGGGCGGCATTCGCTGGACGGGTTGAGCGTTGAGGCGGTTCGGGATGTTCAGGCTGCCGGAGAGTGGGATTCTTTCGAATTTGCCGGCAGTTTTGAAACAACACCGATTGTTTTTGCTCAACTGGCCGGTGACAATGACATAAATACCGCAGTAGTACGGATTAAAGACATAGGCGTTTTTGACCGGTGCCGCGGCGCTGACTTTAACAATGACGACAATATAAATATCTCTGACCTTTCAGCTTTCGCGGCAGACTGGCTTAATCAGAACAGCGGCATTAAGTCTGATTTAAACGATGACTCCAGCGTAGATTACCTTGATTATGGGATTTTAGCGGATGTGTGGGGTTATTCAATTTGTTCTACTCAGGGGTTCAAGGCGTATCTCCAAAATCAGGAGTCATCAGCCGCGGCGCATGGGACGGAAAATATTAACTATATTGGGATTTCGCCAGGGTGGTCAAAAGAAGGTGATATCCGTGTAGGCAGTACAGCACTGGGCAGCGAAGCACGCTGGGTCAGCTATGGCAGCAGCTTTAAGGAGCCTTTTTTCTTAGGTTCAATGCAGAGCTGCAATGATTCAGATACCGCGTCCTGGCGGTTTTTCGAGTCGGGCTTTGCCAAAGGCGGAGTTGAGTGCTTTATTGAAGAAGAACAATCGCTTGATTCAGAGGCCGGCCATCTGGAAGAGGATTTTGGTTATGCGGCTTTCGGCAAAAAAGATATAGTAACGCCGATGGGCCGGCCGGTTATAAATGTAAAAGATTACGGCGCCTCGGGCAATGCCTACGCAGACGATACCGTTGCGATTCAGCAGGCAATAAACACGGCGGATGCCGGAGATATTGTTTATCTGCCTAAAGGAGCGTATAAAATAACAAGCTCTATTTATCTCAAGAGCGGAGTCATACTTCTGGGGGACGGCGACGCAAATACCGCCAGTAAAATACTGGCAGGTGCTGATATGCCGGCTATGATTACAGCAGAAGAGGCGGTTAGCGGCGTATATATAACAAAAATATGCTTTGACGGCGGTTCATATCAAGGCCGTTCGGTAAGCAATATTTTCCGTTTTACTGATATGAGAGACAGTACGCTTGACCGAATCAGGCTGATAAATACCACTGGCAGCGGAATCGTTCTGAGGCATCAGTCACGCCGGAACTATCTGCGGAGCTGCACCGTTCATGCAGATGGCTGGGGCATCTGGCTCGACGGCTGGGATTGCATTGTCGAAGATGGCTACTGCAGCGGCGGATACGGATCACGCATTTCAGGTGCCGGCGGTCACAGGATTTTCAACTCCCATTTTGACAGGGCTCTGATAGCCGCGATTCTGTTTGAGGATTCTCTTGGTAATCCACGGGATGTTCTTGTCAGAAATTGCTATATGGATTTAAACAGCATCGCCCTTAAGTTCGACTATGACATCGCTTTAAATACCGAAATATCTATAGAGAATTGTATTTTCAGGGCGTCGTCAGATACCGATGTATATATCAATAATGCTAATAATATATCGTTTGAGGCAAACTCTCACCGAAGCAGCTCAGAGCATTTTACTTATGCCGGAGACGTGGATTATATCACACTATCGGGAAGCCAATTTTCTGTCCCGGTCTCGGCGGAGGGCGTGCATTCAATTTATCGGGGCAATTGTCAAAACTAAACTTGTGTTTGTAAACTTATATCAATGTGCGGTTTAAAAGTATTTTCAGAAAAAAGTTGACATCTTATCGTTTTTTAAGGATAATCTAAAACGGTTTAATAACCTTATTGGTAGTTTAATGCAGTAATAGTAAAGTTGCCGGGGTCTCTGGCCTGCAGAGTGTATCCGGCGGCTTAATAAAGAATAGTTTTATATGGAGTTTATTATGAAAAAGCTATCGTGCAGATTATTGTTTTTATTGGTGGTTTCAGTTTTTCTGTTTTGCATTTCTGATTCGTTTTCCGCGCTTGTTGACTGGGTAGGCGACGGCGACGGTGTGAACTGGTCAGATGTTGATAACTGGGCTGATTATAATGCCGGTGATCCGATCTGGCCTTTCAGACTGCCCAATGAAACCGACAGGGTTATGATCAACAAGGCCGGCGCGGTCGTTGAGATCAACGATGGTTTCGCGGCTCTGGCCAACGGCCTTGAGGTTTCTATCGGAAGCGCTGTGACTACTTTAAAAGTCATTAACGGCAGTGTAACAACCGCAGGAGAGATGAAGCTCACGGCAAACGCAGACTTTAACGGGCATGGTATTGTATATGTCGAGAGCCAGGGCTATATTGACTGCAATAACCACATGTATATCGGCCGTACAGCTAAGGGCGAGATGTTTGTAAATGGCGGCACTGTTGATGTGGCGGCGCAAACCTGGCTCGGACGCGATGATCCTGAAGATTCTGAGGGGCTTCTTGTAGTTGACGGGGGCACGTTCAACTCCAAGTCCATGAATGTTGCAAGCTACGCTAACGGTACCGAGAAAACAAGTACTGTTGTAATCAAAAACGGCGGTGTGCTCAACCTGAATATAAACAGTGACAACACCTATCCTCTGAGTCTGGGCGGCAAAGGCCGGGGTGAGATGTACATCCAGTCCGGCGGTACATTTAACTGCCCGCCAAGCTCCGGCGGCGGCGGAGGAATTGTCCTTATCGGCTGGATCAATGATGTTGACGTTCCGCTCAATCCCAACAGGTTCGGCTATATCGAGATTGAAGATGGAACCATGTACGCCCAGGATATATGGGTAAGATACAACTCCGCTGACAGCGGGCAGATAAATATTCTCTGGGGCGAACTGATTCTCGCCGGAGATAAAACTTCTACCGGTACCGGCAGGATACCCACGCTTGTCTCTGCGGGCGTAATCGTAGCCGACGGCGGCGACGGTACTGTCGAGTTTGAATATGACGCTGATATGGATCAGACCGTGGTTACAGCTTCAAATGTGCGCCCAAAGGCAGATATTACAGGAGATTATATCGTGGATATCAATGATATGATGATTATTGCCAATGACTGGCTCAAGTAAGTCCAGGCTCTGTAAATAATAATAACAACTAAACTATACTAATGGAGTTTATTATGAATAAGGTATTATACAGAAGATTGTTCTTCGTTTCAATATTTGGATTATTACTCACTGTTTCGCCTGCCATTTCCGAAACTGTTTTATGGACCGGTGATGGAGATGCCATTGAGTGGTCAGATATGTTTAACTGGAGTGACTGGAACGACGGCAGCCCTGTCTGGCCGTTCCGCCTGCCCAATGAGACAGACCGCGTTGTCATTAACAATGTAGGTGAGATTGTTCACATCAGTGAAGGGTATGCCGCACTTGCTGATACGCTGGAGGTATCTTCGGGCGGATCTCCTATTGTGCTTCGTCTTGACGATGGAAGTGTGACGGCGACAACTCATATTTCTGTATCCACGAATCCGGATCATCTCGGACACGGTATTTTCTATGTCGAAAGTGCGGGCACGGTTGATACTCCTACAATCTACATCGGCTGTGACGCAGAGGGTGATATGTTTGTAAACGGCGGAACGGTAAATATTTCCGACGTTACTTTAATCGGCGGAAACGATCCTGTTGATTCTGTCGGTAAACTTGTTGTTGACGGGGGCACCTTCAATACAAACAAATTAAACGTATGTTTCATGCAGGATGCAATCGAAAAGACAAGCACCATTACCATCAAAAGAGGCGGTGTTCTCAATGCCAGTACGGCAGATGATCAGGATTACCCTGTAACCCTTGGCCCCAAAGGAAGGGCTGAGCTCTATATCGAGACCGGAGGCGAGTTTAACTGTCCGCCAAAGCCTGACGGCACCGGCGGAGTGGTACTGCTTGGCTGGAACGAGGATCCCGACAGCCTGAGCCCTGATAAATACGGGTATATCAAGATTATTGACGGCACAATGTACGCCGGCGACGTCTGGGTCATGAACGGCCAGGTAGATATCGTCTGGGGCAAGCTGATACTCTCCGGTGACAAGGTTGAGACAAGGGTTGCTGATATGGTTGCCGCAGGTACTCTCGTAGCTGACGGCGGCATCGGCAATATCGAGGCCGTTTATGATGTTGACCTCGATCAGACAGTTGTAACCGCCACAGGCGTTACACCGCAGGGTGATATTTCCGGCGACGGCTCTGTTGACCTGACAGACTTTGCAATGCTTGCGGCTGAATGGCTGACAGGCGTTGAGTAATACAGCATAACACAAACAGCGGGCAGAAATGCCCGCTTTTAATTACTTCTTATAAGCAGATTTAAAACTATGTCCAATAGACGTGATTTCCTTAAAGCAGCGGCGGCGGGAGCGTTTGCCGGTATATTTTCAAATCCGGGCGTGTTTGCTTCGGCGGCAGGTAATTCAAAAACGAAAAAACCCAACGTCGTTTTCTTTTTCGTGGACGATATGGGCTGGAACGATGTCGGCTGTTATGGTGAAAACCGGATAAAGACGCCGAATATCGACCGGCTTGCCGAGCAGGGCATGAAGTTCACCAACGCCCACGCGCCGGCGGCGATATGCACCCCGAGCCGCTACGGTCTTTTGACCGGGCGGTATTGCTGGCGGACGTGGCTCAAGAGAGGAGTTATCGCTAACACTCCCCTGCTTGTTGAGCCGGGCAGCTTCACACTCGCATCGCTATTCAAAGAACAGGGTTATAAGACCGCCTGTATCGGCAAATGGCACCTTGGTACACGTATGTATCCGCCGAACGATTTTGACGGTGAAACACATTTCAGGCCGCCGATTCATCCCGGCCCCAATGAGATCGGTTTTGATTATTTCTTTGGTCTGCCGGTTGGTCATTTTTATCCCCCATATGTCTATATGGAAAATGACACGATATTCAGGCATGACCCGGATGATCCGGTCAGGATGATTCAAAGCCCCGAGGCCGGCATCAGGGGTTATCTGCAGGAGGGCGGCTCAGATGCCAGGTGGAACGAAGATGAGGTGCTCTCTGATCTTACTATAAGAGCTCAGCAATACATAAAGGACAATAAGGACGAGCCGTTCTTCCTGTATTTTCCTACGAGCAGCCCTCACACCCCATACACCCCTGCCGGCAGATTCAAGGGTAAAAGTGATGTCGGCGATTATGGCGATTTTGTGATGGAGACCGACTGGTCCGTCGGCCAGATAATGGAAACTCTCAAAGAGTGCGGCGTTGAAAACGGCACGCTGTTTATATTTACCAGTGATAACGGCGGCGTTGATGACAGCACGCCTGCGTTTGCAGAGTATAACTACAACCCCAACGGCAAATGGCGGGGCGATAAAGGCGATATCTATGAAGGCGGGCTGAGGGTTCCGTTTGTGGCAAAATGGCCGGGTAAGATAAAAGCCGGTTCTCAAAGCAATCAGCTTACAGTGCTTACGGATATGCTTGCCACTCTGGCGGCGGCCTTAGGTAACGATATCCCTGAATATGCCGGCCCGGACAGCTGCAATATACTTCCGGCTTTCTTTGGAGAGGAAAATCTTCACAGGGACAGAGGTATAGTGCTTCACAGCCGCGGCGGTATGTTCGCAATCATCCGCGGCGACTGGAAATATATACACGGCAGCGGCGACGGTGAATTTGTGCCCGGAAACCATCCTACTCCCGACGAGGATACCGAAGGTCAGCTTTTCAACCTGAGGACCGACCCGTACGAAAAAGACGATCGGATAAAAGAGTATCCCGAGAAGGCAAAGGTTCTCAGGAATTTTCTACGCAAATATTATTCACAAGGACATTCAAAGGGCTAAACAGCATGAAAATAACCACTCGCAGCACTCACTTGCTATTGATCATTTCAATCTTTTCGGGCTTTTGTTTTGGTATGAAAGCCGCAAACCAGGAAGATGATACTCAATATATTTTTCTTATGAGGGCCCCCGATGAGGGCAGTTACCAGGGGAGCCCGGAAAGTATAAATCCTGAAATATTCCGCGAGGTTATGTCGTCATTTCCCAAAAACGATAACTCACGCATCAAGGTGGGGCTTGGATACATTTTTTCTTATCTGAGAACCTCACAAGAGACGGTTTTAGCTTCGCTTAGAAATTTTCTCGAATCAGCTCAGAAGACTGATACTCCTGTCATGATACACCTTGACGGAGAGCATTGGTGGGACGCACGCCCCGATCTCTGGAACTGGTGGGATGATTCTCTGCCGGGATATGATCCCGAAAACCGCAAAAATGTTGAGTGGACATGGTGGGACAGTGATTATGCGATAAAGATATCATGGAGAAACTGGGGCAGACAGCTTAGGGTGCTTCCCGCGCCGAATCTGATGAGTCCGGAGTTTCTTGAAGCCAACCGCGAGAGCATACGCAAGATTATACCGGTTATACTGGATTGGTACGGTCAGCTGCCCGACTCTCAGAAGGATCTCTTTGTCGGTGTTAAGGTTGGACATGAAACATCCCTCGGCGCGAACAGCTGGTACTACCCAAACGGCAACGAGCTGCTGGATCAGCCCGAAAGTAATGACCCTTCAAGCGGATTGGTCACCGAGGATGTTCTGAGCCGCGGCGTGACCCAGATAGGTTATGCCGCCATCAAGACCGCAGGTATCAGGACCGAAGGCGATATAACCGAAAAAGACCTCTACGAAGCAGCAAGAAGGTACCTGACATTTTTATCTAAAGAAGCGGCGGCCGCAGGTATGCCGCGGCATAAGCTCTTTACCCATGGTGTGGGCTGGAAAGAAGGTGAGCTTATGTATGACGCGGCTGTGAATGAGTATTCATGTCCCGGCTGGAGCTTTTATAAAAACGCTGAAGACCCAATGAAGGACGAAGCTGTAGTTGGCAACCTTAAAAAGTCAGACGCTCCCTATTGGGCGGCGGTTGAATGGCTTTTGGTGAGTAAGCCCTGGACTGTTGAAAACTGGGTTTCTGCCCTCAATAATACGCTTGCGGATGATAAATGTAAATTCCTCTGCATATTTAACTGGGAAAGCATCCGTTCAAAAGATGCGCCAATTGAGGCATTGAATAAAATTGTTGATTCCAGCGTTGAAATAACTGATGCGGAAGGTTTGTAAGGTTAATCTTCAAAATCAATTATTGTAATATTTTGAGATAAATACAGATTATGGTATAATAAAGTCATACATTATGACTAATTGAACAATAAATGGCTAAGAAAAAAACACAATCGACAGGAATCGCGGCAATCGCAGAGCAGCTCAATGTCTCTAAAGCGACAGTCTCGCTGGTTATGAACGGCCGTGCGAAAAAGGCCGGCGTAGCTGACGCGACCGCGGAGCGGGTTATTAAGCTCGCAAAAGAGCTAAATTATCACCCTAACCGCTGGGCAAGGCAGCTTTGCAGACAGAGAAGCAACGTTGTTTGCGTGCTGTTTTCAGATCTTCGCAACGACTGGGCCCAGGACATAATGGAGGGGGCGGGGCCGGTTTTGAGCGGGTCTGATTATCTGCCTTTGATCGGCACTCACAATTATGAGTATGAATTTGAAAAAAAAGAAATAGAGCAGGCCATAAGCAGAAAAGACGACGGGATTCTATGTCAGCCCGTACCCGGGCACAAGGAGCTTTATTTAGATATCCTAAAAAATCAAGTGCCCTTTGTTTTTGTGGGTGATTCACTGGAGCAGTTCCCAGAGGCCAACTCTGTTGTCTGGAACTGCAAGCCCGCCGCGAGAAAAGCCGTTGAGTACCTTATTGATAAGGGGCGGCGGCGAATCGGCTTTGTAGGCAACAAGGTGATGACGGCAAGCCATATCAGCCGATATCAGACATATACGGAAGTTCTGGGTAGAGCCGGTTTAGCAAAAAATGAAGATTACCTGTTTATAGCAGATGGGCTTGTCTGTCCCAAGTTTAACATAGAAAAAATTGAAGCAATGTTCAGTAACAAGAAAAATGCTCCTGATGCGTTTTTCGCTCTCAATGATTCTCTTGCATATCCGCTGATAAGCGCACTTTCAAATATAGGTATTAAAGTTCCAGACGATGTAGCGGTAATCGGAATGTGCGATTTACCCCTCAGCGGAGACCATGGAGCGGGTTTGACAACAATTCGTGAACCTTTGCAGGAGATTGGCCGCAGGTCGGCAGAGATAATCCTCCAGCTTATTGAAAATCCCCAGTCCGGCCCTTACCATGAGTTGATTGACGGCGGCGAACTCGTTGTTAGAAGAACAGTCTGATAACTTAACCAAAATCACATACATGAATAAAACAACACAATTTCTACTTTTAAGTATTCTCTGTGCCTGCAGCGCATTTGGTCTGACCTTTTATAATTTTGATGATGCGGGCGGCTCTCATCTCTGGAGTGATACCGGGAACTGGGAAGAGGGTGTCATCTCAGATATCTCAACCGGTGCGATTATAAATACCGATTTCCAGGCCTCGGGGAAGTACTGTTTTGTAAATAACGGAACCCGGGCAGAGTGTGCTACTCTCTGGGTTGGCTCAAATACCGCTAATACGCTTTTCAAAATCAATGGCGGGGTACTTGAAACACTGCCGACGGGTACTGTAAGGATTGGTGTTTTCGCTGACTCGCATAACTCAATTCTCGAAATTGCCGGTGGTGAGGCAGTCGTCGGTTCGGTTTTGCTGCCTCATAACTCTGCCGCGCAGGGGTGCAGACTCAAACTAACCTCCGGCACCTTTTATACCCGTGTGGTTAATATTTCAGGTGATGCCGCGGTAGAATTTAAAGACGGCGTTCTTGTTCTCGACGGCGATGCGCGGGAGCTGGTAAACGATCATATAGCAAACGGAGTCTATTATACAACATACAGCAGCGGATACAGCTGGAGTGTTGATTACGGACTGACGGTATCCGGTAAAACGGCGGTGATGGTCAAACATGATGATATACCCTACGCCGATGCCGGTGATGATTCGCAGTCGTGGTATGTCGGCCAGAGAGTGATGCTGGATGGTTCCGGTTCATTTGCCGGCGGCGGCATTGCCTCCTATCAATGGTCGCAGCTGGAGGGCCCCGTACAGGTGAATATCCTCGATTCGGACGCGGCCCTGGCATCATTCGATTCTAATCATAAAGGCCATTACCGCTTCTCTCTGCATGTAGAGGATGAACTCGGTAATGTTGATTCAGACGTTATTGATGTGCATATCGAGGAGAAGGTAAAGGACGGTATCTACATAAAATTCAGGATGATACAGGGTGAAGATCAGTACGGGGTAAGCTGGCAGACCAAGATGGAGAGAGTTCTTGAGCTTGATCATGTTACAGGGATAAAACAGACGATATACTGGAACGCACTCGAGCCTGAAGAAGGTCAGTATAACTGGGAGTATTTTGATTACCCCCTTGAGCTGGCCCGGCAAAAGGGCAAGATGGTTTCTCTTATGGTAAAGGTCTGCTCTGTCACACCTGACTGGGTGATGGATAAATGCCAGAAGTTTGGCTGGACTCATCCGGTTACCGGCAATGAGGTTTCTCCCGTCCCCTGGGATCCGGTGTATGTCGCCGAAATGACTAAGATGGTAAAGGCTGTCGCCGCGAGATATAACGGACACCCCAACCTGCATTACGTTTCGATAAACGGGCCGTCATCGCTCTGGGGTGTTGAAACAAATTTCCCCGGGACAATGGTAGAGTCACAGGCGCAAATACTTGGCTACACGTACGATAAATATATCAATGGTTGGAAGTATTCGATAGATTTATTCCTGCAGGAGTACCCGGACACTCCGGTTTCTCTTGCACTTCACAGTGAAACCGGAGGCTCCGGCACCGCCGCAGAACAGCTGGCAGTTGCCCAGACCATCCGCGATTATGCTCTGCAGAGGAACGCCGAGCTAAAGGGCGGCGATAACAAAATGGTGCTTGCCCTGTATGGGTTGAATCATGATGCGAGAAAAATGCCCGGGCCCTTTGACGGCAGGGAGAACATGACTGATTATGTCGCTCTGGTCTGGGACGTTAAAGACCAGTGCTATTTTGGACTTGAATCAGACGGAATTCGGAGATTTCAGGAAGATACGCCCGAAAAATTCCTCCAGATACTCAAAAACGGGCTTTCGTACAGCGCCAACTGGATGGAAATGTACTATCAGGATGTCTGGGTCTGGCAGACGGATACTCGTTATGAGCCGTATATACCGCCTTTCAAATGGGCTTATGGCAGATATCCCTATATCACAGCAGCGGGTCCAGTAAAAAATCTAACCTCCGGCAAAGAATATGATTTGATTCAGCATGGAATCTGCGACAGCAGCTCAGGAGACCTTTTGACCGTAGAGAACGGTGTTTATAACGAGTTTATTGATTTTGAAGGTAAAAATATTCATCTAAGCTCCGGCGGAGCGGTAATTAACGCCAACGGATACGGCCCTGCCGTTATCTTTGAAAGCGGCGAAAATTCAAACTGCTCCCTGCGAGGCTTTATCCTCACAGAGGGAACTGAAGGCGTAATTTGCAGCGGAGGAAGCAGTCCGGTTATAGAAAACTGCACGATTGTTTCAAATCAGGGCCTGGGAATAAGCTCTGCCGATTCTAATCCCCTGATAGACAGCTGTATTATATGGGATAATGATCAGGGAAGTTTCAGCGGTGGTTCCCCTGTTTACAGCTGTATAGAAGGCAATCCGTTGTCTTCCAATGGGAATATCAGTCTGGACCCGTGTTTTGCCGACCCAGAAAACGGAAATTATCAGTTGAAATCACAGGCCGGCAGATGGCTGCCTGAGCAGAAAAAATGGTTTAATGACCCCGTTGCAAGTCCCTGTATTGATGGCGGCTCAGCCATGCTCGGCTACAGTTCTGAATTATGGCCTCACGGCGGACGCGTAAATATGGGCGCTTTTGGCGGCAGTGCTATGGCGAGTCTCTCAAACGACAATACAGGTATCGCGGCAGACTTTAATGCTGACGGGTGCGTAGATTATTTAGATCTTGATTTTATTGTCTCCCGATGGCTTTCAAGGGAGTTTCTTCTAAAAGCCGACATCAATCGTGACGGCAGGGTAGATCTTTATGATTTTTCTCAACTGCCGGAAGAATGGTGATTTAGTAAATTATTTAAAAAATATATTGACACACATTTTATTTGTTATAGAATATCTAAAACGGTTTAAATGATTGTTTTTCTAATTTAGTTTATATAAATTATGGAGTTAATTATGCGGTACGCAAACAAAGCTAAAGGGTTTACGTTAATTGAGCTGCTTGTAGTGATTTCTATTATAGCACTGCTGATGGCAATTCTTATGCCGGCTCTGGGCAGAGTAAGAAGAATGGCGAAAACTATGACATGTGCCGCAAATCTCAAGCAGATAGGCTTGTATATACCGCTGTATCAGGTGGGCAATGACGGCAAGGTCCCGGTTATCGGGCATAAATATCTCAACGGAAAGGGGCTTGCCAAATGGACATACCTTTCAATAGCACTCCGCGATTATCTCGAGGGGCCCAAGGCGATGCCCGACTATATGGATGATTTTGAAAGCGGCGACTGGTCACTGGGCAGCGGGCGCTACAGGGTATATACAGAAAACTATGTACCTGAATATTTCGTCTGCCCCTATGCACGCGGAGCTAACGGGACATGGAAACGAGTTCCCGACGGCCAGGTAACTATCCGCGGCAACACTATTGACAAGTACACGATAGAGGGAAGAGACGATTCTTATGCGACATGGGTATGGCCCAACAACAAAAATGACGACCTGCTTATTGGCGGTGACGAGGATGATGAATATGGACGGTTTAAACACGGTACTTTAACCTGGTTTAATTCCAGTGCCGGCAGACAGTCTAAGGCCTACAGTCTTTTGATGCAGGGAACGGCTGATGCCCTGAAGCAGGTTAAGCCTGCTGATTGGTCTTCTGATGAGATCAAAGCCCGCGGCGGTTCCGGGCCCAGCGATGTTGCTGTACTGTTTTGCGACCGCGGACAGAGTGTCTGGAGATATGCACCTGATGCCAATATCGACAATTACGGCTCGCATGAACGGGGCGGCAGCGGAGGCACAAATCTGCTCTTTGCTGATTTCCATGTCGATTGGGTTGACGGCACACAGATGGGTATCTAAATGTCGATTTAGCATTTTAACTTTTTATTGTTCTTAAATTTTGGAATCAAATGAAGCTGTTCAAACTACTGGTCTGTTTATATATTCTTTGTGCCTCATTTGCCGTTGCGGATGCACGCAAACCGCAGGAATTAAAATATCTGATTTTTAACAGCAGTATAGATGTTTCAACGCCCGAAGCGGCCGCCAAGGGCCTCAGGGGAATATCCTCGAAATTTGAGCAGTCTCCCCAGAAAGACGTCAAAATCGGTGTCTCAAGGATTTTCTCTTATCTAAGCGTTGAAGACCCCCGGCAGACAGCCGCCGAGCTTCGTAATTTTCTTAATGCTTCACTTGAGACGCAAGTACCTGTATTGGTTAAACTTGACGGGGAGCAGTGGTGGCAGGGAAGGCCGGATCTGTGGAACTGGTGGGATCCGGAAAAACCAGGTTATGACCCTGAGAATGCCAAAAACGTTGAATGGACCTGGTGGAGCCCGCAGCACGCAATAAAAATAGCATGGCGAAACTGGGGAAGGCAGATACGTGTACTGCCGCCGCCGAATCTTATGAGTCCGGCATATCGAAAGGCAACACACGAGGGTATGGATCTTTTGATGCCGATAGTTATGAACTGGCAGAAATCACTCCCCGACGATAAAAAACATCTTTTTGTCGGCATAAACGTCGGCTGGGAAAGCTCTCTTTGCTATAACGCGATTTATTACCCTAACGGAAATGAATATCTTGATAAGCCGGTGAAAGATGACCCGCAGTATGGGGCCGTCAGGGCGGATGTTTTGAGCCGCGGACTTGTCCAGACCGGGTATGCCGCATTAAAAACTTCCGGAATCAGAACATCCGGCGACATTACTGAGAATGACCTTGTGGAGGTTGTCCGCAGGCATCTTGAGGATTTGGCAAAATATGCATATGATTTCGGATTTTCCCGTGATAAGATATTTACCCACGGTGTCGGCAATGAAAACGGCGAAAAGCTCTACGATGCGGCGGTAAATGAATATTCCTGTCCCGGCTGGAGCGGCTACTGGTATGCTGATGATCCCTCAAAAGATACAGGCATAATGAGGAATATTAAAAAGAGCGATGCCCCTTCGTGGGCGATCGTTGAGTGGCTTCTCTTGAAACCCTACAAAGAAAAAGATTTGTGGCAGAGTGCGTTTGAAAGCTCCCTGAGATACCCCGGCTGTAAATTTATCGCCGTGTATAACTGGGAAGGCGTTTATTCTGAGGGCAGCAGGGTAATTGAAGCTGCAAATGACGCGATTCGAAACCTGAACACGGGAGAATAAAATGAAAAATAAATCAAACTCAATATCCCGCCGTAATTTCATAAAACACTCACTCGCGGCAGCCGGTGTCGGAATGGTTTTTCCCTATGAGGCTCTGAGCTTTGACGGCAAGGGCCAGGGCAGCGCCAGAATCGTTAAGCCCTCAATCCTTCATGCCGGCGAAAATACCCAGGTGGTAATAGAGTTTACAGTCGGCAAGGATGGAATTCCGGCCGGCGGAGGTATCTGGCTTGGTTTGCATCATGCCGCTATCTGGAATTCAGATTTCGGTTTCTGGTCAAGTTTTCAGGCAGAAAACCCCAAGGGCCCGAAATTTATCGGAATACTCGGCGATGACAGGGCCAATTTCGATTGCAAGTGGTACGGCTGGGCTCCTCAGGAATCCATGAACCGAGCACCCGGCGGCCCGCCCGCAAATGATTGGACAGGCTCCACGCCTCTTACATATCATCAGTGCCTCCAGGCGAAGGTTAAGGATACACCGTTAAAGCCCGGGCAGAAGATAATGCTTACCATCGGCACCCGGGAACACCCCGCAGTTCCTCCGATCGCCGCCGATAAAGATCATGAGTTCTTTATCGCTGTTGACCATGACGGCGACGGAGTGTTTAACGGTATAGGCGAATATCCTAAACTTGATGTCAAGGCTTCCAAACCTGACCATCTCTACGCGTCTGCCCAGATGACACAGCAGGCGGGCAGGCCTTTTGAGCTTATGGTAAAGGCCGAGGATAAATATTACAATACTGCAACATCTTTCAGCGGGACTGTAAATATCAAAACTGAACAGGGTGAGCTGCTGTTAGAGGGTGTTAAGATTGTCTCCGGTCTGGCAAGGGTCAAGATCAGTGTGCCCCACGCCGGTCCTCAAAGATTAGCTCTGACAGGGCAGGGCCTCAAGGGCCGCAGCGAGCCGATCATGGTTTTTGACAAAATGCCGGAAAACAGAATTTTCTACGGTGATATGCACGGCCATACCATGGTCTCTGACGGCTGCGGCAAGGATGCCTGGGAATACTACAGCTTTGGCCGCGATGAGGCAAATCTCGATGTTTGCGCTCTAACCGACCACTGGCATTATGACTGGCCGCATATGCAGAAGGCGGTAAAAGAATTCAACGAGCCGGGCAGGTTTATTGTGTTCCTCGGAGAGGAAGCGGGAACGAATTTCGACCATGTGAACCTGTATTTCCTTGATGATGATGCGCCTCATACAGATTATTACATGAACAAGTACGCCCAGTGCAATAAGCTGGCACATGAACAATATATCGACAATGGGTATAAGGTAATCGGCGGGCCGCACCATTTCGCGTTTGACCGCGGCGAAAAGACATATCCATGGGGCGAGTGGGATCCGGCTTACGCCAGATTTGCCGAGATTGTATCCAATCACGGTACATCCGAGTACGACGGCAACCCAAATCCTCTGCATACTACAGACCCCGAAAAGACAATGCAGGCAGGGCTTGCAAAGGGCTGCCGCTTTGGTGTCATAGGTTCATCAGATACACACGTCTCTAAACCCGGTCGTTCATGCTGGCTAATGTATAAGGGCGGGCTGGCGGCGTTTGTTGCGCCGGAGCTTACAAAGAAAGCTATATGGGATGCATGGTGGAACTATCGAGTCTATGCCGCGGAATTTGATCGTCTGTACATTGATTTTTCCATAAACGGCGACATGATGGGCAGCGAGGTAGAAGCCGTCGGTTCCTGTGAAATCAAATACAGGGTTGTCGGCGCAGATGATGGGATTGAAGTATTCCTTATCAAAAACAATCAGATATGCAGGTCTGACAAGGCTGATAACGGGATCGTCAATGTTTCCTTTACAGATGAGCTTGACAAGGACGATAACTTCTATTATCTGCGGGCTGTTCAGGCAAACGGCCAGCGCGCATGGTCAACGCCCGTTTGGGTTAAAAGCGTTTGAGAATTGCATTTATAGCTGTTAAAAAGTAAAATTTTTCAATAAATTATTTTAAAATTGACATCTGTCTAAATCGTTTGTAGAATTGTTTAAAACGGTTTAAAAGTTTGTTTTAGTGTGTAAGGCTTGATTTGTTTTGAGCTTTAAATTGTTAGTGGTCTTTTATGAAAGGAAAGAAAGTTATGAAGAATCTATTTATTTGTTGTATGGCAGTTATTCTTGCTGTCAATGTCTCTTATGGTGTAAGTTGTTTCTGGAACAACGGCGATTCGGCTAATAATTACTGGGTCAATCCGGGCAACTGGGATAATTTGCCTACATCGGTTGATGGCGCTTACTTCAACAGTCTTATGCCCGGTGATGCTCTGATAAAGGATGGTGATTCGGCGGTTGCACAGAATGTTTACATCTCTCACAATCGGCATTACAGCGACGGCAGTCCGCTTGTCCTGAGGCAGACTGGAGGTTCGTTAAGTATTGGCGGTCAATTGCTTCTTGGTGTAGCTGATGCAAATGCCTACGGAAAGCTAATTATGGAAGGCGGAGAAATTAATGTAGGCGTAGCCGGGGGACTCAGTGTTTTTGTCGGCAAGACAGGCAGAGGCATCATCGAAATGAGCGGCGGAACAATAAATACTGTCAGCAATTTTGATGTTGGTGGCGCGTACAGTGGTTCTGATGGTGTATTCAACATGACCGGAGGCGTGTTGAATGTCGGCGGCGCACTTAAAGCCGGTAGAGTTGCCGGAGCCAAAGGCCGTATTTATATCTCGGGCGGCACTGTCAACGCGACTCACCTCTATCATGATTACGGTTGGCTTCCTGAAGGTGATGGTCTGGTAGATGTAAGCGGCACCGGCGAAATAATACTTGTAGGTCAGGATAAGACCAAACTGGAGAACTACATCGCTAACGGCTACCTGACAGCAAACGGTAATAACAACGATGCCGTTATCGTCGAATATCAGGAAGGCGGCGAGTGGTACACTTCAATGACTGCTGTCCCCGAGCCGGCAACCATGCTGCTTCTTGGACTTGGCGGAATCGTACTTGGCAGAAAACGCAGCTAAGGTGCAGTCATACAATTGAGAAATTTTATATGGGCTGTCAATTTGCATTACATAGATTGGCAGCCCGTATTTTTTTAGTCATCATCAAATTATTATCTGTCTTGGAATTAAGTTTATTATGAACAGCGGCCAGTTAAAGACAACTACGAAGATAAGTTACGGCTTCGGTGCGATATCCGATGTGATAATGGCGAATATTATTTTTCAGCTTTCCGGCCCGATATATGTTCAGGGGCTTCATGTAAGCCCGGTGCTGATTGGCCTTGCCGTCTCTATACCGCGTCTCTGGGATGCCTTTACCGACCCGATAATGGGAAATATCTCCGATAATTCCAGGTTTAAATGGGGCAGGAGAAAACCGTTTATGTTCTGGGGCTCTCTTGCGGCGGGGATTCTCTGTGCTCTAATGTGGATGCCTCCGACAGGCCTGAGCCAGTATGGGCTTTTTGCTTATTTTCTCCTAATATCGATCCTGTTTTTTACGGCTTATACAGTGTTCTCTGTGCCGTTTAATGCGCTCGGTTACGAAATGACCGGTGATTATGACCAGCGAACCAGTGTGATGAGCTATAAAACCCTGATGATGAATATCGGCTCTGTGCTGCTGCTTCCATGGGCATTTAAATTGTGTACACTCGATATCTTCGGGGGCGACGAGATTGTCGGAGCCAGATATGTGGGAACACTGTTTGGTATTATGATTTTCGCCGCGGCGGTTTTGACGGTTCTTTTTTCCAAAGAAAATGTAGAATACGCCGCACAGCCCAAAATAAAACTCTTAGATGCATTTAAATACACTCTAAGTAACAAGCCATTTTTATCTATCAATGTAATAATCCTTGTAACCTTGACGGGTGTATTTCTGGCGTTTCCGCTTCTATTTTACATCAACATGGCTTATATCTGCCCCGGCGATAAAGCATTGACGGCGACCTGGACAGGCTGGTACGGTACTGTTTACGGCACGGCGGGTATTATCCTGGTGCCGGTTATAAACTATTTCGGCCAGAAACTTGGCAAACGTAAAACCCTGCTGGCAGGCCTTTTTATCATTATTATGGGATTTATATCAAGCTGGTGGCTCTTTAATCCTGATGCGCCTTATCTACAGCTGGTATTTGCCTTTCTTGTGTCTCCCGGTCTCTCATGTGTGTTCATTTTAACCAGCTCAATGATGGCGGATGTGTGTGATCTGGATGAGCTCAAGACCGGTTTGCGAAGGGAAGGAATGTTTGGGGCAGTGTTTGGATTTCTCATAAAACTTGGGCTTTCTCTGACTCTTGGCCTTAGCGGATTTATACTTGAATGGACTGGATATAACACGGAAATAAATGTGCAGTCCGATACAGTTTCGAAAAATCTTCGAATTATGTTTGCCCTGCTGCCAATCGCACTGCTTGTTATATCGTTTATAGTTGTCTGGAACTATTCACTGACCAAAGAGCGGATGCTGGAAGTAAGAAAACTCTTAGATGATAAAAAGGCCGATCACATAATTTAATAGTTGTTTGAATTCAAGATATAAAGGAAATTGTTATGGACCGACGCAGATTTCTTTCTACAAGTTTATTGGGGTCTCTGGCATTTATGGCTGCCTGCCGCGGCACTTCTTTGAGCCGTGTTTCGCAAAAGAGGCCCAACTTTGTTTTTATCCTGGTTGATGACCAGCGGTATGACGCTCTGGGCTTCTTAGGCAAATATCCCTGGCTCAAGACTCCAAATATGGATAAACTGCGCAAAGAGGGGGCGTATTTCAAAAACGCATTCGTAACACATTCTATATGCAGTCCGAGCAGGGCGAGTTTCTTAACCGGCGTTTACTCGCATATACACGGGGTTGTCCAAAATACGTTCAACGATTATGACTGGCAGAATTGCCCCTCATTCGCTCAGATTCTCCAGGGCAAGGATTACAAGACAGGGTATATCGGAAAATGGCACCAGGGCCCCGGTGGCCATGAACGCCCGGGCTTTGACTATTGGCTAAGTTTCGACGGACAGGGGACTTATTTTGACCCTCAATACACTGAAAACGGTAAGGAGTATCAAGCTCAAGGCTACACAACAGATATATTAAGTAAGAAAGCGGTGGATTTCATAGAAAGACAGTATGAAAATCAGCCGTTTGCCCTTTATCTCTCCCATAAGGCCGTGCATGGGCCGTTTTTGCCCGCCCCGCGTCATGGTGATACTTACGAGGGTATCGAGCTTGATAAGCCGGTAAACTTTGATGATAATTTCGAGACAAAGCCCCAGTGGTTCGCGAAGAATCATATAAAGGGTGTTTTCAGATCTTCCCGTCCGGGAGAATACCAGGATGTAAAGGCTATGCCGCAGCAGTGGAATCCGTATTTCAATAATCATTACGACAACCGGAGTTATACGGATTATTACCGGACACTTTCTGCGGTGGACGAGGGAGTCGGCAAAGTGTATAAGGCGTTGGAAAATAAGGGGATGCTTGACGATACGGTTATTATATTTGCCGGCGATAACGGATTCTTTCTCGGCGAGCACAGGCACCTTGATAAACGCATGATGTATGAGGAATCGATAAGAATACCGCTGCTGATGCGATACCCGAAAATGGTAGAAGAGGGTAAAACCATCGAAGAGCTTGCCCTCAATATAGATCTGGCACCAACGATTCTTGATCTGGCAGGGGCGGGGATTCCTTCGCATATGCAGGGAAAGTCATGGAGACCGCTTTTTGAAGATAAAAGCAGCTCATGGCGTAAATCATTCTTGTATGAATATTTTGTTGATCTGGTGCCGGGAATCCCGACTATGGTAGGAGTCCGGACGCAAGACTGGAAGCTGATACATTACCCGAATTTAGATGATATAGATGAAATGTACGATCTTAAAAATGATCCGCATGAAATGCACAACCTTGCAATGGTCAAAGAATATCAGGCCAAAAAGAAAGAGCTTCACAAAGAACTGCGGCGCCTGATCAAAGAGACCGGCTACGACCAGAACAAATGGGAAATTAAGCCGGTTCGGCACAAACCTGCCCGCCCCGGCAGCGGGCTCATAATTGAACGTGATTTTGAGCAGCAGGGAAAGCCTCTTGTATGCGACGGCGAGCCGGTGATGAGCATAGAGAATGACGAATTCCCATCTCTCAAGGGCGGACCGTTTACTGTCGATGTAATTGTAAAGGCAAAGAGTGACGGTATTGTGCTGGCAAAGGGCGGTTGGAACAACGGTTTTGCTGTCTTCTTCCAGAACGGCATACCCTCATTTGCATATAGGGCAAACTCCTCGCTGTATATTGCTGATGGGCATGAGCCGGCGCTGGGCCGGAGATTACGAATAACGGGGATGGTATATAACTCCAAGGCTCACCTGTATATAGATGGGAAATTTGTTTCATCTATTCCTGTCAGCCCGTATTATTTTATGGCAGAGCCTGCTGAAAATCTGAATCTCGGCGGTGACAGCGGCACGGCCGTGCTCGGGGGCATTATGAATAACGGAATAACGGGCAGCATATATCGTTTCAGGCTTTATGACTGCCGAAAGTAAGCTTGACACGATAAAACATTTGCAGAAATTATCGGATAATGACCAGATGAACTGGCAAAAAACAGGCACTTATGACATAAAAAGTGTTGCCAAATGTGTTGACGTCAGTGTTGACATGACACGTCAAAACATATGTAAATTCACGAACAAATATGAACTTTTGGCAGTTGCAGGGGAAGGCAGTAAAAACCTGCTTAATGACACTGAAAACGGCTATTTTGAGCCAAAAAAGGTGATTTTTGATAATGGGCCCACTTGGACTCGAACCAAGGACCGACGGATTATGAGTCCGTTGCTCTAACCAACTGAGCTATGGGCCCGGCGATGTTGTTACATCAGGTCTCTTCAGTAGTAAACCCCGCTAAAATACTATTTCAGCGAGGCTTACGTAATGGGCCGGGTTGGATTCGAACCAACGAAGGCTTTCGCCAACGGGTTTACAGCCCGTCCCCTTTAGCCACTCGGGCACCGACCCTCTAAAGAGATAGGGCATTATATTTTTGTATTCGTGCTTTTCAACCAAAAAACTAAAAAAACTGTAAAATTATTAAAATACTTTTTGTTTATCGCCCCTGCAGTTGTCTTAGACCTGCTTGAAATATTACGTCGCGGCTTTCTTTAAGTTCGCCTCTCAAGAACCCGAATTAGTTACAAGGTTAGACCTCGTGCATCGCCACCTGGCAGAGAGCACCATTATTGCCCAGAACAGCGGAAAACCAGCGACTGGAATAATAAGTTTGTAGTGAGATGACATTATCAGGTTAGAAACAAAAATGGCTGTCATTACTGCCAGTCCGAGTATCATCTGCGGCGCTTGTCTGTTTGTGAAAAGTATTGACAAAGTAAACCCGACGGGCATCAGCATCGGTGTCAGGTACAGCATTCGCATTGGCGGTGCCATAAACTCCAGTGTTTCACCGGGATAATTGGGCATACTTATATGAGGCATATACGGCTGTGCAACATTGGCGGCAAGGCTGATTAGACCGAGAAAAATAGTTGCGAAAACAGTTATAGCAGCAGCGGCAAACAGCGTAGCGATAAATTTCTCCCGTCTTCCATGCGGTATGTAGAGCGTTGGATGAACCGGCAGCTTCCACATCATTGCTCCGAACAACGGCAGGACATATATAATGCCGACAAACACGCCTTTGGGCCCGCCGGGGTAAGAGCTGACGTTGCCAAGCGTATAGCCGTATATAATCATTATAAGAAGCAGTGGGCCTGTGAGACGCATAAATCCCAGGCAGAAAATATTGCCCAGTGCCGCGTAGAGAGCCCCGATACCGGCTCTGACAGGACTGTCAAAAGGTCTTGAATACATGGCTCTAAGAGCTTTTTTCTCCAGCGGGCCCGCTTCAATACCTCTTTTGCCCGCTTTCTTCGCGATTTGCGAGAGTCTTGCCCTCTGTACCTTCTCGGGGTTCCATCTGCCGAACATGGAGCCGGTGTCTTTGCCGCAGAGTGAAGCCCTGAGTTTATGTGAGCCGGTAAAATGCCACACATAAACACAATACGCAGCACCCGGAATGATTATTGCCAAAGGAGAAGTAAGGATCATTTTTATAACAAATTCAAAACCGCCGAAAAACGCGAGCAGAAACATCAGTGCCCATACGAACCCGAACCAGTTGGGGGCTTCATCAGCAAAGAACGCAAACTGCGAACTGAACATGTAAATACTCAATCCAAGGACAAAATAAGCGATTACAGCAAAGATGTGTACTGCGGCATCCGGGGTTGTTACCCTGCTGAGCACGCGATAACCGATCAAAGTTATTGCCAGTGAAACGATGAAGCCTGCCAGGAATATGATTTTTCTGGGTATTTTCGACTGCCGCGGCAGACAGTATGTAACAGGCCTGCAGGAAATTTCTTTTTGAAGACTGCCTACTATCAGTCCGGTCAGCAGTGATATGATCATTGGGATACCCAGCATTTTTGGGTCTGTTTTCGAGCCTAAAACCAATTGTAATGAAGCCGGCACCTGTGCCAGAACGATCAAATACCAGAAGTAAAGCCCCCATCTCTGGTAGAATATTTTAAAGTTTGCAGTTAATGGGCTCATTGCATTGCCTTTCTTATATTCTGGCCGGAATTACGGGTAATTTCCAGACGGTAAATCTCCTCAAGCGGCAGGGGGGATATCTCGAATTTAAGGTTGTTTTCAATGAGTTTTCTCTTTAGCGCTTCAATGTCTGCATTTTGCAGTATAGCGTTTGTCCTGCCGTTGGAACTCTGAGATTCTATCACGCAGCCAAAAGGTATAGGCAGAGCCGTGTCAGGATCTGCAGTGACAGTCACACGGCAAAATCTTTCCCGCAAAACATCAAAATCTGAATCAGCAAGTATGCGGCCTTCGTGCATTACAATGACATGGTCGATAACCTTTTCAACGTCTGATAGAATATGTGATGATATAAGGATTGTGCGGTCTCCATGATCCTGTATCAATTCGAGCAGAAGATTAAGAAATCGGCTGCGAGCCAAAGGATCAAGTGCGCTTGCAGGCTCGTCAAGCAGCAGAAGGTCGGGCTCATGGCAGATTGCCAGGAGTATCGACAACTGCTGACGTTTGCCGGGTGAAAGTTTGCCAACTCGAGCCTTTAAGTCAATCTCAAACTGCTCAATATAGTTTTGTTCCAGAGCCTTGTTCCAATGGTCATAATAAGCCGCGATATAAGCTATGTGCTGCCGAACGCTCATCCAATCCAGAAGCTGTCCTTCCTGGTGAACGTAACCTATACGCGACATCTGGGCAGGGGTAAGTTTTTCCGATTCAACTCCAAATGTCTTTACAAGCCCGTAAGTGGGCAGATAAAGCCCGATAATATGCCGAATAAGCGTGCTTTTTCCGCTCCCGTTGCTGCCTATCAGTCCGATAATAGAGCCCGGGCTTATATCCATATTTATAAGTTGAAGTGCGGTTGTGCGTCCGAATTTTTTTGCGACATTTTCAAAAGTAACAAATTTTTCTGAACTCATTTTTTGCCTCTTGTACGGTTTTTATTTAAGTTTTGATGCTGCCTTGCCGGCAAGCGTAAGAAATTGTTCTCTGCTGATTCCCAGCAATGCTGCATCGGCGGCTGCCTTTTCAAGAAGCTCACTTAAAAGCTGGGTATGGCGGCTCAGTTTATCTTCCGGCTTTAATTCAGCGGCAAAAAGACCTATTCCCCGCTGCCTTTCCACGAGTCCCTCCATTTCCAGATAAGCGTAGGCTTTGCTGACGGTCATTGGGTTCACTTTAAGCGATCTTGCAAGCTCCCGCACCGAATCAAGCGGATCTCCAGGCTTGAGTATTTCTGCAAGTATCTGATACCTTATCTGATCCATAATCTGGCGGTAAATAGGTATTCCTGAATGTGTGTCAATCTGCAAGAGCATCTTTTTGCCTTTCTACTGTATTAGTTGAATGATACAGTATTACGTCCGGCTTTCAAACAAAATTTTTGAAATTTTTAAAATTGAATCTTTCGAATTTATAAAGTCTTTTGTTGCAGGTACATATAATATCTGAATTCAGCTTATAAGTGCAACTGATTGCACAAAATTCTGCTGTGCTTTCATACCGTCTCGATGAAATTAACGTGCTGAAACTGCTGTCCATGCGGAGCAATACACAGATCCTTGATAATGGTAAAGAATCAGTCAGTCATAAATCAATGGCTGGAGAATGGGAAAATAGGTGTATTTTGCTGCCTCTTACTTCCCTGGCAGCAGGGATTATATTTTGTCGAACGCGGCTGGCTGGGCCAGAAAGTACAGTTATAATTCGCTCTCCGGCGGTTTACGTCTCTTGACAGCTTCATCAATCTTGGCGGAAAGCCAGTCTCTGAGTTGGCGGGCCGTCATAAGGTCCATAACCATGCCGGCCTGAAGCTCTCTAATGACACCGTCACGGACAACCCTGTCAATTTCCTTGCCGAGTTTTCCCTCGCCTGTAAGCTCGTGGCTCACGCAGGAGGGGGTAGGAAATTTTTCTGTAAAAACGTCCATGTGAACCATTCCTTTTGGGGTAATTCCGCCAAAAACTCCGTCAACATGGTAGGTTACGTATGTGTCAGCTTTGAGGTATTGAAACTTTAAGCTTTTTGGTTTTTCATTTTTATTCATTTTGGTGCCTTTTTCAAGAATTCAAATATCACGAACGGTCTTCTAGCCTGATTTGTTAATTTACTGCTCATATTATCACTGATTTTTTTTAGTAATACAAGGTAGAAATTAAAGAAATTATATGGCATACATCTTTAGTTGAGTTGAGTAATAATCCGGGGCTGCTTTTTGTCAGATTTACCTTATTGGGAAAGTTTAATTCTTGACATATTTGGTTAAATTTAGAAACTTTCAGTTTATTCTTAAATCAAATGGTAGAGTTGAAGTGTCTTTACCTCACAATAACACTTATATGGAATAATTTCATGGACAACAAAGACAGCGTAATACTTCCCGGAATTGGCGAAGTTACAGAGAAGAGCGGATTTATAAAACTTGAGCAGTGCAGCGACGGTTTCTACCGTGAAGGCAAGGAAGGCGTGGTTTGTATTTATGCCACCGGCGATAAAAAGGTGGAGTTTGTCAGTTTTGAAGACCGTACTATCGCATACGTAAAAAGCGCTATGGGCTACCCTGCATACTATCCCGTTCCGGAAGTAAAGATGGAAAAGCCGCTCAAAGCGGTACTTATGGATCTCGACGGCACGACAGTCCGCAGCGAGGAATTCTGGATTTGGATTATTCAGCAGACAACGGCAAGCCTTCTGGACAACCCCAGGTTTGAACTTGAGGACGCTGATATGCCTTATGTTTCAGGACACAGTGTTTCAGAGCATCTCAAGTACTGCGTGAATAAATACTGTCCTGATAAAACCGTGGAAGAGGCCCGGAACTACTACTTTGAACATACCCACCGGGAGATGCAGGCAATTCTCGAAGGCCGCGGCAGGGAGGGGGCCTTTACACCCTCGCCGGGCATCAAAGATTTCCTGATGGAGCTCAAGGGCATGGGGGTCAAGCTCGGTTTGGTTACTTCCGGTCTGTACGAAAAGGCATACCCTGAAATACTTGACGCGTTTCATACGCTGGGCATGGGCAAGCCGGACGATTTCTATGACAGCATTATTACTGCCGGTTTCCCCTTGCGTAAAGGCTCATGCGGCACGCTTGGTGAGCTCTCGCCAAAGCCGCACCCATGGCTCTACGCCGAGGTTGCGCGTGTCGGGCTGGGACTTGATTACAGCCAGCGGCACAGCATAGTCGGTATTGAGGACAGCAGTGCGGGAATTTCTTCTATCCGGCTTGCCGGATTTGCCGCTATCGGCATAAAAGACGGCAACATCATCCAGGGCGGAACGCTTGGATTGTGTAATCACTATTGTGATACATTTGAAGAGATTCTGGGCATCTTAAAATAGATTTTGAGTTTATGACGCAAAAGTGCGTTTAGATAAATAGATAGAGTTATACGAATAGGGCTCATCTGCTTCTTGGGTGAGCCTTATTATATATCTCGCGCAGGCGGCTGGTGGTAAGATGTGTATATATCTGTGTAGTCGAAAGAGACTTATGCCCCAAAAGCTCCTGCACACTTCGCAGGTCGGCGCCGTTGTTGAGGATATGAGTTGCGAAACTGTGTCTCAGCGTGTGGGGGCTGATTGAGCTGTCGAGTCCGCTCTGCTGCAGGTAGCCGTCAAGATTTCTCCTTATGCTTCGGTCGGAAAGCCTTTTACCGTGCTTGTTTAGGAAAAGTGCCTTTGGATCCGGGCTGTGTTTGAAATCCGCGTCTCGGTTTCTGGCATGGATATAACTTTCTATGGCATAGATGGCGTGTGAGCCGAGCGGGCATAGGCGCTGTTTTTTCCCTTTGCCTGTTACCATTATGACCTGATTGTCGAAGTCAATATCACTTATGTCAATTCCAACAAGCTCACTGATACGAAGGCCGCAGCTGTAAATGGTTTCAAGTATTGCCCTGTCCCGCAACCCACGCCAGTTATCCTGGGGCGGAGCCAGCAAAAGTTTCTCTATCTCATCATATTCCATAAACTTAGGAAGTTTCTTGCCTCCTTTGGGACTTTTGAGAAGAGCGGCAGGGTTTTTGTCTATCAGGCCGCGTTTAAAAAGATATTTGTAGAAACTCCGTATTGACGCAACTTTTCTTGATATTGACCGTTTACTGTACGAGCCCATGCTTAATGAAGCCAGGTATGACCGTAATTGAGCTATCTCAATAGAAGTTATTTTAGAGCTTATCTGCTTTGCATCTTCAAGTGTAAAGTCTTGTTGGTCTTGAGTGTTATGCTGGCCTTTTCCTTTCACAAGAAACCGGCAGAAACTGTCAAGATCAGCCTGATAGCCGCGGACTGTATGTTCAGAGTAATGTTTCTCAAGACTCAGGTACTTGATGAAATTCATGATAATTTCTGGCAAGGGCATTGTATTTCTGTTTATTTAAGTCTCTTAAAGAGATTTTCAGTTTTTTCAAGGAGTTTGTCGGTGATCTTGTTAGACACAGCGGCCGCATCGTTCCAGTCCAGAGAGATGTTTTGGCTCTTGGTATATTCAACTACAGTGTCAATTAGGCGGCTTTCACTGCCGGGTTCATATACAAATACAAACAATTCCGAGCCTTTACGAAAGAATAAATTTTCATTTTTTTGCTGATGCAAGATTGTCCCCTGTTGTTTCGCAGAACTTTGTTGTTAATTGTTTAACTTTTATCAAAATTCAAAATTAATTACATACACATAATAATTATAGAAAAAAAAGGGTATAAATCAAGAAAAATAAACCATTGAATTGTAAGTGCCGTATTTAAAGAAGTTTATATACACCTCAATTTTAAGTTTTTGTTGCTTTCTTCTAACGTGAGTTTATCCGGTTTGGCATTTAATCTAAGCTGTTAAAGAACTGAAAGATCAAATCTATTATATGAACGCTTTAGAGGCAGTCTATAATGGCCTTCACAATTTCGTTTATCGCTCCTCTGCTGTGGCCGTTTGCCTTATTAACAATTACAGAAAAAGTATAGTCGCCTGAATCAGTCTTGCAAATACCGCTAAGCGCTTTAACCCCGTTTATTGTTCCGCTTTTGGCCAGAATTTTGCCTCTGTAATCAGATTGGGTAAAATATCTCCTTACAGGGGCGGATCCCTCAACGCCGCCTATTGCAAGGGTATCCAAAAACATTTCAGCATCGGGGCTGTTGTAAATATTGTTTAGTACGCCGCAGAGCAGGGCAGATGAGACGAGGTTTTTTCGGCTTAGCCCACAGCCGTCATCAAGCTGGAAGTCTTGGTTTTCTTTAAACCCGAGTTTTTCCAGGTGCCTGGCTACAAGTTTGAGTCCGTGCGGCCATTCGCCGTTAATGTTGTGGGTTGAGTTTTTGGCTGAGATGGTTTTAACAAGACATTCGGCTGTGAGATTAAAACTGTCTCGGTTGCACCGGATCATTACATCCTCAAGGGTATGCGAAAAGGTTGCAAGCGGTTTGGTTTTTCCCGGTTCCGGGCAATATTTTTCAAGAATGCTGCCCTGGCCCTGGACGCTGATGCCTTCCTTCAATACAGCTTCGCCTACCAGCATTCCAAAATACATTGCAGGGTTGTTTATTGTAACAAGTATATCTACAGTGCTGCTTCTGCATTTTCCGAAAAGAGTCATATTGTTTGTTTCCGGGGGACGAGAGCACCAGAGTGTGTTTCCTCCTGACGATGTAATTGACGCCTTGCTGCTGATATTGACGTAATTGGTTTCAGGTACTGTGGTGTACCAGAGTTTGCCGTTATTACCTGCCCGGACAGTTATGCAGTTGCCGTTGTAATTTATGCCGCACACCTGAGGAGCATAATACCGGTTAAGCTGTTCACGAGGCCACGAGGGGTGTATCAGTACATGGTCAAATATGAAACTGTTTACACAAATATTCTTTATTGATTTAACGCCGGCAGATTTAAGTGCATCAGTTATAGCCTTTATTTCCCAGAATTGTTCTTTGCCCTTAATCTCGTTTGTATCAGCATCTCCCAGAAGAGGGTCTCCGCTGCCCTGGATTATCAAGTCACCTTCATGCAGATACACCCTTGTGTCGAAAACATAATCGGATCCGAGATATTCCAGCGCGGCCGATGTAGTGATCAGTTTCATGTTGGATGCCGGTATAAGTTTCCGCTCCGGCCGAAAAGAGCTGACTGTTTCACCGTTTCGCGGATTTGATACGCTTACACTGAACTGGCACGATGAAACGTTTTTACTGGTTACTATAGTATTTATTTTATATGCAAGCTCACTGCTTCCGGCAGCGGCTGCGGCCGCTAAAACAAAAAATAAGATGTATTGTATTTTCAAGATGTTCTTAAACATAGTTACCTGATCGCTGATACTACTGATTCTGCCTCATTGATAATTTTTTGGATCTCTTCTTTTTCGAATTGTATATCTATATATTTTTCTTTAAATTTCAGAAGAAACTCGGCGTTTTTCTTTATGACATTTACACTTCGCAGGAGATCTTTTCTGTACATACTCCCCGTGCTGTGTTTTAGTTCTATTGTTCTAAACTCTTTTGTGATTTTTTCCATCAATTTCCCCGCATAATCGAGGGCTTTTTCAACCTCGTCATAAGATTCCCGAACACTGACCATTTCAATCGGCCGTACGTTTTTCCCTGGAAACATATCTTCAAGAAGCTGCTTGCGTGAAGTTACGATCTTGACCGCAAAGCCGTAATCAACGGCCTTTTCAGCTGTTAATGTAAGCAGCTCGCCTTCAGGCGAGACTACCTCGATTATTCTGTCATCTTTGAGCATTCGGTCTTTGTCGATAAAGATCCTTTCATCGTTTCGGGCTACGGCCAGCAACTCCATGTCTTTCTCCTCCATTGCCATGGCTATATACGGGGAATGGCCGTTGCTTGAGGCGATAGAAGCAATATAGTTTCTAAATGCAGACCTGAATTTTTCCGCGGCGTCTTCTCCATAAACCCGAGCAATATCAGCGGGGGCGCCATCCTGAATAGTTATAGATGTCGCGGCGCCGATGCATGTGTTTGGGGCGGCGTAAATCTTGTTGCAGGCCATTGCTATTATAGCTCCCGCTGAATAGGCACCTCCAAACCTGCCGCCTTTTATATAGGCAGCAAGAGGGCAGGTGGAATATCTGGGAATAATGCTGCAAAGATTTCTTGTTATATCTACTCTGCCTCCCGGGGTGTCAAGCTCTATTACGATAGCGCGATGCCCCTTGGCGGATTCTTCTATTAAGACCTTCTCAATGGTTTCTATGACCTGTTCGTATTGGATTGGAAATTCAATCGGGATTACCGCTGCGGTGTTTTTGCGGCCGGTGGGATTGTAGCGGGCGTTATAGTCTTTTCCTTCAAGTTTGATATCACGGCCGGTTTCTGCGGCATGAAACCAGCGGCTTTGATCCGCTTTTACAAACAGATAACCAGTGTATGTTTTTCCATCAGAAAGTTCGAGGGTGTCTCCATAGACCTGTAATGCCAATAGGCAGGTAAAAAGTAATGAAAGTCGAACTTTTTGCATGGTGTTGCCGCGTATTATCAGGTAGCGTAGTTAACTATAGTCCACAGTATGGCTGTAATGGCAGCCATAGCCAGGATAGTCAGGGTGAACATCTTTGCCGACTCTACGATAATCTTCTTTATGTCAAAACTGTCAATTTTAATCGTTCTGTAGGTAATTGATATGAGCAGTAAAAGCGGCAGTATCCATAACAGCGTATAAGGGTTTGTTGAGATGTCTAAAGGAGCTTTTATGCCTGCTAAGCAATTCATGAATTCTGCCATATTAAAGACCTCAAATTTTGGTTTTGTAAGCTGTTGATGAAGCACGTATTATTGCAAGCAGATTCATCATGCCTGCCACAGTAGTGTATATCTGACCTATTTCCGCCGGCCGCCCGTGAGCCTGCAAGCCCGAGCTCTGTACTGCCTTTGCTATAAAACCTACGGCAGGGGAATAGAGTATCTGGCCTATAAACCAGGGTTTGGCATATACAATATCTATCACAGCGATCGAACCGACATATATACCAGTTAAAAATATAGCTGAGATGCTGCAGAAAAGAACCGCCGCCTTGGCGTATTGGCGGGTTATAAGGAATCCGCCGCCGGGAACAAGCCAGCCGGCAATTGCTGCTATCGCAGCAGAAGCCGGGTAGTTTTCATTCCTGTTAATGTTTTTATTTACTGATTTCATCTAAAAGCGGCCCAATCTCGATAAATATTGTTTAAAAGAAAGGCCCTTACTCTTTAGGTTCCTCTATCGGCTCGAAGTTTGCTCTGGAAAGGATATTATCAGCAGTGAGGAATTCCAGGGCTGATTCAAGTGATGACGTAATCTCAAACGCAGCGGCAAGCTGCAGTTTGCTGTCCTCATATTCTGTCACAAGCGGTTTGGAGATGGAAACATCACGCACCGCGTACCATGCCAGGTCTTCTTTGACTTCAATCGCTTTCGGTTGGGAATCTTCCAACGCAGCTATCGAATCCTGGACGGCTTTTTCTACTGTCGCGTTATTAACGAAAGCGCTGCTGCCAGGCATTGAGCTTGTCCTGAATTTGAGCCTTTTCAATTGACCCGCAGAGGCTATATCCTGGTCTGTAAAGTTGCTTATACTAATGCTGCTGTCGAGTTCTTTGTTAATCTCCTCAAGAGCTGCTTGCCAGTCCTGGCCGGCTGCTATCAGTTTTTTTGCGGCTGATTCTGCTTTTTCCATAGCCTTTAAGCTCTGGCAATCCTTTAAGACAGTTTCGCGGACTTTGTACATTGAATCTGAATCGCTTGAGCTGTTCAATGAAGTATGTTTGGTCGAGTATTCAGTGCCAAGGCTTTCAGCCGTAGATGAAGGTAGTGCCTCGACAACCCTTACCATTCCGGTTACTCTTGCGTAACGTGAGCTTAGAGGGCCGATATTCTGATACAGTTTTGGGGCCTGGCCTTCATATATTCCTAATTTGACTGAGCCAAGCTCTTCGACGGAAAAGACGTAACGTGCCAGTGGTAATGAAGTAACGTTCGTAATCATGACCTCGAGCCTGCCGATGTTGGGATCCATCATCAGGCGTCTCCCGTCAAGATAGCCCGTTGTTCCGGTATAAAAGCTCACACCGAATTTTTCCGTAAGTTTTGCGGCAGTATCCGCATAATCAGCCGCGTATTCTTTGTAATCCTCAGAAGTGAATTCATCAACGTTTTTGTCTTCCATCTTTGCGGAAAGCAAATCCTGTGCTTCTGAAATAATTTCTGATGTAAGTTCATTTTTACGCTGATCGATTATCATTCTGCGTATTTCAGACGCGACAGATGCGTAAGGTTTATATACGGGTTTATCCAGGGCCGTCGTATCTTCATTTTCAGCGGCTTGCTGGTCAATAAAATTAGATTTATTGATATCGTAATATTCTTCCATTTCGTTGTCTGTTGGGGCGGCTATGACAGCTTCAATATCGCTTAGGTTTACCAGGAGATATTCAAGTTTCACTCTATCGGGCAGAAGATATCCGAAACCATACGGGTTTTCTTTTGTATAATTGCCCTGAGCAATATCTGCGTATTTTGCAAACTGATTCTGCAAAACTTCCTCGCTTACCTCCTCATCTTCACTCCTTAAGCTCTCCGCTCCGAAACGAACGTATTCGGCATTTAGCTTTGTACCGGCAAAGCCTGCCTGTGACTCGATCTGCGGAATTGTGACATTAGAGTTGGAAGTTACTGTTTTTACGTAAGATACAATTGAAAGCAGCCGTGAGAAAATCTCCATAATATCCTGCTGGGAGATGTTTAACTGTGAACTGACCCTTTCTACCAGAGCGGAGGCGTTACCATCGGGCGTAAACATCGTAGGGTTGCTGCGCAGCACATCTATGGCATCCTGACGTGAAGCTGCAATCCCAGCCTTATCCGCTTCGTGAAGCAGCAGAATCCAATAAAGGGGGCCTTCCTGGTTGCTCCTGTTAAAGAATTTATCAAGATCTTCCTGTTTAATCATAAGCTGACCCTGCTGGATCATTCTCTTGAACTGGGCGTCAAGGAAAAATCCCCTGTCATTCTCAAACAAGATGTGGCCGACAAGCAGAGCTATGGGGTCATTCGACATCAGGTATCTTTCCGCACCTATCTGGCGAAGAACTTCAAGCTGCTGGTAAGCGCTTCTAATATCTATCTGGCGTAATTTCTGCCCATCGCCAAAAGTCGCCATGACCCTGTTAGAAGGCCCGCGGCTCGTAAGCAGTGCCTGGAGTGCCTGACCGCCTATAAAGGTAATCATAACAACTATAAATACACTTATAATAATCCATTTTTGGTGCTTCCTCAGCGTTTTGAAGAGGTTCATTTAAATGCTCCATATAATAGCAATAATAAATTTTTATACTCAAGACAGTGAGTATATGAATCCGCGGATCATTTTCAAGAAAAAAGAATTTATCATGAAAAGCTGTGTGATATTTTATAACATTTTGATTATTTACCTTATCAAAACTTGCAGGAATAATATCTCGAGCTGTCCTGGGTTTCATTTGATTGGGGTACAAGCGATTTTTGGTATAAGTTATTTAGAACTAATATATTACACAGTTTTTTGTGATTTAATATAAACTTGTGTACCGCATAAAGTTGACATTTCACGGCTTTACTGCGGGTTGTCTGGTAAATACGCCGGACGTTGTTGTTATTTATGCAAAGCTCTGATCTACTAGTTCGCGGCGGCGGATAATCTCTGCGTTGAGTTTTCGCATTGCTCTGCGATAGTCGAGCAGGCCCTCTAATTTATGCGGTTCACCGGTGGCAACGCACATATAGTCTAAGTGGGATTCGCGAATTCTTTTGACGGCTTCGATTAGAAGCTCGCCTGAGCTTGTGATATGCCCGACCGGCCGCATCAGGTCCTCTGCCAGCAGCCACGGCATCGCTTCCTGGTACATAAATGTCTCCCTGATGCCGTCAATCGTGATAACGCCGATGAGCTCATCTTTTTGATTCACAACGGGATAGCAGATGTGGTTGCTCTGTCTGAATGTATCGAGAATCTGATTCAGATTGTAATTATGCCTGATGACCGCGGGCGATTCTTCCATGACATCTTTCACGGAATATTCCGTAAGCAGGTCGTCTTCAGTGATATTGAGCCCGGCTTCTCCGCTCTTAGTTACAGCGAGCTTGACAAATGCCGGCCCGAGAAACTGAACAACAAGCGTAGTCGCGGCTACAACAAGGACTATGAGCTCTCCAACCTCCGGATACGCCGAAAATCTCTGCCCGGCAAGGATACACAACCCGACCGCAACGCCGCCCTGGGCAAAGAGGCACATGCCGAGATATTTTTTTATTTTAGGTTGTGAGCCGGCTATTTTTGCCCCTATTGAGGAGCCGAACATCTTGCCCAGGCTTCGCCCTACAACATATACAAGCACCAGAACCCATGCAATCGTTGTAAGACTGGAGATCTGTATCCCAGCACCGACAAACACGAAAAACATTACATATATAGGCGGGGCGAACTTATGCACAAGCTCAAATGTGTCCTTACTGCGGTTGGGAGCGACGTTGGTTATGAAAAGCCCCATCGCCATTGAAGCCAAAATTATGTCAAGGTTCAGGGCGATCGAGAGCCCCAGTACCAGAAGCACCGCGCCTATAGCAAAGGCCAGAACACTCTGAATATCATTTGTTTTGCGGAGAATCCACAGCAGAACCGCTCCGCCGATTAGTCCGAGCACAAGTGCTCCGGCCAGCTCAAGAAAGGCGTACAGCAGTGAGAGGGCGATTCCGTTTCCTGTTCCGCCGGCTAATATGCCCGCAATTGCCGTTCCAAGACCGTACAGGGTCAGTGCCAGTGCATCATCAAGGGCAACAATTGCCGTAACTGCGGTGGTGAGCATTCCGCGGCTTTTGTATTCCCATAATACCTGTATTGTTGAGGCGGGGTCTGTCGCAGAGGATATCGCACCAAGTACAATTCCCACAGCCAGAGCAAGTTTGGTCTCCATCCCGAAGAGCAAACATATTACAGTTGCCGCTGAGCCCACCAGTAAAAAGGCAAGCACACCTTCTGCTATGAGGATAGCGGTGAACTGTTTGCCGAACCGCCGAAACATATCGAGTTTCAGCTCACCGCCGATGATAAAGCCGATAATTCCCAAAGCAAAGTAGTTGAGCGGCTTGAGCGTCTCTATTGTTTCCCTGGGGACTATACCAAGGGCACTCTCTCCTATTATAAGGCCTATAACGATATAACCAATTACCTGCGGAATCTTGAGCCGCTGAAAAAGTTTTGCCCCGACGATACCGCCGAAAACAACGATGCCCATCATAAGAACTATATTAAGGTGATGTATATCAATATTTTGTAAAGCTATTAACATAATAAAAAATATCCGTATGATTATACGGATTCTCCATGTATTGTTCGTTTTATATCGTTTTGACGGATTTTTGCCGTCTTATGTGGTTACGCGGCGTAAAGTGACAGAGCTGCCGATACAGCAGGTGTCGTTAGATCCCTGTTATTCCCCGAAACCCGGAGCTGTGTCAGGCCCGCCAAATCCGCCGAATTCTCCGCCGGGTGCTGCTTCGCCAGATTCTTCACCTTCGGCTGTCAATGCTTCTGCCTGTTCTTCTTCCTGGAGTCTGGGAATGAAAATGTCGAGCCCGGGCAATTCAGGGTTTTCTTCCCGAATCAGTTTGAGCTCTGGTTTGAGGCTTGTGAATATCTTCTCGATCAATGATTCATAGACACTTGCTTCCGAAGGTCTCTGCATCTGGGCGAGGTTTTCAAGAATACTCATAAGCTCTGCTTTTCTGTCTTCCTGCTGCGGCATTGCTTCGGTCTCGCTGACCAGCCTGCTAAGCCTGGAATATTCGTCAAGCAGCTTTTCCTGGGCAGTCTTGAATTCAAGCCCAAATTCGGAAAACTGACGGGCTACCACAGAACGTGAGAAATATTCGTCCTCTTCGATTGCGATCTGCTTGTACTGTTCAACCTTTTCTATAAGGAAATCAATCGCCGATTTATCGCCCGTTGTACGTTTTTCAAGGTTAATCATGTCAGATATCATCAGCATGTAACTGCGGACGGCACGGGCGGCCATATCACCAGAAAACATGTCTATAGCGGATTCGTATTGTTCGGCTGCCTGGGCGTAGGTCTGGTTTGTCATAGATAACGCTTCGTCAGCGGCAGCGGCGGTTTCAGTGTTGAGAGACTCAAATATAGCGAGTATTTCATCCGTCGCGATCTTGGTATAATTGCCGGCATACGCCTCGGCACGAGAGTTGTATTCGGCAAGTTTTGCCAGCAATGAGGCTTTTTCATTGTAACTTATTGCTATATCCAAGAGTGCGAAATCTCTTAAATCATAGGCTTTGACTTTTCTATAATCACTTATCGCATCATCGTATGCGCCGGCAGCGGAGTTCACCGCGTCGTTATATGCCTGTATATCCTGCCGGATTTCATTAGCGGCATCTTTGATTAACTGCTGTTTTTCTGATATCTGTCCATCAAGCGAAGCGATATGCTTCATAACTTTGAGGTCCATATCTGGATCCTTGAGGACTGCAATGCGCTGGTTTAAATCTTCAAGGTCACGTTCCATCTTTTCTACAACCGGGGACAGTGCATTGATGTCGCTTTCAGCCATTCTGGCCTGGTCGATCAGATTCTGCAGTTCCAGCTCGTAGTCGAGAGTTCCTTTTGTTTCATTGCCGCTCTGGTCAATGCCCCTTATAATATTGTATGCTTTTCTTTGAAGTTTGATTTTTTCGTCACCGGATAGCTTTTCCGCTTCCCGAAACATTTTATCAGCCTTCAGTGCCATATCTGTGGCTTTCTGGCGTGTGTTCTCAATCTGCTCTTGCAGGTTTTTATATTCTGTCTGCATCTGCCGGAGCTGATTGCGACTCATTTCCAGCCTCTTTATAAGCCCGGCAGACGAATCAGTTCCGTTTACAACCGCAAGCAGGTTTTCAAGTTCTGTTTTATCAGCCTGGCCAAGAGATGTATGCAGTTTTTTCTTCATCAGCAGGTATTGCAGTGAGGAAAGCTCTTTTCCGACCATGTCCATCTTTTTTGGTGCATTGTTTTCTATGGAAGCCAGTTCTCTGCTCAGCTTGACGGCGTACGCCTTGTTCAGGTCTCCGGCAGAGAGGAACACGGCATCAGCCTTCATGTCTGCCCTGGCGGCAGCATTTAGCGCCTTTTCCAGCTGGTTTCTTGCCAGCTGGTAGTTATAACCGTCTTCAATGGTGTATAATTCTATTATTTCAATAGCCTTGTCGAGTTCCCTGCGAGCTTCTTTGGCAGCCTCTTGAGAGGGGGTATCCTTGCACCCTGCGGTCAGGCTCATACAAACAATTACAGCTGTCAAGCTTACGACAAATAATTTCGATGCCTTTTTCAATTCGGTATCTCCGGTATTCATGAGTATAATTACAATTACTAAAGACAGTTGATACTATGAATTTAAAAATATTTTTCAAGAATAATCTAACATTTCCTTGCATTATAAAAAAGTTTTATATAATATGCTCACCCAACACGGATGAGTGACCGAGCGGTTTAAGGTGGCGGTCTTGAAAACCGTTGTACGGAAACGTACCGGGGGTTCGAATCCCTCCTCATCCGCTTAAAGCCGGTTTAACTGCCGGTTTTTTTTATGCGCGTTGTATAAGTTCATGATGCAAAAGGGGATTCGAACACCCGTGTATGCGAAGCAGACACCTGCGGGGGTTTGACAAAAGGTCCCGGCCGTTGCCCGCACTTTAAATCTCTACCAAGCATGTATTTGCATCTCGCAGAGCACAATTTGGCGGGTATCTTTACAACATTGCTGCCGCCTGAAGATAAATTGGGTTCTGCTGCAAAGAATAGCAGCTCAAACCATACTTCTGCGGAGGGTGATAAGACAAATAATTTAACCATAATAAAATCTCACACGTCTTTTTGCAGGTTGAATGTGAATTTTATTGCCTCTTGTGAGTGTTTTTATATAATCGAATTTTTGTTTATTATTGAGGTATATAATATATGCGAATCAGGGATTTTCAGAATTGGATATTAGAGAAATACGGTCAGCGTGACAATGAACGCGGCACGTCGGGGACCTTTATGTGGTTTATCGAGGAGGTTGGCGAGCTGGCAACGGCCCTGCACGGCGACGATATTGATAACAAGCACGAAGAATTCGCCGATGTTTTCGCCTGGCTGTGCACCTTAGCCAATATCAACGGTGTTGACCTTGAAAAGGCTATCGAAAAATATACCGTAAAGGGCGTAGAAGGGTTTAAATAATCAAATAAGTTCTTCTCAAAGATGAGGTTATAAAATATATTGCTTTAAGGCATGATTTTTACAGGAATAATTTAAATTTATAGAGGCTAAATAATATGATAAAAAAATCATTATTCTTTATTATTACTGCAATTGTAATCAGCGGCTGCGCCGAAAAGAAAAAAGCGGAACCTGCTGCTGAGAATGAAAAAACAGCAGATGAAATTATATCACCCTTTGAGCTTAACGACAATATGATGTCGTTCCAGTGGCAGTCAGCCATACCCCTCAAAGCGGGCGAGAAAATTGCACAGAGCTTTACATATGAAGGTGACTTGTTTGCGGTAACCAGCAAAAATCTCATATTCTGTCTGGATCGGATAACCGGCGAGCTGAAATTTGTTAAAACCCTTTCTGAACCTGGATTGCCTGTTAGCCCGCCTGTGATTTATGATTCCAGGCTGTATTTCTCTGTCGGTTCACAGATTGTAATAGTTGATCCCAAAGAATATAAAGCTCAGCCGCAATTCCGTATGGATAACCCGCCGGTCGCCAATCTGGTAATCAAACAAGGGTATTTGTACGCTGCCCTGACAGATAAACGTCTGCGCTGCTATGATTTAGATGATAATATGCAGGTCTTTTCAGTTGTTCCCGATGACCAGTCGGGGATTCAGTCATTTGCTGTCGATGCAAACAGGGCTTACATTGTCAGTAATGATGCCAATGTTTACGGAATATCCAGGTTTGAGCCTGTAAAGTACTGGGCCAATCAGCTTTTGAACGGCATACCCGGTGATATAATAGTCTCAGAAAATTCCGTGTATGTCGCGGGCGAAGACGGCATGATATACAAGATAAATTCTTCAAATGGGGTTACAACCTGGAAGGCTGTCCTGGGAACAACGATAGACAAAAAGGTCAGAATTGTTGACGGCATGGTAATGGTTGAGACACTGTCTAAAGGCGTATATGCAATCAGCGATGAAACCGGTGAAGTTTTGTGGCACTGTGACGGCTGCAGACAGCTTGTTTCCATGTACCGCGATACAATGACACTGCTCACCGATGATTCGCTTGTAGTGGTTAAATCCTCAAATGGCGAGATTGTCAAGAGTGTCAAGGTTGCGAATCCCGCCGGTGGTGTATTTAATCAAGCAGATTCAATGAGTTATGTTTACGACTATAAGGGTAACATCTGCTGCGTGGATGAACTGAAATAGTCAGACTTAAGAACAGGTGATTAAAAATAGGACTGTATAAAGTAAATAGCCGTCTTCACTGTCTGTATTGCGGCTGTGACGATTTTAATATACCGGAAGGCTATCAGCCCGAATCCGGCGAATTGCTCGAGTGCCGTGGATGCGGTAAGAATAATCTTTACGATGAAATGGTACAAGAATGCCGCATAATTGCTCAAGCAAAATTTAAAAATGCGATGATCAGAAAACAGCGCGAGGCCACAGCCCTGAAACTTGCTAAGAGCTTGCAGAGGTTCAAAGAAACCGGCCGCTTTTTCTCTGATGATTGAGCTCAGTGTTGTTATTTGCGAAACCGTTATTGAAAACCAGAGCTTTAATGAAACCCAAATTCAGTATAACCAACCGAATTACAAACGCTCTGACTCGAATCGAGCGTGCGAGAGGGTTTTTAGACGCGGCTAATCTTTCGCGGCGATGGGTTGAGAATATGAGCCGGCGTGCGCTGCTGCTTGAGGCACATTATACTACCCATATCGAGGGCACAGAGCTTACCCTCGAACAGGCCGAGAAGGTGTGGCGTGGTGAACGGCCTGAAGGAACAAACGAAGATGATGTCCGGGAGCTTTTGAACTACCGAAACGCCTTTGAACTTGTCGCAGGACACTTAGGCGGCGGATCAGAAATTACTGAAACGCTGATTCGAGAGATTCACAAACGGCTTGTTGAGGGTGTTCGCGGCGGTCAGGGTATGCCGGGCCGGTACCGCAAAACACAGAATTATGTGGTTAACTCACGCACAAAAGAGGTGATATATACGCCGCCGCCGCCGGCAGAAGTGCCGGTGATGATGGCCGAACTGGTTAGTTGGCTCGCTAAAGATACGGATATTCACCCTGTGCTTGTTGCCGGCATAGTACAGTTTCAGCTTGTGCATATACACCCGTTTGTGGACGGCAACGGCAGGACGTCTCGTCTGCTTTCCACTCTGTGTCTGTACCGCAGCGGCTATGATTTTAAGCGGCTCTTTACAATAAGCGAATATTATGACCGAAACCGGATGGATTTTTACAAGGCTTTGCAGGATGTCCGTAGAAATTCTATGGATATGACATGCTGGCTGGATTATTTCGTTGTCGGCCTGGCAACCCAGCTGGATGAAGTAAAGTCTCGCGGCAGAGCGGTTATAAAGGCCGATGTAATTGCTCGTGAACATGGACTAAACGACCGCCAGGTAAAGGCCCTCGCCTGGATGTTAGAGCTCGAGACAATGCGGATCAGTGATTATGAGAATGTCTGCCCGGGTACAAGCAGGCGGACACTTCAGAGAGACCTGAAGAAACTGGAAGAAATTGGCCTTGTCAGCCAAAATGGTGCGGCAAGGGATGTTTATTATGTTATTAACGAATAGAAACTTACAGGGTATTGCGACAAATCGCGACATAGTATCGCGACAAATCGCGACATTCCGTCGTGACAAGCAATAATATTAAGAATAAATAGTTAGCCTTTAAAAGAGAGGAATTTAAAAAATGAATGTCAAGATCAAGAGAGCCCTTATAAGTGTATCAGATAAAACAGGCGTTGCCGAGTTTGCCAAAAAACTGGCCGGTTTCGGTGTTGAGATAATCAGCACCGGCGGAACAGCTAAATGCCTCAGCGAAGCCGGTTTAGATGTTATCAGCATCGATTCTGTTACGGGCTTTCCTGAAATGATGAACGGCCGCGTAAAGACGCTGCACCCCAAGATTCACGGCGGTCTGCTGGGCCTGCGGGATAACAAAGAGCATACCGATGCCATGGAGCAGCATGATATAACGCCTATTGATCTGGTATGCGTCAATCTTTATCCGTTTGAGCAGACAATCGCCAAATCTGATTGCACGTTCGCGGACGCTATTGAAAATATTGATATCGGCGGGCCGAGCATGGTTCGCTCTGCCGCGAAAAACAACAAATTTGTAACCGTTGTTACAGATCCGGCTCATTACGAAGAGGTTCTCTCCGAGATGCAGGCCAACGACGGCTGCACAACTACCCAGCTTCGGGCAAAATTCGCCGCGGCTGCATTCAGCCTGACGGCAAACTATGACGCGGCAATAAGCAAATACCTTAACTCTAAACAGAGCAATGAGTTCCCTGATCGTGTTTCTCTGGCTATGACCAAAGCTGCCGAGCTTCGATACGGCGAAAATCCGCATCAATCCGGTGCGTTTTACCGTTTGGCAAAGAAAGATGAAGTCAGTGTGGGAAATGCCAGAGTCCTGCCCGGCAGCACCACGGATATCAGCTTCAACAACCTTCTCGACGTAAACGCGGCATTTGAGCTGGTAAAGGAGTTCACACGCCCCGCCGCGGTTGTTGTAAAACACCTCAATCCATGCGGCTGTGCGGTTGATGATGACATAAAGGTTGCCTATGAAAAGGCTTACCTCGGCGATGTTGTCAGTGCCTTTGGCGGCATTATCGCTCTGAACCGCAAGGTTGACGCGGAGCTTGCCACTATCATTATGGAATCCTACGCCAGATTCGGCAAGGCCAATGGTGCCAGCGGTTTCTTCGCCGAGGTTATCATAGCTCCCGAATACGATAAAGAGGCACTTGAGATTATTCGTACCCTTAAAGGCTGGGGCGAGAGAGTCCGGCTCATGGAAACAGGCCCCATATCTCGTGATTCAATCGACACTTCTGAGTATGATGTCCGCTGTATTGTCGGCGGTATGCTGCTCCAGAAACGCGACCTGGCGGGCTGGGAGCCGGAGAATCTTACGTATCCGACAAAGCTCAAACCGACCGAGCAGCAGCTTATAGACCTTGAACTGGCATGGATAACCGCTAAGCATGTCAAAAGTAATACGATAACCCTTGTAAGCGGCTCAAAACTTGTCGGTGTGGGTGCCGGCCAGATGAACCGTGTGGAATCCGGACTTATCGCCTTTAAGATGGCCGGCGAAAAGGCCAAGGGATCCGCGATGGGTTCTGACGCTTTCTTCCCGTTCCCGGACAATATCGAAAACGCAGCCAAAGCAGGCATTGCTTGTATCGTGCAGCCGGGCGGCTCAAAGAAAGATGATGAGGTCATCGCTAAAGCAGATGAGCTGGGAATCGCAATGGTATTCACCGGCAAACGCCATTTCAAGCACTAATCAGGTATGGCGATCCGCGGAATAATATTCGACCTTGACGGTACGCTTGTTGATACGATTGGCGACTTGACGGTGTCGCTCAACCATGCGCTCATCACCAACGGCTTCGATGGTATTACCGTAGAGCGTACACGTGAGATTGTCGGCAATGGTGTCAGGCGGCTTTGCAGCGAGGCGGCCAAAAGCAGCCGGATTGAACAGGTAGAGGCTGTACTGGCAGTCATGCGGGCTCATTATGCGGAGAATTACAAAAACGTTACTCAAATTTATGACGGCATAACAGAATTGCTGAATGAGTTGACCGGCAGGAATGTTTTTCTTTCTGTTCTGACGAATAAAGTTGAAGATGTCTCTCGGGATATTATGAAACATTACTTCAGCAGTTGGGAATTCTATCCGGTCTATGGTGCCGTAGATGGCAGAGAGCTCAAACCTGACCCTGAGATGCTGCATAAGATTATGGAAATGCGAGGCTTATCTGCCAGCGAAGTGTTGTATGCCGGAGACAGCGAAGTTGATATCCAGACAGCCCGAAACGCCGGTGTAAAGTCTGTAGCTGTAAGCTGGGGATTTCGCCCCAGGGCAGAGCTGGCAGAACTTGAGCCGGATTTTTTGGTAGATAAACCCCGTGAAATATTAGAGTTACTTGACAAATAACCCTGTTGCGGATATATTTTAACCTAAAATAATGTTTAGACTGTCCGGTTATAATATGTTTAGGGCAGGTTTTAAGTTAAAGATAATACAGTCCTTATGACTGTTCTATTTAAGTTTGTCAGCTCAAAAGGCTGACTTCCACAGGAAAGAAACTCAATAATGGCAAATGTAAAGTTACCAGACGGTAAAATACTCGAAGTGGCAGACGGGGCAACAGTCCTTGATGCTGTTAAACAGATCGGCCCCGGGCTGGCCAAGGCGGCGCTGGCGGCATACATCGATGGAAAGATGGTTGATTTGAGTACGCCCATAAGCGGCGACTGCCAGATGAACGTTGTCACAGCCCGTGACGAAGCGGGCCTCGAGCTTATGCGTCACAGCTGCGCGCATGTCATGGCGGAGGCTATATGCGACCTATGGCCTGATGCTAAATTAGTTTACGGGCCTGCCGTCCGTGATGGTTTCTATTATGATATTGACCTTGATACGCCGATTACTCCGGAGGATTTTGAGAAAATCGAAGCGAGAATGGCAGAAATCGCAAAGGCTGACCTGCCGTACAAACGAGTTGAGATGACCCGTGATGAAGCGCTGGCGCATGTCGTCGGCGACAGGTACAAAACTGACAACATCAATAGGGCGGATGGCGATGTTATGAGTTTCTATTCGCACGGCTTCGGTTTTGAGGATCTCTGCCGCGGCCCGCACGTGCCCTCAACCTCACGTATTGGGACGTTTAAGGTGATGAGTGTTGCCGGAGCGTACTGGCACGGCGATTCGACACAAAAAGTGCTTCAGCGTGTTTACGGCACAACATGGCCTGACAAAAAAGCCCTCAACGAATATCTTACAAGGATAGAAGAGGCCAAAAAACGCGACCACAGGGTGCTTGGCAAACAGCTTGATCTTTTCAGTTTTCACGAAGAAGGGCCGGGATTTGCTTTTCTGCATCCCAAGGGCATGGTAATATGGAATGCCGTGATCGATTTCTGGAAAGAGCTTCACGATGAGTATGACTATGCGGAAATAAAGACCCCGATAATGCTGAATGAGCAGCTCTGGCACCGCAGCGGGCACTGGGATAACTATCAGGAAAATATGTACTTTACCAGCGTTGACGATGTTGATTACGCCATCAAGCCGATGAACTGCCCGGGCTGCTGTCTGGTTTACAAGAGTAATAAGCACTCTTACCGTGAATTCCCAATCCGCATGGCTGAGCTGGGGCTTGTGCACCGTTTCGAGGCCAGCGGAGCTCTGCACGGGCTTGTGCGTGTTCGCCAGTTTACCCAGGATGATGCCCATGTTTTCTGTACTCCCTCTCAGATAGAGAGCGAAGTAATAAGCATAATCGATATGATTTACGCAATTTACAAGGCATTTGGGTTTGAAGATTTTCACGTTGAACTCTCGACAAAACCCGAAAAACATATCGGCTCAGATGAGATATGGGAAAAATCTACTAACGCCCTTAGATCCGCTCTTGAGCATAAGCAGATAGATTTCAAAGTCAACGAGGGCGACGGCGCATTCTACGGCCCCAAGATTGATTTTCATATTGAAGACTGCATTGGCAGGAGCTGGCAGCTGGGAACTATACAGCTTGACTTCTCCATGCCGCAGCGGTTCGAGCTGGAGTACACAGATTCGGACAATACCGAGAAGACGCCCGTCATGCTCCACAGGGCGATACTCGGCTCACTTGAGCGGTTTATGGGTATCCTGATTGAGCATTACGCCGGCTCAATGCCTCCATGGCTGGCACCTGAACATGTTCGAATTCTGCCGATAAGCGATAAAACGGCTGATTACGCTGACAAGATACGCCAACAGCTTAAAGATGCCGGAATTCGTTCTTCTGTTGACAAGTCGCCTGATAAAATCGGGATTAAAATCGCCAAAGGCCACGCTGAAAAGCCGCCTTATATGCTTGTTGTCGGCCCCAAAGAGGCCCAGGAAAATGCGGTCAATGTCCGGATACGCGGCGTAAAAGAAAATAAAACTATTCCAGTATCGCAATTTATCGCTATACTTAGAGATAAAATAGATTCAAGGTCGCTGGAAACCGATTTCAGCATTTAAATCGTTAAATGGTAACGATTAGAAAAGTTATTTGGTTAAAGCGGAAATTACGCTTTCACCAGCAGTTAATTTTGAAAGGTTAAACTATTAGCAAGCAGGAATTACGAGTCAACAGGGCCATAAGGTCGAAAAAAGTTCGCCTTATAGACCAGGATAACCAGCAGATAGGTGTTGTTGACATCAGAGAGGCAATGTTTATGGCTTCAGATGCAGGTCTGGACCTGGTCGAAGTATCTCCAAACGTTGAACCTCCAGTGTGCAGGATAATGGATTATGGAAAGTGGCTTTATCAGCAAAAGCGCAAGGCCAAGCAGAATCAGAAAAGTCATCACTCAACCACACAGAAGGAACTGCGTTTAGGGCCTGAAATCGGTGAGAATGACAAGAATGTAAAGGTTGGCCATGCCCGTAAATTCCTTGAAAAAGGGCATAAGGTACAGTTTACCATGCGTTTTCGCGGCCGTGAGATGATGCACGTTGATCAGGGCAGGGAGCTTATGGTATCTGTTATTGAATCACTCTCAGATATCGCAAAACCTGACAAGGAGCCTAAGCTTATAGGACGCAGGATGATAGTCGTCCTGACACCTGCTAAAAAGTAGATTTTCAGTTTAGATTGAATATTTACTGATATTTTTTAGTAAGCTAAAGGAACATAAATGCTTTCAAGTCTTTATGATAGTTATCTTTCTGACCTGATTTCAGGAAATAAAAAAGGCTGCACTGAAATTGTCGAAAGACTTATTGAGCACGAAACACCCGTGTATGAATTATATACGGGCCTCTTTCAACGGAGTATGTATGAAGTCGGGCAGTTGTGGCAGAACAATCAGATATCTGTTGCTGTTGAGCATATGGCAACTGCCGTAACCGAAGGGCTGCTGAATCTTGTATATCCAATCATTTTTTCAGCCGACCATATTGACAGAAGTGCTATTGTATGCTGCACGCCTAATGAATATCATCAGCTTGGAGCAAAAATGGCAGCCGATATTTTTGAACTCAACGGCTGGGACAGTTATTTTCTGGGTGCTAATACCCCTACTCATGACCTTCTCTGTATGATTGAAGAGAAAAAACCAGATTTACTTGGGTTGTCCGTAAGTTTGTACTTCAGTATTCCGTATTTAATAGAAACGATTGAGGTAGTTTCCGCGTCTTTTCCAAATCAGGAAATTGTTGTTGGAGGCCAGGCTTTTTCATGGGGAGGCAAAGAGAAACTTTCGGGGCATCCGCAGGTGAATATTATCGACTCAATTATTACTCTCGAAACAGTGACCAAAGAGTATTAAATATAAAAAAGACGATAGCTCAATCGGCCGCGGCTCTAAAATAATTACTATCCTAAAGAGGAGATCAAAATGAGTAAATCAGACCTTCTTGAATCTGCAAAACAGCTTAGACAACCCTCTGAGCAGGCGGCTAATGAGTATGCTCAAAAACGGGCTAAACTTGTTTCGGAGGTTGACCGTATTCTTATTTCCAGACCGGACTTAATAAGACTTATTGGAGAAGGCAATAAAGCAATGATGCAGGATAACCACAAAAACCACGCTCTTTTCATGGAGTCTATGTTCAAATTTTATGACCCTCAGGTTCTGGTAGAGACTGTGTTGTGGGTTTTCAGAGCATATCGTTCTCATAACTTCCACCAGACCTATTGGCCTGCTCAGCTCAATGCCTGGCTTGCCGCTATGGAAAGTCTGCTTTCAAACAAGGCCTATGACGAGATTGTGCCATTTTACAACTATCTGATCGTTAACATTCCCGTATTTTCAAACATGGTTGAATCCGGATCATGAAGGATTCATAAGCTCATGAGCCATTCCATAATAAACAGCTCTACAATAAAAGACCATCTTTGTAAACTTATAACGGAGTCAACAGCAAATTTCTTAGTTATTTGCGATGAATCCGGCAATATAATTGAATCAAACATAGCAGCTCAGGAAATTGTCAGCCGCAGTATAACAGATATGAATATCACAGATATCTTTACCAGTGATATCAAACTTGATGACTATCTCAGCAGCGGCCGCAAACATCTTCTTACATTAAAATCTGGCTCAGCGAACGCAGTTTCTATGTATTTTTCTTTTCATAAAATCAGTAATAGCATTGCAGTTTTTGGTGAAATAGATTTGCAGGATAGCAGGAATTTTGAAAAATGTCTGATTGAAACAAATCGTGAATTAGCTAATGTAAGCAGGCAGCTTAATAAATCAAACGCCCAGCTGAAAAAGTTAAACGACTTAAAAAACAGTTTTCTTGGTATGGCTGCACACGACCTCAGAAATCCTATAGGTGCGATTCGCATATTCAGTGAATTGCTGTTGAAGGATGCCGCGAAAAAATCACTTGATTCGGATTTTATTTATAAACTCAACACTATAGGCTCTCAGTGTGATTTTATGCTCAGGCTGCTCAATGATTTACTCGATTTTTCAGTAATAGAATCCGGGAAAATGCAGCTGAAGATGGAAGATGTAAATCCTGCTGAATTTATTGAGTATGTTGCCTCATTAAGCAAACTGGGAGCTGATAAAAAGAATATTACTCTAAAGGTTAATCTGCCGGAATCTGTAAAGAATATATCTTTTGACTCACAAAAAATACAGCAGGTATTGATCAATCTAATTACCAATGCCTTAAAATTTTCGTATTCTGAAACAACAATAACGATATCTCTTGAAGAGACCAATGACGGAATTGTCTTTTCAGTTAGCGACCAGGGCCAAGGTATCCCCCAGGAAGAATTGGGCTGCATATTCGAGGCTTTTAAAAAAGCCAGTGTTAAAAACACCTCTGGTGAAAAAAGCACCGGCCTTGGTCTGGCAATAGCACAGAAAATTGTCCTGGCACATAAAGGAAAGATGTGGGTTGAAAGCAAGGTCGGCCAGGGAAGCACTTTCTTTGTCTTTTTGCCAAATTGAGGATAACTTTTCTGTAAATCGCAGGCAAGTCTGCAAAAAAAAGAAAACAGTCAATGAAATCAACCGGAAAATGTGTATAATTTTTTCAAGAGCGTTCTGTTTGAACTTTAAAAGCTCGTTTTAAAGAAATCAAGACTATTGATATTCGTTTCTAATTTAAACAACAAAGATAATTGATGAATATAATTGTACCAATAAAACAGGTTCCCGACATTCGCAATGTCCGCATGGACGAGAAGACAGGCACAGTTATACGCGAAGGTGTAGAAGCGATTGTCAATCCGCTGGATTTGTATGCGATAGAAACGGCGATCCGGCTTGCCGGTTCTTGCGGCGCAAAGACTATAGCGTTGTCTATGGGGCCGGCAAAAGCCGCGGATGCACTGCGGGAAGCGGTTTCGATGGGTATCGATGAGGCTGTACTGCTCAGCGATAAATGCTTTGCCGGCTCTGATACCTGGGCGACCAGCTATGTTCTGTCAGAGGCGGTAAAACGTATAGGTTCTTATACCATAATTATTTGCGGCGAGAGGGCGGTTGACGGCGACACCGGCCAGGTGGGCCCGGGGATCGCCGCGTGGCTGGATATTCCGGTTTTGACCTATCTTAGCAAGGTCTCCATCAACGAAGGCAGCTGCACTGTCCGGCGGCTAATAGAAGACGGCTACGAGAGTTTGTCATGTAGTATGCCGTGTGTTCTGACGGTCGTTAAAGAAATCGCAGAGCCCGGACTGCCGACACTTCGGGGCAAAAAACGCGCTAAAAATCTCGATATTCCAACCTGGACTGCCGAATATTTGGGTATAAAACCTGAATCTGTCGGACTCAAGGGCTCGCCGACGCGTGTTGTCAAGATTGACCGCCCCAAAGTCTCGCGGCAATGCAGGATCGAGAAACCCCGCAGCGAAACCAAAACTGCGGCGGCTGTTAAGGCTTTGGCGGAAAAGCTCAGGGAGACTGCCTAAGATGGATAAACTGCTTGAATATAAAGATATATGGATACTGGCCCAGCAGAAAGAGGGCAGGCTTGAGCGGATATCGTTTGAGCTGATAACCCGCGGCAGAGAACTGGCGGATCAGAGGGGTTGCCGGCTTTGCGCGATGCTTTTTGGCGGAGATATAACAGATGATGAGCTTCACCGGCTCGGCAGATGCGGATTGGATTTGGCGGCGGTATGCAGAGATGAACGGCTGAAAGATTTCAATGTTGAGCCTTACGCAAGGGTTATGGATGTTGTAATAAGCAAATACAGGCCCGAGGTCATCATAGCCGGCGCGACATCTACCGGCAGAACACTGATGCCGTATGCCGCGATAAAGGCTAATACCGGCCTGACAGCCGATTGTACAGGCCTGGCAATCGACCCCGAGAGCGGCGGGCTTCACCAGACCAGGCCGGCAATCGGGGGCAACATAATGGCTACCATCAAAACGCCGGCGCATCGGCCCCAGATGGCAACTGTCCGTCCACATTCAACAAAGCCCGCACAGCCGGCCCAAAAATCCAAAATGCTGATTGAAGATATCCTGCCCGAAGATCAATGGTTTACAACAGGCGTTGAGTATCTCGGTTTTGAGTCAAGCGGCGATCAGGTTTCACTGGCGGATTCTGACAGGGTGGTCGTTGTTGGACGCGGCATAAAAAAAGCTGATAACCTCCCTATGATTTACGAATTAGCAGATGCCCTTGACGCGGCTGTCGGCGCGACACGGGATGTTGTTGACCGCGGCTGGCTTTCATACCCTCACCAGATTGGCCTAAGCGGAATCACCATAAGCCCGAAACTGTATATAGGAATCGGTGTCAGCGGCGCAATCCAGCACCTTGCCGGAATGCAGACCGCAGAGACCATTATCGCTATAAACAGCGATCCTGAAGCGCAGATTTTTAAAATCGCGGATTTCGGGATTGTCGGAGATTTGTTTGAAGTTGTTCCTGCTTTAACACAGCAAATACGCAGTGGAGGTGTAGTTGACTGATATGAGATACAACAGAATAACACCCGAAATCGCGGCAAGTTTGTCAGAAATTGTCGGCGAGAACTTCGTTATATACAATGACCCTGAGCGGCTTGAGCCCTATTCCCATGACGAGATACCCGAAAAGAAATACGCCGCTATGCCAGAGGCTGTTGTAAGGCCGCGGACAGCAGACGAGATATCACGTATTATGAAACTTGCCAATGAATTCAGATTTCCTGTAACACCTCGCGGCGCAGGTTCAGGCCTCTCTGGCGGTGCAGTCCCGATTCACGGCGGTATAGTTCTTCACTGCGACCGTATGAACGAAATACTTGAGCTCGACAAAGAAAACATGATGCTGACCGTTGAGCCCGGAGTGGTTGCCAATGATATCAACGAGTTTCTAAAACCTCACGGGCTGTTTTATGCCGGCTATCCAATGAGCATGGAAACATGCTATATCGGCGGCAATGTAGCTGAAAACGCCGGCGGCGGCAAGGCCGTCAAATACGGCGTTACCGGCCGATATGTGCTGGGGCTTGAGACGGTTATGCCAAACGGCGATATTGTTTGGTTTGGAGGCAAACTGATCAAGGATGTTACCGGCTATAACATGATACAGCTTATGACCGGTTCTGAAGGCACGCTTGGAATTTTTTCCAAGATTGTCCTTAAACTCATTCCTCTGCCCAGATATCAGGTTGATCTGCTTTGTCTGTTCAAAAGCTCTCAGGAAGCGATAAACATTGTCCCCAGGATTATTACCGGCACGGGCATAATTCCTACCGGCATTGAATTTATGGACAGAACCGCCTGCCGCGAGGCGTGTGAATATCTCAACGAGAGCATTCCATACCAGGATTCCGGTGCAATGGTGATTATCACTGTTGACGGGGCTTCCAGGGAAAATGTTGAGAGTGAGTATGAGACGCTTGGTGAAATGTGCATGGAAAATGGGGCGATTGAAGTGTATGTGGCGGATAATGTTACAACTTCAGAGCGTATCTGGAAAGTACGGCGTAATATCGGCGAGGCATACAACGTTATCAGCCGCCGCCAAAGCGGTGAGGATATTGTCGTTCCGCCGGCGGCAATGGCTCAGATGGTAGAGAAACTTTCTCAGCTTGCACAAAATTTCGGCGTTATGATACCGTGTTTCGGCCATGCCGGCGACGGCAACCTTCACGCCAGGATTGTCTCCGATCCGAAATGGAGCGACGAAAAATGGCACCAGGTACTGCCTGAAATTTTAGAACGGCTGTACAAACTGACCAGCGAGCTTGGCGGAAGTATATCAGGAGAGCACGGCATAGGGCATAAACGTAAAAATTATATGCCGATGTTCGTTTCTGATGAATATCTAAATATACTTAAAAGTATAAAAAAGTCTCTTGACCCGAATTTTATTTTGAATCCGGGCAAAATATTTGATAGTTTGTGAATTAAGAATTAGGAATTAGCGGACATGATTTACAGGATTAACAAGATTTTATTCAATTATTCTATCATGTAAATCTTGTAAATCCTGTCTAATATGATTAACAATCAGGTTTTGCCTGCAAAGGCGAGGCTGTGCATGAGGTAATACAATGAAAGCAATGCGGCTTACCGGAATACGTCAGATGGAGATGCTTGAGACTCCAGACCCGCAAATCGTTGATGACACAGACGTGCTTATACGCATGAAGGTCGTTGGAATCTGCGGCAGTGATGTTCATTACTACACTACCGGCAGAATAGGCGATCAGGTATGCGAATATCCCTACACCGTCGGCCACGAAAGCGCTGGGGTCGTCGAAGCTGTCGGGCCTGCTGTGACGTCGGTAAAGCCCGGCGACAGAATAGCTGTTGAGCCGGCTGTCTCCTGCGGTAAGTGCGATCAGTGCCTCTCGCATCGCAGCCATACCTGCCGCAATCTCAAATTCCTCGGCTGTCCCGGCCAGATTGAGGGCTGCCTGAGCGAATACATTGTAATGCCGCAGGAGTGCTGCTATAAGATACCAGATGATATGACTCTTGATCAGGCTGCCGTTTCTGAGCCGCTCTCTATCGGTTTTTACGCGGTCAAACAGTCTATAGATATCAAGTGCAAAACCGCCGCTATTCTTGGCGCAGGGCCTATCGGTTTGAGCGTTCTTCTCGCAGCTAAATACATGGAAGCGGGCAAAATCTATATGACTGACAAAATTGATGCCAGAGTGGATACGGCACTCCAAAACGGAGCCGACTGGGCGGGCAACCCTGACTCTCAAAATATTGTAAAGGAAATATCCCAGGCAGAGCCGCTGCTGCTTGATTGTGTGTTTGAGTGCTGCGGAGAGCAGGAAGCTATTGACCAGGCGGTAGAGCTGCTCAAACCCGGCGGTAAACTGATGTTTGTTGGGATACCGGAAGTTGATCGGATTTCGTTCGATATCAGCAAAATCCGCCGCAAGGAGATATGTATTCAGAACGTACGCAGGCAGAACGAATGTGTGCAGGAAACACTGGATATGATTCATTCGGGCAAAGTCAGTGCAGATTTTATGGTAACACATCGGTTTGATTTTGCCGATTCGAAGAAAGGCTTCGACATGGTTGATAATTACGAGGACGGGGTTATAAAGGCGATGATTGATCTCTAATGGAAATAATTGTCTAACAGCGAGCGAATGAGCGATATGGAAAAAATCGACAAAGTTTATGCACAATACCGCGAAAAGGTATGCGGTTTTAAATTCGATGACGCGGTGGCATCAGTTTTTGATGATATGATCCGCCGGTCGGTGCCTGGCTATGCCACCGTTATCGGCATGGCCAAGGTGTTCGCGGAACATTACGCCTCGGAAAATACCAATTGTTATGACCTGGGCTGCTCGCTGGGTGCTACGACACTTGCCATGCGGCAGGGCATCAAAAAGCCCGGCGTAAAGATAATCGCCGTTGATAATTCACATTCAATGATAGAGCAGTGCCGCAAGCATGTTAATTCGGACGTGAATGAAGCTGCGGTTGATGTTATACAAGCTGACATTGCGGATATATGCATTGAAAATGCCTCAATTGTTGCAATGAATTATACGCTCCAGTTTTTCTCGCCGGACAGACGCAAAGAGCTTATTCAGCGGATATATGAAGGACTTGTCCCCGGAGGACTTCTGATTCTCTCTGAAAAGATAAAATTTGATGACCGGCAGCAGAATAATTTTCAAATCGATATGTATCACGAGTTTAAGCGGTTAAACGGCTACAGCAGCCTTGAAGTGAGCCAGAAACGCAAGGCCCTGGAAAACGTTCTGATACCCGATACACTTGAGACGCATTACAGCCGTCTCAAAGATGCAGGTTTCAGCCGATCCTGGCTGTGGTTTCAGTGTTTTAATTTCGCTTCATTGGCGGCTTTTAAGGATTAAAACACCGGCAGGGGACTTGACCGAATTTACCTCATCGCTACACTTATCAATATGAATAATATTCCCATAGACTATTCGCCTTTTCTTGAGCATTGCCGGTCGAACGGACTTGCCGAGTTTGCTGATTTCGCCGAGTCTAAACTGCCGCAGGTTCGCGAAGTATTTGTTCACGGCGACCTAGAAGCATGGCAGGCCGCGATAGATGCACTGCCCCAAATCAGCCCCTCTGTGATTGATTTGACTGCCGCGGCGGTTCGTATCGGAGCTGCGGGTGATTGCGATGAATCTGCCCGGAAAGAGTTGAGAGAAAAGCTCATGCGGCTGCATCCCTGGAGAAAGGGCCCGTTTGATGTTTTCGGAGTGTATGTTGACACGGAGTGGAGGTCGGACTGGAAGTGGCAGAGGCTTTGCGAAAGTATCTCTCCCCTGAAAGGACGGCGGGTTCTTGATGTCGGCTGCGGCAGCGGGTATCACTGCCTGCGAATGCTCGGCGAGGGTGCCGCGGCGGTTGTCGGGATCGACCCGTTTCTGCTCTTTGTTATGCAGTTTCAGGCCCTGAACAGATATATTAAAACAGATGCCGCCACAGTTCTTCCGTTCAGGCTTGAGGATATGCCTGATTCGATGGAGAGCTTCGATACTGTTTTTTCGATGGGTGTTCTGTATCACAGGCGTGAGCCGAAAGAACATATCAGGCATCTGCGGCGTCTGCTTAGCTCCCGCGGTGAGCTGGTGCTGGAAACGTTAGTCCTTCAAGCCGCGGGAAGAGACTGCCTTGTTCCCAAAGGCCGCTATGCCCGTATGCGGAACGTCTGGAATATCCCGACGGTTGATTTGCTCTCTGATTGGCTTACGGACTGCGGTTTCAGCGATATTAAGCTGGTTGATATCTGCCGGACAACCACTGACGAGCAGAGAAGTACTGACTGGATGCGGTTCGAATCGCTTGATAAGTGCCTTGATCCAAGGGACATAACAAAGACCGTAGAGGGCCGGCCTGCACCGGTGAGGGCGGTTCTTACCGCCAAAAAGCCTGAAAAAGAATAAAATTTTAAAAATTTTGCACCTCTTTTTAGAAAATATTTGTATAAACTGTTGACAAATATCGTAAAAATTAGAAAATACCCCGTCTTGACTCACAGAGACAGGAATATTCCTCGATAGCTCAATTGGTAGAGCGAGCGGCTGTTAACCGCTAGGTTGTAGGTTCGAGTCCTACTCGAGGAGCTTGGCAGTGTAAGAATAGTCTTGCAATGTTTTTATGTTTATATCGGGAAATGCCATGTATTGGGTTTACATGTTAGGGAATCCTGATGTCAGGTTCTATGTCGGTGAACAAAATGTTCCAGTTGAGGGTAAGGGAGAATACACTCCTGAAAACGTCCCGTGAATTTCGTCAGGCCGCAAGAGCATTCAACCCGTTTATCAGTCATGCTTCGTGAGAAATTCATAAAAGGGCGTAAATCATCAAAATGGATCAGATATAATCTTCTCAATAGTCAGAGCGAGTCCCGATGTTGATCGGAATTCACCGCCGGGTAGCAGACCGAAGATACCGTGACGGATATATCCGCCTAAAGGTTATTCAGGAATCAGTAAATGTCCGAAAATAATTACAAACTTACCAGTCCTGCGCCTTCAACTGTTATGCAGTCGAGTACGGCGGGTTTTAGGCCTTTGGGTTCGTAATAATCTTTCGTAAGTGCCTTCTTCACTGTTGCGGCAGCTTTTTTCTTTGCCAGTATCATTATGCATCCGCCAAGGCCCGCTCCTGCTAACTGAGCTCCGGCGACACCGGCGACGCTGCCGGCTATATCGACCATCCTGTCTATCTCAGGGGTGCTGCAGGCATAGTATCCGGGCTGCATGTACAGCTGGGCGTTGGTGACCTTTTCCGGGTCTTCGCTGTGAAGGTCGTTTATAAGCTGGTTGAAGTAAGCGTCTGTACAACCGTCATCGACTTTTATGTATTTACCGGTTCCGTCGTCTCTGCTTACGCGGTCTCCGTCGTGGCTGATTTTCATTATCCTGCCGATCTGGGTGGTGTCTTTGCACTTGAGCAGTTCGAGGGTAAGCCGGCTGCGGGCGATTTCTGCGATGCCGAAAAGCAGCACTCCTCTAAGGTGATACGTGCCGGGATCCTTATGGGAGGAGAAGTTTTTCTCGATCATCTCGCGGCAGTCGCTCGAGAGCATTTCACGAAGTTCTGCGCGTGTGGCCTGCTGGGGAATCTTGAGAAACATCCTGTAAATGTCGCTTGTTTTACAGCCCAGTTTTACAGGCTCTATATCGCGGAGGTATTCGGCGATATGCAGAAACTCCGGGCATCTCTGTCTGAGCAGCTCAAACCCGAGGTTGTAGCTTGTGATTTTGGCATTGAACATGTCTTTTGCGCCGTGGCTTTTGGCGGCTTTTATGTAGCTGTTTGCTATCATGACCTGGTAATCTTCAGGTGCATCGACAATTTCTTCAACACGGAATGGGAAGTGGCCTACATGGGCGATTTTGCCGCGTTTGCCCATTCTGATTGCCGCGTGGTCGCCGGAGCCTCCTCTTGAGCCGACAAACCATTCACCCTCGCCGCACATGTCGATAAACTGACTGCTGGTAAGCTCAAAATTGTTCAGGGCAATCGCGGCCTGAAGTGTGGCAACAACGATGCTGGAGCTGCTGCTAAGTCCCGCCGCGATAGGAACATCACCATAAACCGCCAGATTCATGCCGTTTACTTTTATGTCATTGAACTTATGCTGGAGCCGCACCATAGATGCCCGTATATAATTGCCCCAGTCACCGGCTTTGCTAAGCAGCATACTGCGTACCCATTCGCTGTCAACGAAGTTTATCCAGTCAGACCACGCGAAACGGCCAATTATATCATTGACGTTGAACTTAACGTTTTTAAAAAAAACGGGCTCGACATTAACCGCTTCTACATTGCTGTCATCACGGGGCCCTGCGACCATGATAGTTTCCCTGTCGATTGCCAGATAATTGTTGAAGCCGCCTCTATGGTCAACGTGGCGGCCCATGATGTTTGCCCTGCCCGGAGCACGCACAATACAGACTTTCTGGTCAAAACCGAATCGCTTTCCGTAGCAGCTAAGGGTTTTAAGCAGCGTGCTGCATTTTCGCTTGTGCAGGGGGGCGTGGTCGCCATAGGTGTCTTTAAGCCAACGCTTAACAGAGGGCTTTTCGTTTTTAATCTTCTCTATCCATTTATCTACAGTGCAATACTTGTTCCCGGGCAGTTGCGGCGACATGTCATACACGGCAGTTTTGGCCGAATCTTTGATTCTGCGGACATAATCCTGAATCCTGAGCAGTTCATCGGGCGAATTGAAGCCCTGTATAAGGTCGGGATTACGCGCTGAAATGGTCTTGACAGAGTATTTTGATTTGCCGGCAGAATCTTTGATCCCGTTAATGCTCTTGACAATATCAGTAAGATAGTACTCTTTTTGAGCGTTATCATTGTTTATCAGAGAAACGCCCTGATAAAAGGCTTCTGCCTTAAACATATACAAACTGGCATTTACAAACTTGCACTTTTTCTCGATTTGCGAGGATGTGTACCTGCTGCCGTTTACCGTGATATTGTATTTATCGCAGTCAAGCAGTTCCATGAGCTGTTTCTTGTCTATTTCGCCGCTATGTTGCTTGCAGATTTCGATTAGTTCGCCAACTGCGCTGGCACGTTTTTTTGGGCTGGAGATATGTTTTTCTGCAATTTTGGTTATCAGAGACGATTTTAGTTTATCTTTGGTTTTGAGTATGGAGCGAATTTCGTCAACGACGGCCTGTTTCTGCAGATCCGGTTTTTCGATTATGTCAGCCGCCTGGCCGGATTCATCAATGAATATGCGGCCGCCGGAGCCCTGGGTCTGCTTTGTCTTGGGGATAGCGAATATAGAAGCGTGGGCCTGCTGTTTGATAAAACCCTCCAGCAGTGAATCTACAGCCCCGTCATCAAGAAATTTATCACCCATTGTTATTATGATATTGCCGGAATATCGCATGTTCTGAAGCGTTTCAGAAGCGATTTTGGCCGCGTGTCCGGTTCCCAGCTGAGGTGACTGAAATATATAGCCGACTTCAGGGTGTTTGGACGATACGGTTTCCATGACCTGCTCTGCCCGTGAGCCGACAACCAGCAGAAAGCCGGCAAAACCGTGCTTTTTGAATGTTGCGATAGTTCTGTTGATTGCGGGAATTCCGTCAATTTCGAAGCAGACCTTCGCAAGGTCACTCCGTCCCATGCGGGTGCCCTGGCCGGCGGCAAGAATTACGACTACTGTTTCTGCGGCAACACTTCTGTTTATATGCATAGCTCTGACCTTTGCTGCTTATATTTAATTTGCTAATATTAAAGCAATTATGCTATGCACTTATAGTGTTTTGTCAAGATAAATCGTCTCTACGAAAAGTCTCTATGATAGATAGCCTGGATAGGGCAGATGTCGAATGCGATTAAGTTCGATGATGTTCGTATTGATGATAGTTTGTAAAAAACCTGCTTGAAACTCTGGAGTGCTTATATAAAATGTAGCCACGATAGGTAAGTCTAATGTTCTAAACCCCTGTAATATGTTATTCACGAGGTAAAATTGAATCAGCTCAACATTATTGATTATGCAGTTATTATAGGATATTTCGCTGTTTTGGTGGCAGTAGGTTTTTATTTCCGCAAAATGGCTTCAGCGAGCATGGATGATTATTTTCTGGGCGGGCGAAAACTGCCTTGGTGGAGCCTTGGAATATCCGGAATGGCAGCCTGGCTGGACTTGACGGGTACGATGCTGATTACATCTTTTCTTTTTCTATTGGGGCCGTCTGCACTGTTCTTTGAAATCAGAGCCGGAGCAGGGCTTATTCTGGTGTTTATGTTTATTTATATCGGTAAATGGCACCGCAGGTCAGGCCTTATGACATGTGCCGAGTGGATGAAGTTTCGTTTTGGCACCGGTTTCTGGGGCAATTTTGCCAGGCTCGCGCAGGTGTTTGCCGCAATGGTTTTCGGAATCGGTACTCTGGCATACGCAATCAAGGGAGTTGGTCTGTTTTTCTCCATGTTCATGCCGTTCAAGCCGAGTACCTGCGCTTTGATAATGCTCGTGGTAACATGTATTTATACGATTCAATCAGGTTTTTACGGAGTTGTGGTTACCGACGTTTTCCAGGGTTTCTGTGTGCTGTTAGGCTCGCTTTTCATTTTAATATTTGCTATGAAGATGTCGATGGGGCTGGATATTGGCAGCATCGCAGAGCAGGTAACAGGAAATCCCAACTGGTCTGCTACACTGCCGAGCTGGAAAGTAGATATGCCCAGCGGCTACGAACATTACAACTTTCTGACTCTGGTTGTTCTTTATTTCATGTTCAAAACAGTCTATCAGGGTATGGGAATGGGAGTTGACAACCGGTATTTCGGTGCCGCGGGAGAGCGTGAATGCGGTATGCTGGGTTTCATGTCAGGCTGGACGATGGTTATGAGATGGCCCCTGATGATGGGTTTTGCGATTCTTGGTATCATACTGGTTCATGAGACGTTCCCGAGCCAGCTTGTCCTTAAGGATGCCGCCGAACTGGTTAATCAGCACTTTATCAGCAGCGGCGAGGCCTTGAACCCAAATCTATGGCACGAGAAAATCGCCGAGATTACCAATAATCCTCAAAATTTTGGATCGCTTCCTGAAAAACTGCATTTACTGCTGGGCGAAAATTGGCAGAATAAGATAAACATGGTCAGTTATGAAGGGACTGTTTTTCCTGAGCGGATTCTGCCTGCCGTACTAAAAGACATGATACCCCTGGGTGTTAGAGGTTTGATTATGGTTGCGTTGATGGCGGCTTCAATGTCAACCATAAATACAGTAATCAACAACACAGCGACCTTTTTCACAAGAGATATCTATCAGGGTTATATAAAACCGAAAGCCAAAAACGCCGAACTGATTTACGTTAGCTGGGCATTTGGCTTGCTGCTGTGCGTGGTTAGTTTTGTAGTGGCCTTTTATGCAGCCAATATCAATGATATCTGGAGCTGGATAACCGCCGGATTAGTAGGCGGGCTTGCTGTGCCGCAATTCTTGAGGCTCTATTGGTGGCGGTTCAACGGAGCCGGGTTTGCAATAGGTTTATTTGTGGGAATGCTCGCGGCTATACTTCAGCGGCTATTTTACCCGCAAATGCTTGAGTGGTACCAGTTTGGCTTAATCCTCAGTCTGGCCTTCGCAGCTTCGATCCTGGGGACTTATCTTACAAAACCTACTGATATGCACGTCTTAGAGAGGTTCTATGTCAAGACAAGGCCGTTTGGCTTGTGGGGTAAATTCAAGAACTGTCTCGATGAAAAAACAAGAAAAGCTACCGAAAAAGAGCATAAGAATGATATGGCGGCAATACCGTTTGGCCTGGTCTGGCTGATGACGCTTCTGCTTCTTCCCTTGCAGCTGATGACATTCAAATGGGGTGAATTGATGATAACCTTTGTTATTTTTATCGGTTCGCTCGTCGGGCTGTATTTCTTCTGGTATCGGCATCTGCCTCCCTTTGCTCCAAAAGAAAGTAAGCAGGACAAGCACGCCGTTCCCGTTGACGAAGTTCTTGAAGATTGAGAAATGTGCTTGCGGCGGGCTGGAGCAAATTCGTGAATTTGCTCTACCGGGCATGTTATCCGTAAAAAAATGCCGCACACTTTGGATTTTTAAACAAAACCTTTTTATTTTGCGTATTATATTGCTTAACTGTATAATGAATGGTTGCGGTTTATGTTGATATTCTCATAAGCCTATACTAATCATATAGATATGCATTAAGGCAGTAAAATATGGCCAAAAAGGTGATTAAAGTGGTTGGAGCTCGTGAGCACAACCTGAAAAATATAGATATAGAGATTCCCCGGAACAAATTTGTTGTCATTACCGGTATCAGCGGTTCTGGAAAGAGCTCTCTGGCTTTTGACACTATATATGCAGAGGGTCAGAGAAAATATGTAGAATCGCTCAGCGCATACGCACGGCAGTTCCTCGAGCAGATGCAGAAGCCGGATGTCGAGCATATAGAAGGCCTGCCGCCGACGATAGCCATCGAACAGCGAAAAGGCTCAAGCAACCCTCGTTCCACCGTGGCGACTTCTACTGAGATATATGATTACTGCAGGGTGCTTTACGCACGTGCCGGCATCCCTCACTGCTGGATATGCGGCAGGGAGGTATCCGGCCAGAGCGCATCCCAGATAATAGATTCCATTTTGCAGTTTCCCGAGGGTACGCGAATTCAGATATGCGCTCCAGTCGTCAGGGGCGCAAAGGGTGAACACAGAGACGTTCTCACGATGATTCAGCGAGAGGGCTGGACACGTGCCAGGATAGACGGGGTAATCGGAGAGATAAAAAACGCTCCTGCCCTGGACAAAAACAAAAAGCATGACATTTATGCTGTTATAGACAGGCTTGTAATAAAAGAGGGAATTCGCGGCAGGCTCGGTGATTCTGTGGAATCGGCCTTAAAGATTGGAGACGGCAATGTTACTATCATGAAGCAGCTTCCGGCGGAAGCCCGCCCTAAGGACGCAAAAGCCGACTGGGAAGATGTTGTGTACAGCGAAAAATTTGCGTGTGTAGATCATCCCCAGGCTTCTCTGGAAGAGCTCTCTCCCAGGCTTTTCAGTTTCAATTCGCCTTACGGGGCGTGCCCAGAGTGCCACGGGCTGGGAACGATACTCGAATTTGACCCCGAGCTGATAGTGCCTGACACAACGCTTTCACTTGAAAACGGAGCTGTCTCGGCCTGGCGAAAGGGCGGCAAACGTATGAACATACTTTACAGCAGAATGATAAATAACTTTTGCAGTGATTTTGGCATAAGCAAAGCAATCCCATTTGAAAAAATACCTGCTAAGATAAAGAAAATACTGATGTATGGTACCGAGCCCGCTGATGAGACAAAGTACCGCTGTTCGTTTGAGGGGGTTATTCCGAACCTCAACAGAAGGTGGAAAAATACAGACAGTGAATTTGTAAAACACAGACTGCACAGCTTTCTCTCGGAGCAGCCGTGCAAGAAATGCGGCGGAAAAAGACTTCGTCCTGAAGCGCTGGCTGTTACAGTCGCCGGGCTTTCTATAAATGAGCTTTGTGCTATGAGCATTGAGAAAGCTCATGATTTCTTTATGGATATCAAGTTTGATAAGGAACGCGAGGTTATTGCCGCGCAGCCGCTTAAAGAAATAAGGGCACGCCTGAAATTTATGCTTGATTCCGGCCTTGGTTATATTACGCTTGACCGTGCCAGCGCGACGCTCTCCGGCGGCGAGGCGCAGCGGATACGGCTTGCTACCCAGGTCGGGTCAGGTCTGGTCGGCTGCTGCTACGTCCTTGATGAGCCGACAATAGGCCTTCACCGCCGCGATAATGACCGGCTCATCGGGATACTTCGCAAACTTACCAGCATTGGAAACTCGGTTCTTGTCGTGGAACACGATGAGGATGTAATACGGGAAGCCGATCACGTTATAGATATTGGCCCTGCCGCGGGCGCGCACGGCGGCGAGCTTGTGGCGCAGGGGACTCTTAAACAGATACGCGACTGCAAGCGGTCTATTACCGGCAACTACCTCAGCGGAAGAAGTGTTATAGAACTTCCTCCAAAGAGGCGTAAAGTCAATATGCAGAATTGCATAGAAGTAAAGCAGGCATCACATAACAACCTCAAGAAAATAAGTGTCAAATTTCCTCTCGAGGTTTTTACCTGTGTAACTGGCGTTTCCGGCTCGGGCAAGAGTACGCTTGTGACTCAGATACTTCTAAAGTCGCTTAAGAAAAAGATATACGGTTCCCGCGAAAATCCCGGAAAGCATAAAAGTGTTACAGGCTCAACACGGATCGATAAAATCATCGAGATAGACCAGTCTCCGATCGGCCGCACGCCCCGCAGCAATCCGGCTACTTATACAGGGATTTTTGACCAGATACGCCAGATATTCGCCAAAACCCGTGAAGCCAAGATACGCGGCTATAAACCCGGGCGTTTCAGTTTTAATGTGAAGGGCGGCCGCTGTGAAAGCTGCCAGGGACACGGCACAAAAAAGATCGAGATGCATTTTCTGCCGGATGTTTATGTTACATGCGAACACTGCAAAGGAACACGGTATAATCCGGAAACTCTGCAGATAACGTATAAAAGTAAAAATATAGCCGAAGTTCTTGATATGCGGATTCAGGAGGCTTTGCGGTTTTTTGCAAATGTTCCCAGAATTCACAGGATGCTTTTATGTCTTGCCAACGTGGGGCTTGGTTATATGACTCTTGGACAGGCTTCTACAACACTTTCAGGCGGTGAAGCGCAGAGAGTGAAACTTGCAACTGAGCTTGGCAAGCCATCCTCCGGCAGGACTCTTTATATACTTGATGAGCCGACAACGGGCCTTCATTTTGCCGACATACACAAGCTGCTTGATGTTTTGGGTATGCTTGTTGACAAGGGCAATAGTGTTCTTGTGATAGAGCACAATCTCGATGTGATAAAGATGGCAGACTATATCATAGACCTCGGCCCGGAAGGCGGCGACAGGGGCGGCGAGGTAGTGGAATGCGGCACTCCGGAGAAACTTGCAAAATCAAAGAACAGTTACACCGGCAGGTATCTTCGGGAGTATCTGTCTTGATGTTCATTTTTTAGTGATATTTTTTTGTGTTTTTTCTTGCAGCGGCGGGCGTTTAGGGGTATTATGCGGATATGAGCAACGGTTCAGGACATTTTATTGTTTCACTGACACTGCTTGAGGGCAGGTTGCTCCTATTGCGCCTTTAGGCGCAAATAAACATCACACCTACATAGTCCGCAAAACCAGCGGAATTAACCGAAAAGAGAGTCTAAGTCTTTTTTATTCCTATGTTTATAAACTGACAGGCTGTATTCTGCCTGTAACTGATATGAAAGGAACTTTTCATGGCAATAGAAACAGTAAAAATATTTGATACGACACTTCGCGACGGTGAACAGGCTCCCGGCGCCTCGATGAGTATTCAGGAGAAACTTGAGGTTGCCCATCAGCTTGAGCGTTTAAAGGTTGACGTAATCGAGGCGGGTTTTCCGGTCTCTTCGCCGGCGCAGTTTGATGCGGTAAAGCGTATATGCAGCGAGCTGACAGGGCCGACAATCGCCGGTCTTGCCCGTGCTAATTCAAAGGATATAGATGCCGCAAGCGAAGCGCTCAAAGACGCTAACCGCAGCAGAATACATACCTTTATAGCCACTTCACCGGTTCATATGGAGTATAAGCTCCGCAAAAAACCAGCCGAAGTGCTTGAAATGGCAGTAAAAGCGGTTGAATACGCCAAAAAATGTGCAGACGAGGTGGAGTTTTCGCCGGAAGATGCCTGCAGGACAGAGCTGCCGTTTCTTTTTGAGATACTTGAGGCGGTTATAGAGGCCGGAGCTACAATCCTCAATATACCCGATACAGTTGGTTATATCGTGCCTCATGAATACGCGAGTATTATATCCGGAATCAGAGAAAACGTAAAAGGCATTGACAAAGCCGTTATCAGCACCCATTGCCATAATGATCTGGGCCTGGCAACAGCAAACTCGCTCGCCGGAGTACTCAGCGGCGCAAGGCAGGTGGAATGCACAATCAACGGCATAGGCGAACGCGCCGGCAACTCCGCGATGGAGGAGATTGTAATGGCAATCAACACACGGCCGGACTGTTTTGAGAATATCGCCACCAATATTGAAAAGCGGGAAATATCACGTGCCAGCCGTCTTGTGTCGAATATGACCGGATTCGCGATAGCTCCGAACAAGGCCATTGTTGGCGCCAACGCATTTGCTCACGAGAGCGGAATCCATGTTGACGGTGTCCTTAAGAACCGTGAAACGTATGAAATAATGACCCCCGAGACCATTGGGCTTTCAGGCTCGCGGATGGTTCTCGGCCGTCATAGCGGCCGCCACGGCTTTGTTGACAGGTGCGGCCAGCTCGGCTATAACCTCAGTGAAGATGAGATCCTGATGGCTTATGAACGTTTCCTAAGTATTGCGGATAAGAAAAAGGAGGTCTTCGACGAAGATATCGTTGCCATCATCAACGACGAAGTGCGCCATGTTGAAAAAATCTATGAGCTCGATTATCTGCATGTAGCCAGCGGTACAGGCACACTGCCTACCGCCAGTGTCCGAATGAAATTTGAGGGCAAGACAGCCCAGGCCGCCGCCTGCGGAGACGGCCCGATCGACGCGGCATACCAGGCGATAAGAGAGGCGATCAATGAGGATCCAAAACTCATCAGCTACAACATACGTGCTGTTACCGGCGGCAAAGAAGCCATGGGCGAGGCAACAGTCCGCATTGAAAACGAGCACGGGCGGAGTTTCCTCGGCAGGGGAGCATCGACTGATATTGTAGAGGCTTCGGCTAAAGCATATATTGATGCGATAAACCGTATGCGGACCGGAGCTGTTACCGGTCAGGTCAAAGAGTGATATTTGAAGTTGATTTTTATATTTTATCCTCTAAAATACACAGCTTTAACTTGTAGTATGAATTGGGCCGAAGGCTCACATTGAGAAAACAGAACGGAGAATGCTTATATGGGCATGACAATAACAGAAAAGATTCTTGCCAGGGCTGCTGGGCATAAAACCGTAGCCCCCGGCGATATTATAAACGCCAACGTTGACGTGATGATGTGTCACGACGTTACAACTCCTCCGGCTATCAGTATGCTTGCCGAGAGGGGTATTGACGGCGTATTTGACCCTGACAGGATCGTTGTAACACCAGATCATTTTCAGCCGGCCAAGGACATCAAGAGCGCCCAGCTTCTGAAGCGGCTCGATGAGTGGGCACGCCGCAACAAGATTAAGAACTATTATCCAATAGGCAAGGCGGGTGTCTGCCATGCTCTGCTGCCGGAAAAAGGCCATATTCGCCCGGGCGAGGTGATCGTCGGAGGCGACTCCCACACATGTACTTACGGAGCTTTGGCGGCTTTCAGTGCAGGTATCGGTTCAACTGACCTGGCGGCGGCTCTGGCAACCGGTGAGCTGTGGTTCCGTGTGCCTGAATCAATGAAGTTCGTTCTCAACGGTTCTCTGGGCAAGGGCGTTTACAGCAAGGATATCATAATAGCCATCATTACCCGAATCGGTACTGACGGGGCCCGCTACCGTGCGATGGAGTTTGTCGGCTCGACTATATCCGAATTGTCAATGGAAGCCCGTATGACGATTACAAATATGGCGATCGAAGCCGGCGGCAAAAGCGGCATAATAGGTTTTGATGAAACGACAAAAAAATACCTTGATGAGCATCTCACCGCCGGCGTGACCGAATACACAGTTTTTGAGTCTGACCCCGACGCACAGTATTGCCGTATAGAGGAATTTGATGTTTCAGCTCTCGAGCCAATGGTGGCACTGCCGAACCTGCCAAGCAACGGCGTTGCGATAGGCGAGTGCGAGGGTACTGAAATGGATCAGGCGTATATCGGCAGCTGCACGAACGGAAGGATCGAGGATTTGCGTATCGCGGCAGAGTTTTTCAAAGGCCGCAAGGCAGCAATACGTACAATTGTTGTGCCCGCAACCCCCAGTATCTGGAAACAGGCCAACAAAGAAGGGCTGCTTGATATATTTGCCGACGCTGATTGTGTTGTTGCCGCACCAACCTGCGGTGCGTGCCTTGGCGGTTTTATGGGTATTCTTGCTGACAAGGAAAAATGTATCAGCACAACCAACCGCAACTTTGTCGGCAGGATGGGCCATCCAAAAAGCGAGGTTTACCTGGCCAGCCCGGCTACCGCCGCGGCAAGTGCAGTGGAAGGCAAACTGACCGATCCAAGAAAATTTATGAGTTAAAGCTAAAAGAAAAAGCGAATCATGGCATTAAGTATAGGCATTGTAGGACTGCCCAACGTGGGCAAAAGCACGCTTTTCAACGCTTTAACACGGGCGCAGAACGCTGATGCGGCGAATTATCCCTTTTGTACAATAGAGCCCAACAAAGCTGTTGTTCCGGTGCCCGATGCCCGGCTTTATCAGCTTGCGGAGATAGTAAATCCTAAGAAGATTGAGCCGGCGGTAATCGAGTTTTTCGATATTGCCGGTCTGGTAAAGGGTGCCAGCAAGGGTGAGGGGCTTGGAAACAAGTTTCTGGGTAACATTCGCCAGACCAGTGTTATTGTGCACGTTGTCCGCTGTTTTGAGGATGAGAATGTTGTCCATGTTGACGGCGCACCTGATCCTGCAAGAGATGTTGAGGTGATCGAGACCGAGCTTGTTCTTGCCGACCTTGAGCAGCTCGAACGTAAGATTGAACGGCTCGAGAAACAGATCAAGTTTGACAAGAAACTTCAGCACACACTCGACTTGGGACTCAAACTAAGGGATTTCCTAAATCAGGGCAGACCGGTTAGCGGTTTTCCTGAGAATGACAGCGATTTGTTTCGAGATTTTGTCAAAGAAATGTGCTTTATCACATCCAAGAAGGTGATCTTCGCGGCAAATGTAGATGAGGACGGCCTTGTCGGCGATAACAAGTACGTTAATGTACTTGAAGATATTGCAAGGCAGCGCGGCAGTGATGTTGTCAGGATCTGTGCCAAGATTGAGGAAGAGATGGTAGATATGAGCGATCAGGACAGGAACGAAATCCTCGAATCCATGGGAGTTCACGAGTGCGGCCTTGAGAAGGTTATACACAAGTCTTATGACTCGCTCGGATTGATGAGTTATTTCACTGCCGGACCCAAGGAGGTCCGTGCCTGGACGATTCAAAAGGGCTGGACCGCTCCCCAGGCTGCCGGCGTTATCCACACTGATTTTGAGAGGGGTTTTATCCGCGCTGAAGTCATACCCTATGATACCTATATTGAGTGTAAAGGTGAATCAGGGGCCAAAGCGGCGGGTAAACTTGAGGTAAAGGGCAAAAATTACGTCATGAATGATGGCGATGTTGTACATTTCCTCTTCAATGTTTAATTTTGTAAATCTATGGAAGATAAACTTAAATATCTTATATCAAAGGCATTAGAATCCGGTGCCGCGTCAGCCGGAATAATATCCCCCGGCGATATACGCTTTGACAAGGGCTTTCGCCTTGCATGTGAGCAGAACAGCTGCGGGCAATACGGCACAAACTGGATGTGCCCGCCGGCAGTGGGGCCGCTGGAAGATTTGATACCACGTGTTAAAGAATATTCTAAGGGTGTGGTTTTCCAGACCGTTTATCAGCTGGAGGATTCTTTTGATTTTGAGGGAATGATGAAGGCCGCTGACGTCCATCGGGATGTTTTGAACGTATTTATGATCATATACTTGAACATGATGAATACGGACAGGTGTTTCCGCTCAACGCGGGGGCATGTAAAATCTGTGATGAATGCACCTATCCTGCGGGCAAGCCGTGCCGTTTTCCGCAAAAGGCAGTTGCTTCCATAGAGGCCTACGGGATTGACGTAAACGCGATGCTCAGATTATGCGATATACCATACAACAACGGGCCTGCAACGGTGTCTTATGTAGGGCTGTTCCTGTTTAAATAACAGCCTGTATCCGCGGATTTCTGTATATACATCTTGCATACTTTTTCAGCTAATCCAGACGGTGTAATATGCCGCACACCTTATTTTAAAGTTTGTATTTGCCATTTGTAACTATCTTGCTATTATTGTTGTAAGTCTGGAACCCTGATGTTGTATTCAGGTGCTTGAGAGCAACATGTAAAGCATTATACTGCAATGGCTAATAACGAATATCTTAATATAGCGGATTTTGTCTCTAAGAGCCGTATGTCTGTGATCAGGCGAAGTCTCCGAGAGAACTTCGATATAGATCTGGAGGTGCTTGATGTCAACGCAAATCACTATGATGGATACGGTTTCCGATATCGTGAACCACATTTCTGTCATATAATCAAAAGTGATGACATCGGTAAGAGCAGATGCAGGCAGGAGAGAATCCGTGCCCTCAATATCGCGATCGAAACAGGCCAGCCGTATATTGCTTTGTGCCACGCCGGCATAGTGTTTGTCTGTGTTCCGCTGATGGACGATAAACAGCCTTTAGGCGGTATAATGTTTGGCAGGAGTATCTGGAGCGTTCCGGATGAGACTTTCAACGCCGACATCATTCGCAATACCGCTGACCTTGATCTTGATGCGGGAAAACTGCTGAAAAGTGTTTCAGATTTAAAAACCATTTCAGCCCGAAGAATCCACGAAGCTGCGGAATACGTTTATGTTCTTTTTTATCAGATCAGCGGTCTGGATCCCAATGTTGTGCAGTGGCGCCGTGAAAGAAGCAGGCAGCAGGCAGTTATTGGTGAATATATCGCCGAGTACAAAGACAGTTCTAAAATATCCACGGCTTATCCTTATCAGTATGAACAGCAGCTTATTTCAAAAGTTCGCCTTGGCGACCGTATAGGAGCCAAGGATATCCTTAATATCATGCTTGCGAGGTTGATGCTCAATGAACCCGGCGACATCGGCAAACTTAAAGCCAGAATGCTTGAGCTTACTACAGTTTTGAGCCGTGCCGCGGCGGACGGAGGCGTTGATATAAATATCCTGCTTGAGAAGAATCTGGCAAACATAAACCGGCTTATATCTATTGATACCCAGTCAGACCTGTGCGCCTGGGTCGGTCAGGCTCTTGATGATTTTATTGAGCTTGTATATACTTCGCAGGATTCACGTAAAATGATTCAGATCCGGCCGGCGGTAGATTTTATCGAAAAAAACTATTTTAAGCCCATCTCGCTTGCCGATGTTGCAAAGGCCGCTCATCTGAGCGTTTCCAGGCTTTCGCATGTGTTTAAAGAACATATGGATATGACAATAGTTGACTATGTTAATTCGGTAAGACTTGAAGGCGCTAAAAATATGCTCCTCAGTACAGACAAGAGCTGTACCGAGATATGTTATGAAGTAGGATTTAATAACCAGAGCTACTTCACAAAATGCTTCAAAGAAAAGGTTGGAGCTACACCGAAACAGTACCGTAAGTTAAATATACGTTAAGCCCGGCTGCATTGCGCAGATGGCGAGCTCTGCTGAACAGTTTTAAGTTCTCTGCGGCCGCAGTCTTGTAAAACTCCGGAGCTGCCCAGGGACTTAACGATTATAATCGCCAGGATATAGAAAACAATGAAACTTCGTACGCTGCCCAGATTTGCCTGGTAGGCTCCAAGCTGCCAGCCGGTAATAAAGTGCTGCGAAAGGAATACTGCAGAAAGCGAATAAACCAGGTAACGCGTACTGCTTGTTATTTTTGTCGGATTATCCTGGAATTGCCGGCCCATATATAATGATTTATTTATTATCAGGCCAAATTCTCTTGCAGCCATTATAAGTATGATTATCGATGTAAGTTTAAATACATCGTTAATCCATTCCGCAGAAAGCCAGAAATCATAAAGTCCGTGGATAACAACCGCCGCCGCCCATGTTCCGCCAAGCCAGGCGATTTTGTGTTTGTTATTTTTGATGTATTTGGCATAGACAAGACCATAAACGGCAAAAGATGTAAGAGACATGTGCAGAACAACGGCAGAAAGTGTCCTGACGCTGACTATACTTAGGCCGGGAGATTTGAAATAGTTCAAATTCTCCATAAAAGCAAATCCAAGGGCGGATATAGAAGCATAAATTATATAATCAATGGGTTTATTGATCTGCCCGGATATTTTCAAAATTATCAAAAACGGCAAAAGTTTCATAGATTCTTCGATAAGGCCGACACCGAATATACAGTAAATAAGGTCGCGGATCGGGCTTTGTCCTATCTTGAGATCCAGTCCGTGGTAAATAATATCATAATAAATCGAACAGAATTCGGCGAAAAACATGCCAAGAAGAAGGGCGGATAGAAGCCATACAGTATTAGCTTTGCCGTTCGAATGCAGCCGCTGCAGGAAAGCTGTCCAGATTATAAGGACGATTACCGCGGCAATGAACCCGCTCAAAGTTATCCCTTTAGATTTTAATGATTCAATGAAATATGAAAAAAACCTGCTCTGGCTTACCATTGCCTCACTGGTCAGTTTAGAAGGAACAAATCTGCCCGCTTTGGGATCTTTGGAGAGCTCATATATCTTGTCAAGTTCTCCCTGCTGCTGATACAGGTAACTGAGATTCCTGGCGGCACCCTCGACAAAGCCTCCAAGCTCTATCTCCCTTCGGAAATGTGATTCTGCTATATCAGGCTTGTTTATACCGAGAAATGCAATTCCTGCTGAGTTATTTACGTAAGGCACATTTCTGTTTTTGATTGTACTGAAATTACGAAGTGCAGTGATATACTCTCCGCGCAGAGTGTAGTAAATGCCCAGGCCGTAAAAGCCCATGTCAGATGTGCCCGGATCGTTTTCTTTAGACATCAAAACATACTGGCCGCGTACAAAATTATCGGTATGGTAAATTTTACCTGAATTTTTTATCATGAATTGGGTTTTAAGCAGCTCACGGTGGTAGAGCGGATTCAAGGAATCCTCGTCTAAGAGCTCGCTATAAAGATAAAACGCGTATTTGTAACTGCCGTTTTCAAAAGCCTTTTGAGCAGAAATAAGTTTAGAGTTTTTGTAATCACCACCGAAGAAAAAATTTACAGAGAAAACTACAACAGCTGCCGGTATGAATATTTTAACAAGGAAATCTTTCATTGTCGGATAATCATCGACATGTAGAAATCGACCTGCAAGGCTGCTGCAAGCCTTAATGCGCATAGAAAAAGTTTTAATCATGTTTTTACCATCCTCCGAAACAAACCAAGGAAATCAGGCTCCTTGTGTCTCATTCCTGTACTGAATTTCTTTTCTGATTATGTTTTCCAAAGACGCAGATCGAAAACAAATATCATTTAAAAGCTAATACACAATAAATTATTTTTACGTCAATTTCAATTGAAAAAATAAGAAACTGCAAAAATACATAGCCTTGTAATATGTAAGTGGTTATCTGACAAGGGCCTACAATAAAAATTCTGTTCAAATTCATTTCTGGTGAATTTGAAACTAAAGGTCTTGCTTATTAGTTTCTTTGGCGGCATTTACCCTGTATTCGGCATCTATTCCAGAGCTTCAAGAGCGTTTTTGATTGTATCTTCCGGTTTTACCTTATAGCTTGCCTGCGATATGCGTCCTTTCTCGTCAACAAGAAATGAAGAGCGTATTATGCCCATATATTTTTTGCCGTACATGGATTTCTCGCCCCAGGCTCCCCAGGCCTGGGCTGTTTCGTGGTTCGGATCGCTGAGCAGGTCGAACCCGAGATTGTATTTATCGTCAAACTTTTTGATCTTGTCCGGTTCATCCGGGCTGATGCCTATAGCTGTTATGCTTTTCTGCTTTAGGTTTTCCGATGTATCCCTGATACTGCAGGCCTGTTTTGTACAGCCGGGTGTGTCTGCTTTGGGGTAGAAATAAACAAGCACCTTTTTGCCTTTAAGTCTGGATAGTGTTACGGTTTCTGAATTTTGATTTACCAGAGAAAAATCCGGGGCCTTATCGCCTACTTTCAGTTCAGACATAATAAACTCCTGTTTAATTTAATGAATATTATTCTAATGATGTCGTTTTGATCTCCATCTCCTGTGAATCATGGGTTTTATTTGGCTTGAGCTGAATGTTTCCCATAGTCATAATCAATACAAAAAGAAGGAAATAAAACGCTGAAATGCCTTGAAGCATATTTATATTCGCCTTGAGCGCTCCGTGTTGAACGGCGATTAAAACGTACTGCATCAGGATAATAGCCATCAAAGAATACGCGAGGTATCTTGTCAGGTGCAGCACCCTGTTTTTTTCTTCCAGGTTAAATGCAGAAATACTTAATGAATTTTTGATGATTGTACTGAATTTCCAGGTTGCCGCAATGAGTATGATAATTGAAAAAAGCCTGTATTGTTCTTCAACATTTGCAATCAGCCAGAAATCGTAGAGTCCATGGACAAGCACCGCCGCCGAAAAGGAAAGAGAGAGCCAAAAGACAGGGCGGTTGTTCTTTCTGAAATATTTTGTGTATAAGAGTCCGTAAACCGCAAACGTGCTCATTGACATATGCAGAAGGACAGCTGTAAAAGCCCTGCCTGTTATGCTCGCAAGGCCGCTTTCATTGAAATACAAGAGGTTTTCAACAAACGCAAACCCCAATGCTGATACTGACGCGTATATGAGGTAATCAACAGGTTCATTGATCTCTTTTGAATACCTGAGCATTATCAGAAAGGGTATGATCTTAACCGCTTCTTCGATCAGTCCGATAGCGAAGATGCAGTACAGCAAATCGTTGAACATGCCTCTGCCTATATTAAAGCCGAGGCTGTAGTTTGTGATGTCATAGAAAAACGTGCAGAATTCGGCACAAATCATGCCGCCGGCAAGCATGAGAAGCATATATCGGTACTTTTCCGGCTCGAACACATCGAGTTTTCGCAGGTAAAAAAACCATACTGCAAGCACAAGTATCGATGCAGCCAGTCCGGCTGGTAAAACGTGGCTGTAATTAAAGAGTGCTGCCAGGTATTTCAAAGGCTGCTGCTGCTCTATATGCGTGATGCGTTTGAGGCGGATAGAAATGTGCGGGCTGGTACGCGGATTTGATATGAGTCTCTCGAGCAATTCAAAATTTTTATCTTCATACAGTATCTCGACGAGATTCATACAAGCGCCGGCGATATTGCCGTCTGCTTCTATCTCCTTGTAGAAATAGGACATAGCGTCCTTTCTTTCTCCAAGCTGAAGCAGGCAGTACCCTATAGAGTTATTAAGAAAAGGCATCTGCCTGTCATTCACTCTGCTGTAATAAATCAGTGAATCCCAGTATTTGCCGTTCAGCGAGTAGAGGTAGCCGATGGCATAATTTCCTATATCAGCTTCAAGCGGATCCTTACTTGTTGCGTACTTAAAGTAAGTATTTACTGTATCACTGTAAGCGGTATTATCATGGCTGAAATCATTTATCAGAGATTGATTTCTCAGGTAGTCTCGGTGAAGGTTTATGCTGCTGAAATCATCTTTGAGCAGTTTTTGATAGATCAGTGAAGCCTCTTCAAATTCATTGCTGCTCAGAGCCTGCTCGAGCCTGTCCTGCGGAGATGATTTATATGAATCACCGAGGAAAAAGTTTACCGCTGTAATGATAATTGCAGTGGGAATAAGAAAATGATAAAGAATCAGCCTGCTTAAAGGAAACGGCTTTGATTGTTTTTGCTCAAGGCCGCCTGCGTATAAAGCTATGTCATCATTTTTTGTATTCATTCTGAAAATCACCCTCTTCTTCTCAAGCGGCCTTTATTGTCAAGGCCTGCTTTTTTCACACCGGCCATCTGGGCGGCTACCTTTATTGCCTCTTTCATGCTGGACTCGTCCGCTTTGCCCAGCCAGGCTATGTCAAACGCGGTTCCATGTGCCGGCGAGGTGCGGATTATCGGCAGTCCGATAGTGACATTTGTGGCAGAGTTAAACGCGAGCAGTTTTATGGGTATCATGCCCTGGTCGTGATACATAGCTACTACTCCGTCAAATTCTCCTCTGGCGGCTCGCAGAAAAAGGGTATCTGCCGGATAGGGCCCGAAAGCGTTGATTTTCTGCGAAATCGCCATTTCAATCGCCGGTCGTATGATTCGAATTTCCTCATCACCAAACTGGCCGCTTTCGCCGGCATGAGGGTTGAGCGCGGCAACTCCTATTTTCGGCTTGTCAACGCCGAAATAATTCTTGAGCGCATCATTGAGCAGATCTATCGGCTCAAAAACCCGTCCAATGGTAAAAGTGTTTCTGATATCAAAAAGGCCCTGATGAATTGTTGCAAGGGCAATTTTGATATGACCGGCGGTAAACATCATCGCTACACGGCTGCACTTGCACTGCTGAGCAAACAGCTCAGTATGGCCGGGAAAGTTTACCCGAGCCTTTTTCCAGCTTTCCTTGCTTATCGGGGCAGTTACAACCGCGTCAATTATGCCGGCACGTGCCGCGTAGATTGCATCAAGACAGAACTTTACAGACGCCTGGCCGGAGATCATGTTTGGTTCTCGTACACCGGCGGGGATAGAGAAATCGTCGTAATTTGCCAGCACGACTCGGTTTGGATAGTCGCGGGATATTTTTTCGTGCTGATGCACTCCCCAGAAAGGCTCTACTTCGATCAAATCCGCGGCGTATTCAAGCTGCTCATCTATCCCGAAGATGATGAACTTGCCCAGCCGGCGCAGGAGCGGATCTGATAGTGCCTTTACCACTATCTCCGGGCCGATACCGCCGGGGTCGCCCATAGTTATGCCGATTACTGTTTCATTCGAATTCATTGCGCTGATAGTAACAGAAACTTACATCTATGGCAATGTTTTGGTTGATTTTCGCCTGTTTTTGTGTTATAAGGCAATCTTAATCAATTAAGTGTTGTTAAATACAAGTGGAGATATAAATGGCTTTTACATTAGAATTATCCCAGAAAGCGCCGAATTTTTCCCTTCCAGCAACGGATGGAAATGTATATTCTCTCTCAGCTTTTGATCAAAATATCCTGGTGATTTTCTTTACCTGCAACCACTGCCCTTACGTTAAGGGCAGCGAAGAAGAGACAATCCGCACGGCAAAGAGGTACATGCCTCGGGGCGTGGGTTTTGTCGCGATAAACTCCAACAGCAAAAATACTTATGAAGAAGATGATTTTGAGCATATGCGGCTCAAAACACATCTGCCGTGGCCGTACCTGCGTGATGAGGATCAGAGCGTAGCCAAGGCCTACGGGGCGCTTCGTACGCCGCACTTTTTCGTCTTTGATAAAAACCGCAAACTTGTATATACCGGCAGAGAGATGGATAATCCCCGTGACTATACAAAATCAACTGTAAATGATCTGACAAATGCCCTTGACGAACTTCTTGCCGGCAAATCTGTAAGCAAACCTATGACAAACCCGGTCGGCTGCAATGTAAAATGGGACGGCAAAGACCCGCACTGGATGCCGGCAGATGCCTGTGATCTGGTGTAAAACCACTTGGCATGACAAACGATGGAAGTCGTAATAAATGAGATTTTCTATTCGATTCAGGGTGAAGGACGCCTGGCAGGGCGGCCGAGTGTTTTTGTTCGTCATGCCGGCTGTACTTTGAGATGTGATTTTTGCGATACTCCCTATGCGCAATCTCCGGATTCAGGGACAAGATATTCACTCAACCATGTAGTTGAGAAGGTCAGATCCTACAAATGCCCCAACCTTGTAATTACCGGAGGCGAACCAATGGCAAATCCTGTGCTTGAACGGCTTGTGGAAATGACCTGGCCGTTATTTGAAACGATTACAATTGAAACAAACGGGACATGTTTCAGGCAGCTCGACCCGCGTCTGGACAATGTGCTTATGAGCATAAGCCCGAAATTTAATGACCGCCAGAGGGCAGGCTATCAGCACAGCTTTGATGTTGAGCCCGAGAGCGGCCTCATATCTCAGGGCACAATTCTTCGACTTGTAAACAGTTACGATTATCAGTTGAAGTTTGTTGTCGGAGCTGATACCGACATTAAGAAGATACGCAGGACTGTTGAGGGGTTGGGCTGTGCAAACCAGAGAGATATTTTCCTTATGCCCGAGGCCAAAAACCGCCGCGAATATATACGAGCAAGCCGCCATGTAGTTGATCTTTGCCTCAAATATGGTTACAGCTTTTCCCCCCGTCACCATATTATGATATGGGATACTAAAATAGGGGTGTGAGATCAGGATTCAGTATCCTGATCCATGTGTTTAACGAATAAGCGTATCAGGGCATTTTCGTCATTAGCTAAAGTCTGCTCATCCACAATTGTTATATATAAGGAGTTAAGCCGTACTTGCCAGGCAGGGTCATTTGTTAAATGCTCAATTTCAGACTGCTGCCAGTCATACCCGAGCCGATTAAGCTGTTTTACCATAAATGCCCTTACTTCACCATCCGGTGATTCAAGTGCCTGCTTAAGCAGTCCAATACAGCTGCCGTCAAAATGCGGCGTAATTGCTTTTAGTAGTTTTATGGTTATTGGATGGGGGCTGTTCATATGATTAATGAACTCATCTGAAAAATTACCGATAAAATTTATATCATTTGGTTTTGTTTCCTGCTGCACAGACATAACGATCGTCAGGATTTTTTTGGCTATAACTGGTGTTGCAAACTTTTCCAAGGTGTCTATAGTTTTCTCGGCGTCGTTGCCTGTTTTGAAGTCACTATACTCGGTTTTATTAAGATAGGTTGTAAGAACTTTTGATCCGGCCGTTTTTTCAAGCGGCATAATGCTTTGCAGAAACTTCCTTGAGGGATCCATAAACCACTTATCTGAGCGATAGTATAGATCTATTTTCTCAAGTACTTCGAGATATTTATCTAAAACTGTATTCGGATCTGATATATATGACAATGCTGCGATTATATCTAAATAATTAGAAAGATACATACCAGAATTATAGTTGGTATTGTGAAGTATTAATTCATTCCAGGCTTCTCGTTCTAATTTCATTAGATCTTCCAGAACCGTTCTATCACCTGTCTCAGCCCTGGCTATTAGAATTTCAACATCCTGAGGTTCTTCCAATGCTTTCACTATAATGTCATAAAAGCCTAAATATCGGCCACGAATTAGATCGCCTAGTACCTTATTGTTCATTTTGAGGCCGGGAAAATTATCTGAACGCAACATTTCAGCGAAGTCTGAAGGACTCAGCATCGCAAAGGTGAAATTGTAATTCTTGTGAAATTTTTTGTTCTTCACCTTTTTAACCATCTCTGTATATTGAGTCTTGCTGACATTTGCCAGTTCCGGTACGTCAAATTTCATCTCGATATTGCTAAAGTCAAAATGATACAGAAACAAGACAAATAAGACTAAACCAATTCCCCAAAACGTTAGCATATAGTTTTTCTGTGCATACTTAATCTTATGCAGTGTAGTAAACAGTGCTTCCTTTTTCGAGAGTTGATCTCTGAATTTATTAAACAAATTACCACGGCAAGTAATAATTAAATTTATTGCAAGGTTTAAAATAAAAAACGTCAGCATAAACACAATCTTATTTACAGTCTGATGCACACATAAAACTGCTATGGCAACAGTAACAACAGTTACAGATGTAACCTGAAAAAATCTGTTATGGAACAACCATGGACGAAAGATCAACCTTACAATTGCCCATCCAAGAACGATAAGAAGCCAAAGGATAACAGCTGTAATACTGAAAATGTAAATACGTTCTTGCAGGCTGATATTTTTTATCCATGCAGCTATACAGAGCAGCAGTGAAATACCCAGTGAGATCAATAATTTTATCAGAATCTTATCTTTTAGATTTTTCAGCCTGTACGGCTTAAACCTGTTCATTAAACTGCCAATCAACCAGATTAGTAATAATATCGCTATTATTAACCAGCATAATACACTAAAATGCATTTCTATTTCAAAACAATCTATGAATACGGCACAAAAAACAAAAAGATAAATAGCATAGAAATACAAATATGCAAAAACACTCACTATTTTATCATAGGTTGAAAAATCTACTTCAGCAGATTTCTGCCTTCGTAAACAAATAAGAAAACCAACAGCAAATAATATCATAGATGCTATTAGCGGAGAGATGATTATCGCCAAAACACTTAGAAAAATAAACGGAATGTAAAATGTCAGCGGATCGACGCTTGACTTATCGCTGAACTCTCTGGTTTTCTGTGAATTAACATAAACATCATATAGTTCGTGTCTGGCAGCATTACTTTCTTTGGGTGATATTTCAGGTATCGCCAGTTTCAACTCACATGCCAAACTTTGCATTGTAAATCCGGTCATACGTCCAATTAATGTTTCAGAATCCTTAACAATTAACGTTCCTATTTTTGAGAGGATATCAGCAGAGTTCATTGCGTATTCATTTCGTCCCTCGTCAATGAGTGAGTAAACCTTCTCAGGAACAACATACTTTAAATCTGATAGGAATGTAATATCCGAATTGTAAGTGGGGGCTCTCGGTGCGATTTCCTGCGATACAACACCGTAAAGTCTGTAGATTGCTTCAGCAACATCGGTTAACCGTTCTTTGTATTTGCTGTAAGGATAATAATAAACCGGTTGCTTTTCAATTTCCGAAAATATCTCCATAGCAGCATCATAATTCCTGTACCGGTCAATTGTCAATAGAACACCGGCTCGTACAAAACGATAAAAGGCATTTTCAGGGCATAAAGTTTCTAACCGATGAGACAATTCTAACAAAGCTTTGTTGTCCAGTACTTCTGGTTTGCCAGACAAACACAGTTCTACTAATTCAAATTGGAAAAATTCGTTTTGCGGGTATTTCTCGGCAAGATTTGCTGCAGAGACTATGCCGTTATTTTCAGGATAAAATGCATTCTTGTTATTAAGATAAATGTACATATCCGCAGCTTCGGGATCACCTAACTCCTCTCCCGCTTTACGTATTATCTGCGTATACCGACCATTTTCTTCCTGATCCAGAATATAACGTAATTGTCTGCCGCTTTTCAGAGCTGGATGAATTAGGGCTATGGTGCAAATAAGGAGAAACAAGAATACAAATAAGCGTATCTTACTGATTTTCTGTCGTCCTGAGATTTTCATGTCACTTCAAACCCTTTTATCAGGCAATTAAACTGGATTACAATAGGTGTCTCTTGGATAGAGTCTAAAGGAATTCACCTGAAAACTCAAGTCTAAACTGGTTTTTATTTGTTTATAAGTGAAATGTATATTCTTTTGGTTTACCTCAGACTTCCAGAGAAGACAGGCAACGGCGAACCAGGCAATACTGATGTGCATCGAGATTATTCAGGAGATGGCAGACTGCAATCTATGAACTCCGCGACATTCGAGCTCTTTACGGAGAAATGATATAATCTCGGCTACAGAGGGGAGGATGGAACCAGAAAAAAAGGCACCGACTGTATATAAAAGCCGGTGCCTTTTGAAAATCTAAAATACAAGTAGAGCCTAAGCGATTTCGATCCTTGCAAATCTCTTGATAGAGGCTGTCCCACCGGCGGCTTTCGCGGCGGCGTTTACAGCTTCTTCAACTGTCATGTCTTCGTTGACAACATATTTCTGGTTAACCAGGCACCTCTCAGAGAGCATCTTGTTGATTTTACCTTCAACAATCTTGTCTATGATATTGGCTGGTTTGTCTTTTACCTGATCACGGGCGATAGCCTCTTCCTTGGCAAGTTCTTCTTTGTCGAAATCCTCTTTATTAAGGGCTTCCGGCTTTGCCGCTGTGATATGCATACAGACGCCGTTGGCGATTTCCTTTATTTCGGTACTGTTTGCGGTGTCGGCAGAATCGCATTCGATCTCTACCATACCGGCTACTTTGTTGTTAAAGTGGATGTATGTGCCGACGTAAGAGTTATCCCCAACCGTGAATTTTGCGCAGTCGCCGACTTCGGTTTTTTCGCCGGTCTTGCTTACAAGAACTGTGATGAGCTCAGAGAATTTCTCGCCGTTTAATTCAACGTCTTCAAGTTTCTGGCCGTTTTCGCAGTCACAAGCCGCGACATAGTCCAGCATCTTTTCTGAAAGCGCTATAAAGTCATCATTTTTTGCAACGAAATCTGTTTCGCAGCAAAGTGAAGCCAGGATTGTTGTGTTTGCATCCGTCCTTGTAACTACACGGCCTTCACCGGTGTCACGGCCTGAGCGTTTTTCCATTGTGGCAAGACCTTTTTTGCGAAGAAGGGTCATCGCCTCATCTAAATCGCCATTGGTTTCCTGGAGTGCTTTTTTGCAGTCCATCATACCCTGGCCGGTCATCTTGCGAAGTTTCATAACTGTTGCGGCAGTTATATCAGCCATTTTATATCTCCAAATTATTGGATTATTCTCTTTGGTTCAGCCCAGTCATATTCCTGGGCTCTCAACATATTAAAGTAAAAGAAAAGGCTCTTATGCCTGCTCTTTTTTCTCGGGTTCAGTCTCAGTTTCAGCGGGAGCTGCCTGGTTTTGAGGTGCGGCTTCTGTCTGTTCTGTTTGCACTGAAGCTGTTTCTTCTGTCTTAGCAGCCTGAGCAGCATTTTCGCTTTCAGCAGGGGCAGCAGCAGGCTCTTTTTCCTTATTGTCTGCCTGAACTGTTGATTCAGAAACGCTCTTTTCGCCCTGGTCTCCAGCAGAATCGTCCGCATCAAGGGGTGTTTCGTCTTCTGTTGAATCTTTTGCACTGCCCATAGCACGTCTTTTACTGCGTCCTTTTATCGGGCTGTCTGATGCTGTTGCCTGAATACGTGCGAGAGTTTTGCCCTCGGCAATGGCCTCGCCTAATTCAGTCATTATTATCTCGATAGCCTTCACAGAATCATCGTTGCCGGGAATTGCCACATTGACTGCATCCGGATCGCTGTCTGTGTCGATTATTCCGATTGTAAATACGCCGAGCTTTTTAGCTTCTGCAAGAGCGTTCTTCTCGTTCTTTGTATCAACAACTACCATGGCACCAGGGATTCGGTTCATTTTGCGAACGCCATCCAGGTTTACCTTGATCTTTGTCAGTTCACGTTTGAGAGTCGAAGCGCGTTTTTTACTTTCAGCGGCGATTGAACCGTCTGCTTCCATTGCTTCGAGCTCTTCCATACGCTTAACTCTTGAACGGATTGTCCTGAAGTTGGTAAGCGTGCCGCCGAGCCAGCGGTTATTGGCGTAGTGCATCCCGGATTCAAGAGCAACACGTTTTACCGCTTTTTGTGCCTGGCGTTTAGTGCCGACAAATACCACGTCTTTTCCCGAAGCAACTACCTGGGCAAGGAGCTTTTTAGAAATCAGCAGCCCCTTTATAGTTTGCTTCACATCTACAATGTGGACCATTCCGCGTTTGGCGAAAATGTATGGTGCCATTTTCGGGTTCCAGCGGCTGGCCCTGTGTCCAAAATGTACGCCCGAATTGATCAAGTCACGGGCAAGTTCTTTATTCACGAAATACTCTCCTGTTTTTCGCTTTAGAATATTTACTGTGTGTCTGCCTACGCCGGCAAACTATGTATAGACCCGAAAGTTTACAACCATTAAATATCAAGTCAAGCTGATTTTATAAATAATTAGCCAGAAAATGAATTTTTGGGCGGGATATAAAGGTTTTATGGCGTAATGGCATTATTTACCTTTAATGTTGACGTTTAAACAGGGGGGGGCATGCTGCAAAAAATATTCAGAGCAAACAAAGGTTGTTTTCTTACATTTGAGGGCTAAATGTAAAATTAAGTTTGACATATAGCGGCCGTTGTTTTATTATATGCAAAATCATTCGTTGTCAAAAGCATTTTAATGTAAACATTTTCTAAAGCAGAGGTTCAAAATGCCGGCAAGAGGTAAAAGCGGAAAACACGCTAACGTATATGAACACATTTTTCAGGGGATTGTGTCGGGGAAATATCCTGTAAGGGGTAAGCTGCCAACTGAGCATGAGCTTTCCGATATGTTCGGGGTGTCCCGGCCTACAGTGAGCAAAGCACTGCGGATGCTTGAGAAAAAGGGGATGATCGACAGACGCCCCGGTTCGGGAACTTATGTCCGTCAGACAAATTCCGCCCGGGGGCGCAAACTTGGCCTGCTTGTATCGCGGCTGAATCTCACTCCCGAGGATTACAGCAAATATGTTACTCTATACAGCATGGTTATCTCAAAGATGGCCCGCAGCGCCAACAAAGAGAACTACATATTGTTGATGAACGACCTTCCTTACGGCGATGAGAGTGAAGTGACAACTCATGCGCTTGATATATGCCGCCAGCTTGTTGACCTCCAGGTAAAAGGCGTATTTTTCATGCCCCTTGAAGTCTCACCTGAAAACCGCCATATAAATGTAGAGATCGCACATACGTTAAAAAAATACGATATTGCTGTAACGCTCATGGATAGAGATATTTACGACAAACCGAAGAGAAGTGAGTTTGATCTCGTTTCAATTGACAACGAAACTGCCGGTTTTGTTGCTGCCGAACACCTGCTCTCGCTTGGCTGCAGAAAAATAGATTTTGTCGCCGGCCATATTGATGTATCAAGTGTTTCAGGCAGAATCGCAGGCTACAAAGAAGCTCTCTTGTCATACGGGATAACGCCGCAGGAAAGCAGGATACACCATTTCTCTATTCTGCCGTTTCTTGTACAGGATGAGCCTATTGAAATGGAGACGGTTCGCGACCTGCTCAAAAGCCTTGACACCGAGGCGATAGTCTGTTCCAATGACCGAATGGCAGCGACAATCATTAAATATGCGAAAGTTTTTGGAGTAAACGTACCCGAGGATCTAAGGGTGGTTTCGTTTGATGATGAGCCGTTTGTTGAGAGTCTCCCTGTGCCGTTGACAACAATGCGTCAGCCGCCGGATATTATCGGCTCTGAAACTGTGCGGACAATGATAAGCCGTATTGAAAATCCCGGTATGCCTGCCAGAACGGTACTTATAAGCCCTGAATTGATTGTACGCGGGTCATGCGGGGCAAAACTTTAAGCAATTCAGAATACATAAAATGTTATCAATTCCAGAGATTAAAAAAATGAAGCAGTTTACCGCAATGCCTTTACGATATTTTACAATTTTAACTATAATTGCGGCGGTATTTTCAGCCGGCTGTAAAGCCGCTGAAGTGAATGCAGTCAACAGTAAAATGTTAGATGGCGGCTGGTTTCCCGTTCAAAAAGTTCCCAAAGGGGTTATAAAAACTGTTAATCCCGATGAGTTCGAAGAAGTAAAAAGTCCCTCTGGCAAGACTGCCGCGGGCGCCTTTAGTCCCACGCATATGCTTGCCCAGTCACTCTCGGGCCTGGCGGCTAAGGCTGTAAATGAAGGCTCTTTCGATGAGATGGTCTGGATAGACACAGAGAGAAAAGATTATAAATACTGGTACAAAAACCTGTTGGAACGGCTTGAATTTGAAGAACGCGGCACATTTGAGGTTTGGGATATACTTCGGCGATATATGGACGCCGGCATTGTAAAAGGTTATATCTTATATTCTTATGACTTTTCAGAGGGCGGGGCATATACAGAGCGGGAAAATATAGACCGTTCGGCAAATGTCGCGGCTACTGTCGCCGGCCTTACAAATGCCGTAATGATATCTGATGGACAGAAGCAGCGGGCAGACAAAATGGGGCTTAAGATGATTATGGACGTTCGCGGCAAAGATATGAACTGGTGTTACGCCAAATACCGTAACGTTATCAACCGTAACGCTTTGCTGACAGTCGATCCAAAGGTTGCAAACAATCGGGCACTGTCAATTGCGAATGGATTCGCTTGTGCTTATGGTGTGGAGGAGTCAACCGAGAGGTTGTGCAAACTTCTCAAGTCTCCCGCCCCGATTTTTGGCTGGAACTGCGGCGATGAGGCGAAACAGACCGGTTTAGTCACAGGTTACGGTAATTTTCAAACCGCTTCGAACTGGGCCTATAATCTTCCGCTGCTCTCTGCCGGAAGCGCAGAATACGAACCGGCTAAAGTCAAAACCCTCAATCCCGCCGGAATAGACTGGAACGACCAGAGGTACCCCGTGGCTATGCTGATGAGTGACGGTGACAATCTGCAGTGGCTTACCGGCAATTTCTTTTTTAACGATAGCTACTGGGCCAGTCAGCATCACGGGGACTTTCCGATGAGCTGGACAACCTGTGTTTCCCATCTTGTACAGGCTTGCCCGGAAGTGGCGGATTATTTAGCCGCCTCCCAGCCGGATAATGCCGCCGTAATTGAGTATGGCGCCGGTTATTACTATCCGGATCTCTTTGGCGAAAAAAGGTATGACCGTTTGAGCTATCTCCGCAGACACGCAAAAGATATCAACGAACAGCTTAAGAAGAGCGGTACCAAGGTATTTGGATTCATAACAATGGATTGTGACAGCGAAGACGCTTTTGACGCTTATAAGGTTTATGCAGAGGAACTTGATTCCGTAATTGGTATGGTTGCTATTCAGTATTATCCCTATAACGGCGGTAACGGTGAGGTTTTCTGGTTTAAAAACAGCAGCGGTGTTGAGATCCCCGTAATAACTGCTACTCATTCAACATGGGAACACGCAAGATGGAAAAACGGCGGTACTCCTTCACATATGGCACGTTTGGTAAACGAGCAGGCGGCGAAAAATGATGACCCATCACTGCCCGATTACAGCCTTCTGGCAATGCACGCATGGTCACAGTTCCAGGAGATTCAGGGCAGCGATGACAAGGCAGAGGATATTCCCAGGGACGAAAATGACAAGCTCATAAAACGGGGAAAAGTGGGGCTTGAACCGGCTAAATGGTTTGTTGACAGGCTTGATACAAAAACCACACAGGTTGTTAATATTGAAGAGATTATCTGGCGGGTGCGTATGAAACATGATCCTGTGACAACAAAAAAAATAATAAATGAACATTACGGCAGGCATTTAGATATAAACTGAAAAGACATGTTTGCTGATTAGAGTAAAGCAAATATAAACGAATGCCAAGCGGGGTGATTTTAGGGATTAGCAAGGAATATTAGTACAGCTATGTGGAAACCATCGAGAGACCTGAAGATTTATTCGATTTTCCGAACGGCACTGATTCTAATGACAGTCTGTGCAGTCATTGCCGCGGTGTCCGGCTGCAATCCAACCAGGTCAAATCTTGACAAATTTAATAGCTCATATACCTCGGGTAATTATGATGATGCCCTTTCAAAGGCCGAGAAGTGGGTTAAAGGTAATGAAACGCCGGCAAAAAACGATGTCTTATGGGCCTTAAATGCCGGTTCGGTTAAGATGCTTTTGGGTGATTACGAGGGCAGCATAGAGTGGTTTGACAGGGCAGAAGAGTTCATAGGTTATTATGACTACGAGAATGTTGTTTTAAACTCACTGGGCTCCACGTTAATAAATGATACTGCAATTCCTTATGGCGGAACACGTTACGACCGAATAATGCTGAACACTTACAAGGCCCTGAATTTTATGATGCTTGGTGATTTTGAGCTTGCCAGGGTAGAATTTAACAGGGCCCTTGAGCGGCAGAATCGGGCAAAAGACTATTTCAGCAAAGAGATTAACCAGCTGCGCGAAGATCTGTCAAAATACCCTGATTACAGGCAGTACGAGCAAAACCATGATATTCAGGATTCTATTGATCGGGTCTATCCCTCACTTAGAAATTTTGAGCCGTATCCTGATTTTGTAAACCCCTTTACAACATACCTTGCAGGTTTGTTTTTTGTTCTCTCCGGTGATTTGGATAAGGGCTCGTTTCTGCTTAAGGAAACCTGCGGAATGGTGCCGGGGAATCCTTATGTATGTGATGATTTCGAGGCCGCGGAAGCCGCTTACCAAAAAGGTGAGATAAAGAACAAAGTCTGGGTGTTTTTTGAGAATGGACTCGGCCCTGTCAAAGATGAATTCCGTATTGACCTGCCTTTATTTGTATTCGAAGGCAGCAGGGTTTATTATGCAGGAATTGCCCTGCCCAGGCTGGTTAAACGCCCTGGCTCTGCGTATGCTTTGACCATAAACAACGGCAGTGAAGAAGCCCAGACCAAAGCAGTTGTCAATATGGACAGGGTGGTCAGTACAGAGTTTGAGAAAGATTTTTCTATAATCCTGGCTCGTGCGGTGATTTCCGCCTCTTTTAAGGGGGCCGCTCAGTATGCTTTGCATCGTGAAGACAGCACTTTGGCTGCTATAATGGCTATTTATTCAGCCGCGACAACAACTGCGGATGTGCGGATATGGAGCTCGCTGCCCAAAAATATTCAGGTTGCCCGTACCCAGGCTCCCCAAAACGGTATCCTTACAATAAATAATCCTTCGGGTTCAGGCATGAGAATCAATATTGGTGATTGCAAAAATGCCATAGTCTATGTTAGAATACCCTTTGCAGGCGCTGAGCCTGTATATAATGTTATTAAATTTAATTAAATTCAGGAGATAAGTAATGAAATCTAAATGTTTTATAGTTTTAATTTGTGCATCGGTTATATTTCTGTTCGGTTGCGCGGAAAAACGTGCCCCCGGCACGTCCAAAGTGGATGAGCGTGTTGTCATGGGAGAGAATGTAGGAAGCTCCGGCGCTGCCACTAATCCTATACTAACCCCATTTCGAAAGGTCATAAGTGCCCTCAAAGGAGAGGGGCTCAAAGTAAATGAAGTCATCATGCGTGTTAACGACAAAGATTTGCTTGAGGTACAGGTAAAGGGCTATAACCAGTCGTTTAAAACCAAAAAATTTCAGTACAAATTTGTCTGGCTCGATGAATCAGGTTTTGAAATACCAACACGCAGCAGTGTGTGGAAACTCGGTTCTGCCGTAGCCAAAAACAACTTTACCATAAAAGAAGTTGCTCCAAGCGAAAAGGCTGTTGATTTTAACCTTGTAACCAGAGATGAGTTTTAGTCGGGGTTTACAGTTTTTTCCGAACAAATCCATTAAAAAAGAATATTAATATATATACAACATAATTTTATGTGAGATCATAAGGAGATTATCTCATGAGAAGCATACTTTTAGCCATTGCTGTTGGACTTATCGCGTTGAGCGGCTGTACCACTAAGACAACAAATATTGATACATCTAATGATGAGGGCCGTCCTGTGATGGGACTTGACTACCGTGATTTTGACCGCGCATCAGCGGAGCTGATCGAATCTATGGTTTCTTCCGGAGTTCTTAATAAGCCTGAAGGCGGAAGATATGTTGTCGCTACCGGCAGAGTGGTAAACGACACCATGCAGCGGATAGACACTGACCAGCTAATGGCCAAGGTCGAAGAAGAGCTTATGAACACCGGCAAGGTTGTTCTGACTTCAGCTCTGGGCGGCAGCGGCGCCAAAGATGACATGGTCTATCAGACCAGAGAGCTGCGTGATAATGAGGAATTTGACACTGAAACCATCGCCGGAAAGGGCCAGCTGATTGCTCCCGAGTTGAGTCTTTCTGGTAAGATAATACAAAAAGATGTGAAAATCGATAAAAATGAAACCCAGGTAGAATACTACTTCCAGATACTTTTGACAGATATCTCAAGCGGTTTGAGATTCTGGCAAAATGAGGTCGTCTTAGGAAAAAGAGGCGACAGGAAGAGTGTGTCCTGGTAATTAACCCCGGAGGTTAAAATGAAACTTTCAGTTCTTACTGCTTTTATTCTTGTATCAGGTATTGTCCTGGCGGGCCGTGTAGAAATCGTAGAGACCGAAGCCATCGGCGAAGGCAAAACACGCGAGCTGGCAATCGAAAAAGCTCTAAAAGAAGCCGTGCAAAAGGTTAACGGAGTTTCTGTTGATACGGCCAGATATCTGCTTGACATGCAGACGGGACAGAGGAGTAGCCTCTACACCTACGATGAACGAAGAATCAGCGTTGATGATTTGAGCCTGAAAACCGAAGGAACCACGGTTATGCAGGAGTTCGAAGGTATGGTTAAGACATTCGATGTAATCAGCGAGAGCAAAGTAGAGGGCGGCAATTACAGGGTTGAGATAAAAGCCGGCGTGTACAAATACCCCGAAGACACCTCCAAGCTGATCCGTGTTGCGGTTTTGCCGGTACATGTGGGTGAGGGGCTGAATCTTTCAGGCAGTTTCAGTGAATCGCTTAGCCGAAGGCTATCTGTTCTTATGGTGCAGTCCGGCAGGTTTGACGTTCTTGACAGACAGTACACAAACGATTATCTGGCCGAGCGTAATCTTTTGGCATCAGATATGGTGCCGGACCAGGAAAGGGCAAGACTGGCACAGGCACTTGGGGCTGATTATGTCTTCTCCGGCACGGTCACAAATTATCTTAACAGCGAAATTACCAAAAACAATCCTGCTATCGGCCGAAGAATTTCCAGCCGTGAGGCAAGGCTTATGATGGACTACCGGCTTTTTGACGCCGACACACGCAAGGTGGCCATGGCGGATACCTACAGGATGCGTATGGATGACTCGGACATACGAAAACTTTCCCGCGAGGTTACCGGCGAAGTTTATGCTGATGAAATACCCTCTGAGGAGGTTTCAGATATTGTAATGGAAGCAGCCGCGGCTGATATTGTCCGCCGTGTTCTCGAATACGCCGATCCAATACGTATCGAGAGTGTGGATGGCGGCAAAGTTGTTATCGATGTCGGCGGCAAGCTGATCCAGCCTGAAATGACATTTACTGCATTTGGCGGGGAAACTTTGGAAAAAGTAGTTCTCCAGGCAGTCAACGTAATGTATGACCATACTTTATGCCGCGTTGTCAGCGGTAATCCGGAAATTTTAACCGTTGGCATGGCCTGCAAATTCGCAACACCGGGCCGCCGCGGAATGAGTGTGCCCGGCTATATTAGTGATCCGGGCCGTAAGAGTTCCGTGGAAAAGGTTCAGGGCGGCGGTGTAAAAATGCCGTTTGACAAATAACCGTTCTGCGTTTGGGGATTTAATCAGATTTATTTCTCATATTTTAGCAAAAAAGGTTTGTATTCAGTCCGTTTTTGCTTAGAATACCAAACCTTAAACGGGCTGTGGCGCAGTTTGGCTAGCGCGCTTGACTGGGGGTCAAGAGGTCGGAGGTTCAAGTCCTCTCAGCCCGATTGACCGCTGGCGAGGCTGATTCTTCTCGTTACGGCAGCTCTTCGCGATCTGAACTGACCGCTTCGGGCTGTTCTTTGATGTCTTTACTCGTATAAACATGCCTGAATTATAACATATCCGACTATCTTGAGAATCAGAAAGCAACACTAAGCACTATAAGCCTTTCCCAAAGAAAAACCGCACTCTGAATGTCATAAGTCGCAATTTTTGTTAGAATCTACACAAAACCGCCGAAGTCGGGAAAAAGATTGAGGAATAAGGGCAGTAAGCAATCCAGGCAGGATTACCTGAAAGGGATTAAATAAGCCAATATCACATAAGTCCGGCGGTTTCATCTAACCGAGAATACATACGCCATATTGTGCCTGTATCTCTGGCCCGGGCGAAGTATGGCATCAGGAAATCCCGGCGTATTCACCGCGTTGGGGTGTATCTGCGGCTCCAGGCAGAATGCGCTGTGCGAACTGTATGTTTTGCCGCTTTTGCCTTTTATGCCGTCAAGAAAATTACCCGAGTAAAACTGAATCGCCGGCTGATTGGTGTAGGTTTCCATTACGCGGCCGCTTTTCGGCTCGTATGTTCTGGCGGCGAGGATATATGTTTGTTCGTCATTGCCGAGAATGTAGTTGTGGTCATAGCCGGCCTGTGTCTGGCCGATTCGTTCACCAATTGCATGGGGGTGGGTAAAATCCAGTGCGGTTCCTGCGACGGGGGCAATCTTGCCGGTTGGTATAAGATCATCGTTTACAGGTGTATAGCTGTCTGCAAATATTTCCATCTCATGGCCGAGTATGTCGGCTGAGTGCTCCGCAGCCAGATTGAAGTAGCTGTGGTGTGTCAGGTTTACAGGGGTAGCCTTGTCTGCAACAGCATCGAAATCAATCTTAAGCTCATTTTCGTCGGTGAGCGTGTATGTTACAGTAACGTTGAGGTTTCCGGGATAGTTTTCTTCTCCATCGGGGCTCATATAGTTGAGCGTTACGGCAGAGAAGTCATCTTCTTCGAGAGGCTGGGCTCTCCAGATTACATTGTTAAAGCCCTTATTGCCGCCGTGGAGGTGGTGGCGGCCGTTCTCGTTCTTGGCAAGCTGATATTCAACACCGTCGAGTGTGAAGCTGCCGCTGTCAATCCTGTTTGCGACTCTGCCGACAGTGGCACCGAAGTACGGGCTGCGTTCTGCGTAGCTTTCAAGCTCGTCAAAACCCAGGGTTACGTCGGCGATATTTCCGCCTCTGTCCGGCACATAGAGCGAGACGAGAATTGCCCCGTAATCAATAATTTCGGCTTTCATTCCGTTCTTGTTTGACAGAATATACATAGTAATCGGATTGCCTTGAAACTGGGCAAACTTTCTTTGCTGAACAGACATATGTACCTCTAATAAAGAGTTATTTGCACTTTTTCGAAGGAAGATTCATTTCGCCGCTGAGCTCGATAAGCATATCGTAGAGCTCGTCCATTGACTGGCTGATAACCTCCACTTCACTGCATGTGGACATAAAACCCGTGTCTCCGTCCCATCTGGGTACGATGTGCATATGCAGGTGTCCCGGCAGTCCGGCGCCGGCGCATCTGCCGATATTTAAGCCGACGTTAAAGCCCTGTGGGCTTATTGCTTTTTTAAGGATAATCTGCGTATCCCGTGCAAGAGTTGCGATATCGAAGATTTCTTCAACAGCAGCCGTTTCCAGGTCGGGTATATGGCGTTTTGGTGCTATCAGAAGATGTCCGTTGTTATACGGAAACCTGTTGAATACCACTATGCTTAGTTCAGTCCGCCAAAGTACATATTTTTCTCTGTCGTCCCCACGGTCTTCTCTGGCCGCACATAAAAAACATTCATCGCTTTTTTCTATATCCTTGATATACGCCATTCGCCAGGGCGCCCAGATGTTGTTCTTCTGCAAAGTCATAAGAGTGCTATTCAATCAGCTCCATCTTGATAATCTGTTTTACGTCCAGTTTCGGTACAGAGTCGCCAAGGGGCAGCATAAATGAGGCTGTCATCTTCATGTCGTATTCCTGTCGGCAGCTGCGCAGAACCGCTGATTGGGCATCATAAACAGCCTCGAGGCTGCCCTGGAGAGAATCAACTCTGTAGTTGGTCAGGAAGCCGAACATTCCCCTCATCTGGTGAGGCACCTTGTAAGGCTTGGGCAGGGTCGTAACCTCCGGCATGGGTTGTTTGTTATCATCAAATTTTACAGGGAGTTTCTCTATCACGCCGGATATTTTGATATTATCTGCTTCTTCGTCAGCCTGAGCGTATGTGTAATGTATTCTTCTTTCAGCGGGTACAAGTTTTGCAAATGGTATAATCTGGGTTGACTTCCAGGTGGCACCGGGGGTAATATCTTTGCCGGCATCTGCCTGGCCGGCGATAGGATCCCAGATGAACCACTGGGTATTGACAAAGTCCCATATCATATCAGGGTCTTTTACATTTCTGGTTGCCTGTTTTGTAATAGTTGCCGCGCCGAGTTCCTCTACCAGCTTGTTTAAGCCTTTAAAGTTCCTTATTTGTCCCAGCGAGTTTACCTTAAAGGTCCACTCTCTGCCCGCAAGAGATTCAGTGATGTCTTTGCCCGGCTGGCGTGAACCGGAGAAGCTGCCCTTTGTGACTTTTGATGACTCACAGACGGCTTTTACGGTAATGTCGCCGTAGATATCTTCTTCTATCGGGGTGTAGGATATCACCATCTCTAGCTGTTCTGTCATTTCTTTTGTATCTTTTTGTTTCTGATCGCTGAGTGTCAGATCTACGTTTCTTGATGAGACAAACCTGTATTTGAGCGGCTTGTTCATCTCGAAATTAAGCCCCATAACCTTATTTGGTGTGCTGTAGGGCTCGCTGCAGCCGGCAAGAACCGCCAGAATCAGCCCCGCCGCTATGAATATGATAGAGCGTTTCAATTTATCGGCCTTTCTCATTAAATCCAAGTTTTCTGTATAATGGGTCATTTATAACTATTTAACCATTTCCAGCTTATAGATGTTGGTGAACCGCATGGTCAGCACATCCGGGCCTTTAGTCTTGTCGCCTGTTCGCGGTTCTTCGGCGGCTACGTATTCTGCAACCAGTGTCTCATCGTATAAAACCGGAACGCCCTCTGTTGTGTCAAAAACCAGGTTCCCGGTGTAGATGTTGGTGTTGTCAAATATGCCTGCCATGAACCCCATGCCCTGGGCAGCGCCGTCAGTATCTTCGCCGTTTTCAGGCTCTTTGTTTGTAACATTGGCAGACATGTTCACGTGAGCGATTTTCTTGTCGCCGTTTTTTACGATTTCGTTAACAGTGTAGACTTTTTCGAAGTTTTTCTGGTCGAGTGAGCCTTTGGGTGAAGCTACTACAGTGCTCCATGCCGCACCTTTTTTGAGCTGGGTCGCTCCCTTGTAGTAGTAGCTCTTGTGTCTGGCGATGATGCTATCGTCGCTGAGAAGCGCCTTGAGCTCGCGTGCAGTACAGGCTTTTCTTGCGTCTGTCGCGTCAACCACGCTGACAGAGCCGTCAGGGGCAACCTCAATCTTGTAGGACTGGCCGACAATTGCCGCAAGAGGTTTGTTTTTGTCCTGGCCGCGGGAATAATCAAAGTCCGTGTTTACGCCGTTTTTGCCCTGGCTGAAATATTTGAGGTCTGTAACGGTGATATCAAGCAGGGTTGCCGCTGTCTCATCAGAGAAGCCAAGCGGAGATTGTGTGTATTCCATTTCCACTACAGTCTTTACTGTATCGGTCTTGGACTTGTCAATAGATGGCTGCTCAAAGATAACCTCTTTGGCGACTTCCTGGGTAACCCTGTAACTCAGATCCTGGCTCTGGTAATCCAGATCCATATATGATTTGCTGCAACCTGATGTTGCTAATAGACTTACTGCAAACAAAACTGTCATTGCACTCAATGCTTTACGGTACATAATGCCTCCGCTAAACTATTTTAAAATATTAATGTTATAAATTTTTCAAAATCAGCTAAACCTGATTCATATACTAAATCTGCTTATAAACATTAAACCATACAGGTTTCTATGTGAAAAGCAAAATCTTCTTTTTTCTCGGGATAATCTCTGCGATAATGGACGCCGCGGCTTTCTTTGCGTTTTTGGGCGGATTCTGCCATAAGCATCGCGACTGTAAGCATGTTCTGGCATTCCCAGCCCTCGTAGTCATCAAAAACCTTGTCCATGACATAACGCTGCCAGAAAAGTATTATTTCCCGGGCTTCCTGCAGTGCCTTTTCGTGGCGTGTTATGCCGATATTTCTCCACATCAGCGCACGCAGCGAGTTTCTTACATCTGCCGTGTCCAGAACAGTTCGCTGTGATACCGGCACATGATAGTTCACTCTGGTGCGTTTTGCTTCAATGCCTGCTGAATCAATGTCCGAGGCTGCGTTTTTCCCCGCTATCTGTCCGAATACGAGACCCTCTACAAGTGAGTTGCTGGCAAGCCTGTTTGCGCCGTGCAGGCCGGTAGCCGCGGCCTCTCCAACCGCGAAAAGGCCCTTAATATTTGTTCTGGCCTGAAGGTCTGTTTTTATGCCGCCGATCATGTAGTGGGCGCTGGGGCGAACTGGTATAAGGTCCTTGCGGACATCAATATCAAAATCTTTGCACAGTTCGTATATATATGGGAAGCGTTTTTGGAAAAAACCTTCTTTAAAATGCCGCACATCGAGATAAACGTGCGTGGAATTAGTTTTGAGCATCTGTGATAGAATTGACTGGCTGACAATGTCTCTGGGCGCCAACTCGCCGGCAGGATTATAATCGGACATGAATCTATCGCCGTTGCAGTCTATAAGTATCGCGCCTTCTCCTCTTAGTGCTTCTGTAATGAGTGCCCTTGATGCGCCGGCAATGTAAAGAGTTGTCGGGTGAAACTGCATCATTTCGAGGTCTGCAAGTACCGCGCCTGCCCTGTATGCCATAGCTAGTCCGTCGGCTGTCGCAACTCTGGGGTTTGTTGTTTCGCGATAAAGTCTTCCTGCTCCGCCGGTTGCGAGAATTGTCGAGCCGCCCCAGATTATCTCTGTGCCAAGTTTGCTGTTATAGCCGATTATGCCCAGACAGTTTTTGTCCTGATCGGTTATAAGGTCTATTGTGAAAAATTCCTCAATTATATTTATGTTCTTTATTCCACGGGCTTTACGTATAAGAGCCTCGGTTATGCCCCTGCCGGTGGAGTCGCCGTGAGAGTGGGCGATACGGGCAAAGGAGTGTCCGCCTTCCAGCGTCGCGGCGAATTTGTCGCCGACCATGTCGAATTCTGTTCCCCAGTCTTTGAGCTCGTGAACCAGTTTTGGCCCATTTTGCACGACCAGCCGGACTGTCTCATTGTTACATAAGCCGCATCCGGTGCGGATTGTATCTTCGTAATGCGACTCGAGACTGTCGTCTTTGTCAAGGACTGATGCGATACCGCCCTGCGCGAGCCAGCTGTTGCTTTTTTCAAGGGTATCCTTGCAGACAAGGGTAACACTGCACTTTTCAGATGCTTCTATTGCCGCTCTAAGTCCCGATACGCCGGCACCTACTACCAGCACGTCTGTGAAAAACTGCTGTGTCGATACTGTGTCAATGTTTGTCAGATATCGTCTTATTTCAGGCTGCATAATTTTCTGCTGTAATATAGTTATATTTCGGGGCTTTCCAGCGATAAAACCGCTTGAGCCATAATCTCAAAATCATAATTATATCACATAGATAAGTTTATGCAAAATATGATTTAATATATTTAAGCACGCGGCAGAAAAACAAACGCTCAAAACAAAAAACATCGCACACATTAGCCGTTGCAAATGACTGATTTAACGGTATAATTTGGATTTTGTTAATTTTTATTTATGTATTGGAGATATAAACATGAACAGTGATATGATTAAGAGCGGCTTCCAAAAGGCTCCTCACAGAGGGCTTCTTTCGGCTTGCGGTATAGATAAAAGCCAGATCGATAAGCCGTTTATTGCGGTAGCGAACAGTTTTTGCGAGATAGTTCCCGGCCATGCCCATCTAAACAAGGTGGCAGAGGTCGTCAAGCAGGCGATACGTGACGCCGGCGGTGTGCCGTTTGAGTTCAATACAATCGCCGTTTGCGACGGTATAGCCATGGGGCATACCGGTATGAAGTATTCCCTTGCTTCAAGGGAGATTATCGCAGATTCGGTTGAAACGATGTGCAGGGCGCATTGCTTTGACGGTATGGTATGTATTCCTAACTGCGACAAGGTCGTTCCCGGGATGCTTATGGGGGCGATGCGGGTTAATATCCCGACAGTATTTGTCTCGGGCGGCCCGATGATGGCGGGCAAGAGCAAAGACGGCAAGGATGTTGACCTGATAAGCATATTTGAAGGCGTTGCAGAGTTCAACGCCGGCAAGATAGACCAGGAAAAACTTGATGAGCTCGAATGCACGGGCTGCCCGACTGTCGGCAGCTGTTCGGGTATGTTCACCGCCAATTCGATGAACTGTCTGTGTGAGGCGATCGGAATAGCACTGCCTGGCAACGGCACAATACCGGCAGTTGACCCGAAACGCCAGGATCTATACAAAAGAGCCGGAGCCCAGATACTCAAACTCGTTGAAATGGACCTGAAACCTCTGGATATCCTCAACTCAAAGAACATAGACAATGCCTTTGTTCTGGATATGGCGATGGGCGGCTCAACAAATACCGTTCTGCACGCACTTGCCGTTGCCAACGAGGCGGGAATCGAATACAATCTCAACAATATAAACGAGATAAGCCAGAAATGCCCGAATATCTGCAAGGTTTCGCCTTCGAGCCACTGGCACATGCAGGATGTGAATGAAGCCGGCGGCATCAGCGCTATCCTCAAAGAAATCAGCAAGACAGAACTGCTCGATATGTCGCGGCCGACGGTTACCGGCAAGAGCCTCGGAGAAAATATCGCCGATGCCCAGATAAAAAACACCGAGTGCATCCACACGCTTGAGAACGCCTACACAAAGACCGGCGGTTTGAGTATTCTCCGCGGCAATCTCGCACCTGACGGCTGCGTTGTTAAGACAGCCGGCGTTTCCAAGTCTATGCTCACACACAGCGGGCCTGCGGTTATCTTCGAGAGCCAGGAAGAAGCCTGCGACGGCATCCTGGCGGGCAAGGTCAAGGCCGGCGATGTGGTTGTTATACGCTATGAAGGCCCCAAGGGCGGACCGGGAATGCAGGAAATGCTAAGCCCGACCAGCTATATCATGGGTGCCGGTCTCGGTGACAGCGTGGCACTGATCACCGACGGGCGTTTCAGCGGCGGCACACGCGGCGCATGTATAGGGCATGTCAGCCCCGAGGCAGCGGTCGGCGGACCGATCGGCCTTGTAAAAGAAGGCGACATCATAGACATAGATATCCTCGCCAACAGGATCGAGGTTAAGCTCAGCGAAGCAGAATTCGCCGAGCGTAAAAAGAACTGGAAAAAGCCCGAGCCGAGGATAAAGGACGGATATCTTGCCAAATATGCCGCGATGGCAACAAGTGCCGATACCGGAGCGGTTCTCAGGTGGTAACCCGCCCTGATTTTCGGAATCGAACAGAAAAATTTTATATAAAGGACAAAACAATATGGCAATAGCACATGTTTATCAGCGTGATAATGTAAATACCGATGAGATAATTCCCGCAAGGTATTTAAATACTGACAATGTTGAAGAGCTCGCATCGCACTGCATGGAAGACCTTGATCCTGATTTCATGAAAAAGGCAAAAGCCGGCGATGTCGTGGTCTGCGGCGAGGATTTCGGCTGCGGCTCCAGCCGCGAACACGCGGTCTGGGCGATACAGGGGGCGAAGCTCTCGGCGGTTATCGCAAATTCATTTGCACGGATTTTCTACCGCAACTGCATCGACTGCGGCTTCTATCCAATAGAGCTTCCCGATGCCAACAAGGTGATAAATGACGGCGATGATATCGATATTGATTTCAAAGCCGGCATAATAAAGAGCAATACGCAGGACAAAGAAATAGAGTTCAAGCCGCTGCCTGATTTCGCCCTGAAGATTATAGAAGACGGCGGGCTCTTGGATCACATAGCGAAGAAATGATAGAAATTAGAATACAGAATACAGAATACAGAATTCAGAATATAGAATATAGAATTTAGAATGCAGGATTTAGATGCGTGAGCCGGCAAAAACATTTCAGGAACTGATCGTCTGGCAAAAAGCTCATGGATTTGTTATTGAGGTTTATAAAGCGACCGAGACATATCCTAAGGCTGAATTATTTGCCCTGACACAGCAGTCCGAAGAAATCGCAAAACTGATTTCATCGTATCATAAGGCTCTGGCCGCAAACTCCTGAATTCTAACAATTTTATTACAAACTGGAGAATATCCCACATGAACACATACAAAATAGCAGTAATCCCCGGCGACGGAACCGGGCCGGAAGTAACAGCCGAGGCGGTAAAGGTACTTAACGCGGCAGAGGATAAGTTCGGCTTCAAGTTCGAAAAGACAGAATATGACCTGGGCGGCACCCGCTACCTGAAAACCGGCGAGACGCTCTCAGACGAGACACTCGAAGAGCTTCGCGGTTACGATTCGATCCTGCTCGGCGCGATCGGGCATCCGGATATTAAACCGGGGATCCTCGAAAAGGGAGTGCTTCTAAAGGCGCGCTTCGGTCTCGATCAGTATATAAACCTGCGTCCGGTGAAACTGTTCCCCGGAGTTGAGACACCGATTAAGGGCAAAGGCCCCAAAGAGATTGATTATGTTGTAGTCCGTGAGAATACCGGCGGGGTTTATACCGGCGTCGGCGGAAACTCGCAGATGGGTACAGCCAATGAGGTAGCCGTTCAGAGCAATGTATATACGCGTTTTCAGGTAGAACGCTGTCTGCGGTTTGCGTTTGATTATGCCCGCAAATACGGCAAAAAGGCCCGCGGCGCGGGTGAGGATAACACCCTGACCCTTGTCGGCAAGACAAACGTGCTGACCTATGTCTGGGGCCTGTGGGAACGTGCTTTCAACGAAATCGGCGATGCGGAATATCCGGATATTAAACGTGCGTACTGCCATGTTGACGCGGCGTGCATTTACATGATTCAATGCCCCGAGATGTTTGATATTGTAGTAACCGGCAACATGTTCGGCGATATTATAACAGACCTGGGAGCAATCACGCAGGGCGGTCTCGGCATCGCGGCCGGCGGCAATATCAACCCCGAGGGCGTGAGCATGTTCGAGCCGATCGGCGGGACAGCGCCTTCGTTTACAGGGCTTAACCAGATCAACCCGTTGGCGGCGATTCTTTCTGGAGCGATGATGATTCAGACACTCGGAGAGACAGAGGCGGCAGAGGCGATTGAAAATGCGGTACGCTGGGCAACGGCTAACAAGCTCAAGAGCATGGCCGCGGCGCAGATGGGCTACTCAACCACCGAGGTCGGCGACATGGTGGCTGAGAGAATTAAGAATTAAGAATGTAGAATTAGGAATTAAGAATGCAGGGCCGCGGTATGATGCGTGCCCTGCTTATTTTTTTCAAACCTATGGATATTCCCAGAGACATAGAACCGTCCACCTCGAGTGTGCTGGTCGCCATGAGCGGCGGTGTGGACAGCTCTGTCGCGGCGGCTCTGCTGCAAAAGCAGGGGTTTGCCGTCTCGGGGATTTACATGATCACCCATGACGATTTTGAACAGGACCTATCCGATGCCCGCCGGGTCGCGGCTGCCCTGGGCATTGAGCTGGAGGCGGTTGATCTTCGCAGCACATTTGCCGAGACGGTGATACGGTATTTCGTAGAGGAATACAAAAACGCCCGCACTCCAAATCCATGTGTCTATTGCAACAGGCATATCAAATTCGGCAAACTCATAGAACTTGCCCGCCAAAGGGGGGCTGATGCCTTTGCTACAGGGCATTATATTCGCCTCAGACACACAGACAGCGGCAGCGAGGTTTTGACCGCAAAGAATACTGCTAAAGATCAGTCTTATATTCTTTGTATGGTGGAACCGGAAAATTTACAAAGAGTTATTTTTCCCGTCGGGCAGTTCACAAAGGACAGAGTCAGGGATATGGCTCGCGAGCTTAAACTGCCGATACACGACAAGGCGGATTCACAGGAAATATGTTTTGTGCCCGATGATGATTATCCGGCGATGCTGGAGAAGCTCTGCCCGGAATTAAAAAAAGAGGGGCTTATCGTTGATACTGACGGGGCGGCTCTTGGAAGGCATGAGGGTATTTATAAATATACTATCGGCCAGAGAAGGGGGCTCGGAATCGCGCTTGGAGAGCCGGCGTATGTAGTCAGGCTTGAGCCGCATTCTAATAAGGTCGTCCTGGGCTCAAAAGAGGATTTGATGCAGAAGGTCGCAACGGTGCGGGATTTTAACTGGCTGCTGGTGCCGCCGGCGGAGGAATTCAGGGCGTTTGTCAAGATACGATACAACCATCGCGGCCAGTGGGCGGATATCATCGTAGAGGACAAGGATGTACTGGTACGTTTTGAACAGCCCGCCTCAGCAGTTACCCCCGGCCAGGCCTGCGCGGTTTACCTCCCCGAAGAAAACGCTTTCAAACTCCTCGGCGGCGGCTGGCTGTAGAAAAAATATCTGTGACATTTTTTTCTGGAGTGCGGCGGCAAGTGTCAGCGCGACACTGCTTTGAAAGAGGGCTCAGCCAGGCACAGATTGCAGAACTTTTTGACACCTCTGTCCCTGATATAAGTATGCATACATATAACATCTTAAATGAAGGTGGCTTAGATGGGAATTCAGTTGTTAAGTATTTCTTAACAACTGCCGATCACGAAATGCAATGTTATTTTTCCCATGCCGGATATATAAGATATTCGGTATCAACATGTTTAAATTTCATAGAAGGAAGACAACCCTGTATTTGATCTATGTATATTGCTTCGACAGTTCTTTCTTCTCTGGTTATATCAAATCCCAACCCCGATAAGCTATCTATCAGTGAGACACCCTTCTTCTTATCAGTAACAAGTTCAAAATCGTAAGCTCCTGTAAGGCATGTTTCATCTACAATAATACAATGGAGATGTTGTTCCAGCCAAAACGTAAAATCCGAAAGTGTATAATTTGTGAACTGATAGTGAGCCGGTTCGTATGGTTTGAATAAATCTAAATAAGTATCAAGATGATAAAAATGTTTACACATCTCAACTGGATGCATTCTAAAACTGGGGCGTTGGTCAGCAACAGTAGAAACCGTGAATTCTTCAGCCAAGCTATCTTTTTTTGAAATAACATAAACCGGTATCACTCGAATATCTTTTGTTATTGAAAGACAAAATGACTCTTCAAAAGCACCTGTTATTTTGTACGGATCAGTTTCAACATGAATGTCAAATTCAGGTGATAATTCAACAGATGAAATAATCCGATAGGTTCGATTCATGTTTTGTATCACATCTGGTATCGTAACCCCTTTATATCGCTTCATGCGTGAATATAAAACATGACTGTGGTTGGATCGTTTTATTGAAATGTTTGATGTTTTGGAAAGTTCTTTTGCACAACCGCTTGCAAAAAGTATTGGAAACATAAATAGTGATAGTAGTAAAATCCGAACGCTCATCATATCGTATTATCCTGTTAATGTTCTTTCATAAAAATGACTATTACAACCACTGTTGCATTATATTATTCCCGGTATGAATTATCAATATTAATCTCTTTTTTGCAAGCATCTTGCTTGCATTTGTTAGTTTTTGCGAGACAGATTTCACCGATTGTCTATATGAAATTATTGCCGGGCTCAGCAGACAACAGCGAAATTCAAACTATCATAATTTTCATAATAAGCTGCGCGGGTATCAGTGGCGATCA